>NZ_NRSH01000104.1 GCF_016584055.1 Halorhodospira neutriphila
CGGCCTGCCGCAGCCGGGCGCGGGGGGCGCCCGGCTGCGGCAGGCCGGGCAGGTCCGGCACGGCGCCCTCCGGGCCGGCGAGCTCCATGGCGAGCCGGTAGTTGCCGAGGGCGGCGGCGTAGTCGCCGCAGCGCTCCTGCAGCGCCGCCAGGGCGCGCACGAACTCCGGCCGGGCGGCCTGGTCGACGGCGGCCTGGAGGTACTGCCGGGCCTGGTCCCAGCGCTCGGCGCGCAGGGAGAGGAGCCCGGCGACGTAGAGCAGCTCGGGGTCGTCGCCGCGGCCCTTGAGCCACTCCTCGACCTGCCCGAGGCGCTCGAGGTAGCCCTGCCCGGAGGCGGCGGGGAGGGTGGCGAAGCGCCGGAGCAGGCCGATATCCCAGCTCTTCTGGAGCTGGCGGCGGATGAGCTCCTCGGCCTCGGCCTCCTGGCCCTGGGTGATGAGGCCGTCGGCGTAGACGCCGATGACGTCCGGATCCCGCCGGACGGGCCGGCTCAGGTCGCTCCAGGCCTTCTCGAGGGCGTTGGCCCCCGCGCCGGCGGCGCGGGCGAGGCGCTCGCGCGCCACCCAGCGGTTGAGCTCCTGCTGCTCGGACTTGGGGACGATCCCCTGGCGCTCGATGCGCGGCAGCAGGGCCTCGAGGCGCTCCCAGTCGCCGAGGGCGCGGCAGCAGGAGACCATGAGCTCGAGGGCGCGGCGGTGCCGGGGCTCCTCGTCGAGCAGGGCGTTGAGGGTGGCCTGGGCCTGCTCCCACTGCCCGGCCTCGCTCTGCAGCTGGGCCTGGAGCAGGTGCACGGCGACCCGCGAGTGGGGGCACTCCTCCTCGGCGACGCTCAGGTGGCGGTCCCGGGCGTCGCGGGAGCCGCGCCGCTGCGCGGCCATGGCGGCGGTCAGGTAGTTGACCAGCGGCGCCTCGCTGCGCCGGGCGCTGCGCATCAGCTGCTGCTCGGCGCTGGCGAAGTCGCCCTCGGTGAAGCGCAGCAGGCCGCTGTTGAGCTCGGTGCGCGCCGCCTCGTAGCGGCGGCGCTTGCGCCAGCCCAGCAGCGTGCTCGGCACGCTGAGCAGCTTGCCGCCGAGCCGCAGGGCGAGGAAGAGCAGCAGGATGGCGAGCCCGAGGAGCACCGCGAAGAAGAGCAGGCTCATCTCGATGCGCCACGGGCCGGCGGCGAGCAGGATGTAGCCCTGCTGCTGGTGGAAGTACAGCGCCACGACGACGGCGCCGGCGAGGGTGACGAGGTACAGGAACAGGCGGCGCATGGTCAGAACGGCTTCACTGGTTCAAGGGTAGGGGCGATTTCCGGCGGATCGTGCGTAATCGGCTCCTCCGCCAGCGCGTTCAGCTCCTCGACGGCCTTGGCCACGGCGGGATCCTCGCTGTCGAAGTGGTCCTGGACCCACGCCGCGGCTCGCTCGAGGCCGCTGCGGTAGGCCTCGGGGTTGCCGCTCGACAGCGCCAGGAGCACGCCCTCGAGCTGCAGCCGGAGGTTCTCGCGCAGGAAGTAGCGCTGCTCCGGCGGGAGGAATTGCGCGGCGTCGCCCTCGCGCTGGATGCGCACCAGGTCGCCGAGGCCCTTCTGCAGGCGCTCCCAGACCCGGTTGGCGGCCTTCTGCCAGCCGCTGTCGCTCTCGCCCTCGGCCTGGAGCTCGGGGAGCTGCGGCGCGTCCTCGGCGTCGGGGCGGGCGCCGAGGGAGAGCTGGTCGATCCCCTCGATCTGCGCGACGATCCGCTGGCGGATCTCCCCGGTCTCCGGGCCCGAGTAGTCGAGCAGGGCGTCGATGGCCTGGCCGACGGCCTTGCGCTCCTCGATCCCCTGGCCGCCGAGCTGGGCGAGGAGCTCATCGGCGTCGCGCAGCGCCGCCAGCGCCGAGTCGACGTCGTGGTGGTGGCGGACCCGGTCGATGGCGATCTGCGCCAGGTAGCCGGCCTCCGCCTTCACCCAGCTCTGCTCCTCGGCGGGGTCGCGGGCGCCGAGCTTCTCGAGCCGGCTGCGGATCTGCTCCTGGCTGGCGGCGAGCTCGTCGATCTGGCCGCTGAGCTGCTCCCGCAGCCCCTGCAGCTGCTCCTCGCCGACGCCGCCGCCGCCCTGCTGCTCGGCGAGCGTGGCGACCCGCTCCTGGAGCGCCGAGACGGCCTCGGCGGTGGACTCGAGGCGCGACTGGAGCTCGCTCAGCCGCTGGCCGTCCGGGGAGGCGCCGAGCTGCTCCTCGAGGCTCGCCACGGTGCTGGCCGTCGACTCGCTGCGCGACGCGACCTCGCCCAGCCGGCTGCGCAGGGCCTGGAGCTCCTCGCCGTAGTCCTGGGCCTGGGCCGCCTCGGCCTGCTCCTCGACGCGGCCCAGGGCCTGCTCCACCTCGGCGTTGATCTCGTCGAGGCGCTCGAACTGCTGCCGGGCCTGGCGCAGGTCCTGCTGCATATTGTAGGTCAGCCAGCCGACCCCGCCGGTGCCGCCGGCGAGCAGGAGGATGGCGAACCACAGGGTGAAGCGGCTGCGCGGCTCGGGCGGCCGCGGGGCGCCGCCGTCGCCGCTGCCCCCGCTGCCGCCGCCGTCCTCCTGGCCGGAGGAGGCGCTGCTGCTGTCCGTGCCCTCCTGGGCGGCCTCGCCGCTGCTGCTACTACTGCTGTTGTCGCCGGACCCGGCGGAGGCGGTCGTGCTGCTGGCGCTGCTGGAGGAGGAGGCGGCGGCGTCCTGCGGGGAGGAGGAGGCCTGGCCGGCCTCGCCGGCGGTGGTGGCGGAGCCGGCGGCGCTGCCGGCGGTCTCGGTGCTGCGCTGGCCCTCGCCGGTGCCGGGCGCTGCGCCCGCCACCTCCCCCGGCGAGGAGGCGTCCCCGGCGCCGCTGCTGCCGGCGCTGGCCGTCTCGCTGGATTGCGCTCCTCGGCTCTTATCCTCCGGACGATTGGGATCGTTCATCGTCGCCTACTCCTGAGATCTCTTGGACGGCCGCGGCAGCCCGGGCCACGGCGGCTATCAGTTCCTCTTCCGCGGCGGTGCGCGTCGCCTCGACGTACCCGGCGTAGGGGGCGGCCATGGCCGCGACGCGCTCGCCGATGGTCACGAGGCCCGCCCGCGCCAGCCACTGCTGCCCGCGCTCGCCGATGAGCTCGAGCAGGTTGCCCAGGACCTCGCCGCTGGTGACGATCGCCACCTGGAGGCGCCCGCTCGCAGCGGCCTCGAGCAGCGGGGCCGGATCGGTGTCCGGGCGGATGCGCCGATAGACTTCCAGAAAATCGACCTCCGCGCCATTGCGGCGTAGGGTCTCGGCGAGCTGCCCCCGGCCGCCGACGCCGCGAACTATCATGACACGGCCCGAGCGAATACTGCCAAGCGGCGTCTCGGCGAGCAAATCCTCGCTGGTGGCGCCCTGGCGGGGGTAGTGGACCGCCTCGATGCCGTGCTCGCCCAGGGCGCGGGCCGTGCCGTGGCCCACCGCCGCGATGCGGGTGTGGGGGGCCGGCCCGCCGGCGGCGCGGATCCGCGGCAGGCCGTAGGCCACGGCGTTGGGGCTGACGAAGTAGAGCCAGTCCGCCTCGGCGGCGCGGCGCTGTGCCGCGCGGTGGGGCTCGTCGTCGGGCTCGGCGGCGATGGCGAGGGCCGGGAAGCGCAGGACCTCGGCGCCGGCCGCCTCGAGGGCGCCGGCCAGGGGCTCGGCCTGGTGCGCCGGGCGGGTGACCACGACCCCGATGCCGTCGAGCCGGGCCGCCATCAGGAGTGGGCCAGCTCCCGGAGGATGCGGTCGGCGCCGCGGCCGAGCAGCTCGTCGCCGAGGCGGGTGCCGAGCTCGGCGGCCTCCTCGGCGGCGCCGCGGACCTCGCCGCGCAGGACCTCGGTGCCGTCGGCGGCGCCGACGAGCCCGCGCAGGTGCAGCTCGCCGGCCTCGAGGGCCGCGTAGCCGGCGATGGGGACCTGGCAGCTGCCCTCGAGCCGGGTGTTCATGGCGCGCTCGGCGGTGATCCGGGTGGCGGTGTGGGCGTCGTTGAAGGGCGCGACGAGGGCGCGGACGCGCTCGTCGCCTTCGCGGCACTCGATGCCGAGCGCCCCCTGGCCCACCGCCGGGAGGCTCTCCTCCGGCGTCAGCCGCCGGGTGATGCGGTGGGCGAGCTCGAGCCGGTCGAGCCCCGAGGCGGCGAGGACGATGGCGTCGAACTGGCCGTCGTCGAGCTTGCCGATCCGGGTCTGGACGTTGCCGCGCAGGATGTCGATCTCCAGGTCCGGGCGGCGGTCCTTGATCTGGCACTGCCGGCGCAGGCTGGCCGTGCCCACCCGGGCGCCCTCGGGCAGCTCGTCCAGGCTGCGATAGTGGCTCGAGAGGAAGGCGTCCCGCGGATCGGCGCGGTCGGAGACCGCCGCCAGCTCGAAGCCGTCGGGCAGCCGCCACGGGATGTCCTTCATGGAGTGGACCGCCAGGTCCGCCTCGCCGCGCAGCATGCCGTCCTCGAGCTCCTTCATGAACAGCCCCTTGCCGCCGATCTGCGTCAGCGGCTGATCGAGGATCTGGTCGCCGCGGGTGGACATCGGCACCAGCTCGACCTCGAGGCCCGGGTGCAGGCGGCGCAGCTCGGCGGCAACGTACTCGGCCTGCCAGAGGGCGAGCTGCGAGCGGCGGGTTGCGATGCGGAGCGTATCAGCGGCCATGGCGGTCCATCCCGATTCATTGGAGTGCCAAAAGTGTCAGCGTAAAGCCTGGGATAAATCAAGCCGGAGCCTCGCAGCTGCGCCGCCGGCGCGCAAGGCGGCAATCGTCGCGGCCGGGCGGAGGGCGGGCCCTTGCAACACCGCGCTAGCGGCGGGAGACTCTCGCTTTCGACGCGAACCGAGCCGAGCAGGATTCCCCACGATGAGCGACAACGAGCCTAGCCCCGGACAGCAGCTGTGGACCGGCCGCTTCAGCGAGCCGACCGACGCCTTCGTCGAGCGCTTCTCCGCCTCGGTCCACTTCGACGCCCGCCTCGCCCTCTACGATATCCAGGGCTCCGAGGCCCACGCCCGCATGCTCGCCGAGCGCGGCGTGCTCACCGAGGCCGAGCGCGACGCCATCCTCCAGGGGCTGGCGGGGATCCGCGAGGAGGTGGTCGAGGGCCGCTTCCCCTGGTCGCCGAGGCTCGAGGACGTCCACATGAACATCGAGCACCGGCTGACCGAGCGCATCGGCGAGGCGGGCAAGAAGCTGCACACCGGGCGCTCGCGCAACGACCAGATCGCCACCGACGTGCGGCTGTTCCTGCGCGACGCCATCGACACCGTCCGCGACGAGCTGGCGCGCTTCCAGCACGGGCTGCTCGAGCTCGCCGAGCGCGAGGCCGAGACCGTCATGCCCGGCTTCACCCACCTGCAGGTGGCGCAGCCGGTGACCTTCGGCCACCACATGCTCGCCTGGCAGGAGATGCTCGAGCGCGACCGGGAGCGGCTCGCCGACTGCCGCCGGCGGCTCAACCAGTGCCCGCTCGGCGCCGCCGCCCTGGCCGGGACCTCCTTCCCCATCGACCGCGAGGCCACGGCGGCGGCGCTGGGCTTCGACGCGCCGACCCGCAACTCCCTCGACTCGGTCAGCGACCGCGACTTCGCCATCGAGTTCTGCGCCGCGGCGAGCCTGTGCATGACCCACCTCTCGCGCATGGCCGAGGAGCTGGTGCTCTGGGCCTCGCCGCAGTTCGGCTTCATCGAGCTGCCGGACCGCTTCTGCACCGGCTCGTCGATCATGCCGCAGAAGAAGAACCCGGACGTCGCCGAGCTGGTGCGCGGCAAGGCCGCCCGCGCCCAGGGCGACCTGGTGCAGCTGCTGACGCTGATGAAGGGCCAGCCGCTCGCCTACAACCGCGACAACCAGGAGGACAAGGAGCCGCTGTTCGACGCCGTCGACACCCTGCGCGACGCGCTGACCGCCTTCGCCGACATGGTCCCGGCGCTGAGCGTCCACCGCGATCGCTGCCGCGAGGCGGCCCGGGCCGGCTTCGCCACCGCCACGGACCTGGCCGACTACCTGGTCCGCCAGGGCGTGGCCTTCCGCGACGCCCACGAGGTCGTCGGCCGGGCGGTGCGCTACGCCGTGGAGGCCGGCCGGGATCTGCCCGAGCTCGGGCTCGAGGAGCTGCAGCAGTTCTCGCCGGCCATCGGCGAGGACGTCTACGCGGTGCTCACCCTCGACGGCTCGGTGGCCGCCCGCGACCACGTCGGCGGCACGGCCCCGGCGCAGGTCCGCGCCCAGGCCCAGGCGGCCCGGGAGCGGCTCGCTTGAGCCACCGGCCGCGGCGGCGCTTCGGCCAGAACTTCCTGCGCGATCCGGCGATCGTGCAGCGCATGGTCACCGCCATCGCCCCGCGGCCGGGGCAGGCGCTGCTCGAGATCGGCCCCGGCGAGGGGGCGCTGACCGCCCCGCTGCTCGAGCGCCTCGGCGCCCTGACGGCGGTGGAGCTCGACCGCGACCTCGCCGCGGCGCTGCGCGAGCGCCTCGGCCCGGGGCTGACGGTGATCGAGGGCGACGCCACGACCCTCGACCTGGCGGCCCTCGCGCCCGCCGAGGGCCGCCTCCGGGTGGCGGGGAACCTGCCCTACAACGTCTCCACGCCGATCCTCTTCCACCTGCTCGCGGCGGCGGAGCGCATCGAGGATCTGCACCTGCTGCTCCAGCGCGAGGTGGTCGAGCGCATGGCGGCGCCGCCGGGCAGCCGGGTCCGCGGCCGGCTGTCGGTGATGGTCCAGTACCGCTGCGCCGTCGAGCGCTGCTTCAACGTCCCCGCCGGCGCCTTCTTCCCGGCGCCGAAGGTGATCTCCTCGTTCGTGCGCCTGACGCCGCACCGCCCGCTGCCCGTGGCGGCCCGCGACGAGGGGGTGCTGCAGGGGCTCGTCGCCGCCGCCTTCGCCGCGCGGCGCAAGACCCTGCGCAACAGCCTGCGCCGCTGGCTCTCGCCGGCGGCGATCGAGGCGGCGGGGGTGGACGCCGGGGCCCGGGCCGAGACGCTGTCGGTGGCCGAGTTCGTGCGCCTCGCCGACGCCGCCGCGGAGCAGCCCCGGCCGGCCTGAGGGGGAGGCGGTCAGCCGCTCCGGGGCCCGCAGCGGTGCTGGCGGCGGATGGCCAGCTCGGCGGCGAGGTCGATGGCCTCCCGCAGGCTGCCGCCGTCGGCCCGGCCCGTGCCGGCGAGCTCCAGCGCCGTGCCGTGGTCCACCGAGGTGCGCACGATGGGCAGGCCCAGGGTGACGTTCACGGCGCGGCCGAAGCCGGCGTACTTGAGCACCGGCAGCCCCTGGTCGTGGTACATGGCGAGCACGGCGTCGACGCCCTCGAGGGAGGCCGGCGTGAAGGCGGTGTCCGCCGGGACCGGCCCGGCGAGCTGCAGGCCGGCGGCGTTGAGGCGCTCGAGCACCGGCTCGATGAGCTCGATCTCCTCGCGGCCGAGGTGGCCGCCCTCGCCGGCGTGGGGGTTGAGCCCGGTGACCAGGATGCGCGGCGCGGCGATGGCGAACTTGTCGACCAGGTCGTGGTGCAGGGCGGTGGCGACGGCCTCCAGGCGCGCCTCGGTCAGCGCGTCGGGGACGGCGCGCAGCGGCAGGTGGGTCGTCGCCAGGGCCACGCGCAGCTCGCCGGCGACGAGCATCATCACCGGCGTCGCGGTGCCGGTGAGCTCGGCGAGCAGCTCGGTGTGCCCGGAGAAGGCGAACCCGGCGTCGTTGATGACGCCCTTGTGCACCGGGGCCGTGACCACGGCGTCGACCGTCCCCTCCAGGGCGAGCTCGGCGGCGTAGCGCAGGCTCGTGACCACGGCCTCGGCGTTGGCCGGGTCGAGGACGCCGGGGCCGTGGTCACGAGCCTGCGCTACG
>NZ_NRSH01000105.1 GCF_016584055.1 Halorhodospira neutriphila
CCCCGCTCGGGCGAGAAGCGCAGGGGACCCCGAAGGGGCGCGTTCGTCAGGACGCCGCCGGGCCCCGAGCCCCCGGGGCGCCGCAGCGCAGCCCTCTCAGCCTCAGCCCTCCTCAGGGCCCTCCTCACGGCCTGCCGGCTCCACCATCTGCGCCTCGACCGCGGCGAGGGCCGAGATGTTCACGATGGCGCGGACCGTCGACGACGGCGTCAGGATGTGCGCCGGCTTCGCCGTGCCGAGCAGGATCGGCCCCACGGAGACGCTGTCGGTGGTCGCCTTGAGCAGGTTGAAGGCGATATTCGCCGCGTCCAGCCCGGGCATGATCAGCAGGTTGGCCTGGCCGTCAAGCTGGGCGTCGGGGAAGATGCGCCGGCGGACCTCCTCGGAGATGGCGGCATCGCCGTGCATCTCGCCCTCCACCTCGAGGCTCGGGTCGCGATCCTGGATCAACTCCAGGGCCTGGCGCATCTTCTCCGCCGAGGCCGCCCCCGAGGTGCCGAAGTTGGAGTGGGAGAGCAGGGCCACCTTCGGGGTGGTCCCGAAGCGGCGCACGCCGTCGGCGGCGAGCAGCGTCATCTCGGCGATCTCGTGGGGGTTGGGGTCGTGGTTGACGTAGGTGTCGCAGAGGAAGAACGTCCCCTTGGGCATGATCAGGACGTTCATCGCCGCGAGGTTGCGCACCCCGCGGCGCCGGCCGATGACGTCCTGGACGTGGGCCATCTGCCGGTGGTAGCGGCCCTCGACGCCGCCGACGAGGGCGTCGGCGTCGCCGCGGCGGACCATCAGGGCGCCGATGACCGTCGTCCGGGTACGCACCACCGTCCGCGCCCGCCCGGGGGTGACGCCGCGGCGGGCCATCAGGGCGTGGTACTCCTGCCAGTAGTCGCGGTAGCGCGGGTCGTCCTCGGGGTCGACGAGCTCGAAGTCCTCCCCGATCCGGGCGCGCAGGCCCAGCCGGCGCAGGCGCACCTCCACCACCCGGCGCCGGCCGATGACGATGGGCCGGGCGAGCCCCTCGTCGACGACCAGCTGCACGGCGCGCAGGATGCGCTCCTCCTCGCCGTCGGTGTAGACGACGCGCTTGGGCTCCTCCCGGGCGCGCTCGAAGATCGGCTTCATCACCAGCCCGGACTGGAAGACGTGCTGCTGGAGCTGCAGCCGGTAGGCGTCGAAGTCCTCGATGGGCCGGGCCGCCACGCCGCTGTCCATCGCCGCCTTGGCCACCGCCGGCGCCACCCGGGTGATCAGCCGCGGGTCGAAGGGCTTGGGGATGAGGTAGTCGGCGCCGAAGCTCCACGGCTTGCCGCCGTAGGCGGCGACGACCACCTCGGAGGACTCCTCGGTGGCCAGGTCGGCGATGGCCTCGACGGCGGCGATCTTCATCGCCTCGTTGATGGCGCTCGCCCCCACGTCGAGGGCGCCGCGGAACATGAAGGGGAAGCACAGGACGTTGTTGACCTGGTTCGGGTAGTCGGAGCGGCCGGTGGCGATCACCGCGTCGGGGCGCGCCTCGCGGGCGTCCTCGGGGAGGATCTCGGGGATCGGGTTGGCCAGGGCCATGATGATCGGCTGCTCGGCCATCTGCGCGACCATCTCCGGGCTCAGCACCCCCGGCGCCGAGAGGCCGAGGAAGATATCCGTGCCCTCGATGATCTCGGGCAGGGTCCGCGCCGCCGTCTCCTGGGCGTACACCTCCTTGCGCGGATCCATGTACTCCTTGCGGCCCTTGTAGACGACGCCCTTGCTGTCCGTGACGGTGATGTGCTCGCGGGGCATGCCCATGGCCACGAGGAGGTCGAGGCAGGCGATGGCGGCGGCCCCGGCGCCGGAGCAGACCAGCTTGACCTCGTCGAGGCGCTTGCCGACGACGCGCAGGCCGTTGCGGATGGCCGCGGCGGTGATGATCGCCGTGCCGTGCTGGTCGTCGTGGAAGACCGGGATGTTGAGCCGGCGCTTGAGCGCCTCCTCGATCTCGAAGCACTCCGGCGCCTTGATGTCCTCGAGGTTGATCCCGCCGAAGGTCGGCTCCAGGGCCGCGACGATCTCGACGAAGCGCTCGGCGTCGGGCTGGTTGACCTCGATGTCGAAAACGTCGATGCCGGCGAACTTCTTGAACAGGACCCCCTTGCCCTCCATGACCGGCTTCGAGGCGAGGGGGCCGATATCGCCGAGGCCGAGCACCGCCGTGCCGTTGCTGATCACCGCCACGAGGTTGCCCCGGGCCGTCACCTCGGCGGCGGCGGCGGGATCCTCGACGATGGCCTCGCAGGCCGAGGCGACCCCCGGCGAGTAGGCCAGCGCCAGGTCGCGCTGGTTGGCGAGGGGCTTGCTCGGGACCACCTCGATCTTGCCGGGCCTCGGGTGGCGGTGGTAGTCGAGGGCGGCGTCCTTGAAGTCTTCCGACATAGAATTTCTCTAATCGAAGGCTGGAATAGCCATTATAGGGACCGGCGCGCGGCCCTTGCTAGGGCGCCGGCCGCCCTCACCCCGCGGGCGGGTAGTGGGCGGCGAGGAAGGCGTCGAGGGCCGCCGCGAAGGCCTGCGGCTGCTCGGCGTGGAGCCAGTGCCCGGCGCCCTCGAGGGCCTGGAGCTCGGCGGCCGGGAAGTACCCCTCGGCCGCCGCGCGGTGGCGCTGCGCATCGAAGTACTCGGAGCGCGAGCCGTAGAGGAACAGCGCCGGCCCCGGGTAGGTGGCGGCCAGCTCCGGGAAGCCGCGGATCGTGGGGATCGCCGCGGAGAGGGTCTCCAGCGGGATGCGCCAGCGGTAGCCGCCCCCCTCCGCGGGCTGCAGGTTGGTCAGCAGGAACTGGCGCAGCTGCGCCTCCGGCACCCGCTCGGCCAGGGCGGCGTCGATCTCGCCGCGGCTCGCCGCCGAGGCCACGTCCACCGCCTGCAGCGCCCAGATGACCGGGTCGTGGGTCTCCTCGTAGGCCACGGGGGCGATGTCGGCGACGAGCACGGCCGCGACGCGCTGCGGCGCGGTCAGCGCCAGGGTCATGGCGGCCTTGCCCCCCATGGAGTGGCCGATCACCGCGGCGCTCGCCACCCCCTCGCGGTCGAGCAGGGCGCCCAGGTCCGCCGCCATCGCCCGGTAGTCCATGTCCGGGCAGTGGGGGGAGCGGCCGTGATTGCGCAGATCCGGGGCGATCACCCGGTAGCGCTCCGCCAGGTGGCGCTGCAGCCGGCTGAGGTTGTTCCCGCTGCCGTACAGCCCGTGCAGCAGCAGCACCGGCCGGCCCTCGCCCCGTACAGTATAGTGGAGTTCCACGGTCTCGCTCATCAGCTCTCCTTGGGTCGGTGTCGGCTATCGGTTCGCGGCGGGCCGGCGCGCGTCGCCGAGCTGGACCAGCGCCTTGAGCTCCTGGACCGCCACCGCCAGCATGGCGGCGCTCGGCGTCGGCGCCCCGTCCAGCTCGGCCAGGACGCCGCGCAGGCGCTCCACGGCGGGGGCACGCTCGGCGAGGAAGCGCTCGACGGCCTCGGGCTCGGCGCCGTGGACGCGCAGCAGCTGCGCCGTCAGGCCGCGCACCTGTAGATCGTAGTCGGCCTGCAGGCCGTCGCGAAAGCGCTGCTGCCACCCATCCCCCGGCGCCAGGGCCACGAGGGCGCGGCGCAGCCGGCTCAGCCCCAGCGCCTCGACGAGCCCGTAGTAGCACCCCGCCACCGCCAGCGGCTCGGCGCCGGCGGCCTCGGCGACCTTGAGGAGATCCAGCACGACGTAGAGCGCCGGCATCACGGCGGCCCGCCCGGCGAGCTGCGCCGGCACCCCCTCCCCCTCGAGCCGCTGCCGCTCCGCGGCCGCCCGGGCGCGCTCCTCCGCCGGCAGCAGCCCCGGCAGCGCCTCGGCGAGGCGCTCGATCTGCGGCCGCAGGCGGGCGGCCATGGCGCCGGTCTCCGCGCCGGCCGCCGGGCCGTGGTTGCGCAGCAGCCAGAGCGTGGCGTGCTCGTGGAGCGCCCGGGCGCGCAGCAGCAGCCGCGTCTGCACCGCCGCCGCGATCCGCCCGTCGAGCGCCTCGAGCGCCGCCCAGTGCTCGTCGATCGCCAGGAGCTCGCCGGCGCAGGACCACGCCCGGGTGGCCTGCTCGACCCCGGCGCCGGCCTTGCGCTCGAGGCGGTGGAAGAAGGCCGGGCCCATCCGGTCGACGACCCGGTTCGCCGCGGCGGTGGCGATGAGCTCGCGGCGCAGGCGGTGGGCGCGGATGCGCTCCGGGTAGCGCCCGGCGAGCGGGCGCGGGAAGTAGTCCAGGAGCCAGCGCTCCATGGCGGGCTCGCCGGGCAGGTCGCCGGCGAGCAAGGCCCCCTGGGCGGCGATCTTGGCGTAGGCGTGGAGCACCGCCAGCTCGGGGCGCAGCAGCCCCTCGCCGGCGGCGGTGCGCTCGGCGAGGGCGTCGTCGCCGGGCAGCCCCTCGAGCTCGCGGTCGAGCGTCCCCTCGCGCTCCCAGCGGCGGATCAGCTCGGCGTGCTCCGCCCCCTCCTCGGCCGCCACCGCCGCCGAGAGGCTCAAGGCCTCGGTCTGCGCCGCGCAGGTCTCCAGCACCCGGCCCGCCACCTCCTCGCGCATCTCGGCGAGCAGGGCGTCGCGCCGGGTCCCATCGAGCTCGCCGGCGGCGATGGCCTCGGCGAGCAGGATCTTGATGTTGACCTCGTAGTCGGAGCAGGCGACGCCGCCGACGTTGTCGATGGCGTCGGTGTTGATCCGCCCGCCGCCGGCGGCGTACTCCACCCGGGCGCGCTGGGTGAGGCCCAGGTTGCCGCCCTCGCCGACGACGCGGCAGCGCAGCTGCGCGGCGTCGACGCGGACCGCGTCGGTGCCCTTGTCGCCGACCTCGGCGTGCCCCTCGCTGCTGGCCTTGACGTAGGTGCCGATGCCGCCGTTCCAGAGCAGGTCCACCGGCGCGCGCAGCACCGCCTGGATCAGCTCGTCCGGGGTGAGGGACTCGGCCTCGATGCCGAGGGCGCGGCGGGCCGGCGGCTCGAGGGCCACGGACTTCGCCCCGCGGGAGTAGACCGCGCCGCCGCTCGAGAGCACGGTGCGGTCGTAGTCGTCCCAGCTCGAGCCCTCGAGCCGGAAGAGCCGCTGGCGCTCGGCGTAGGCGGCCTCGGGGTCGGGATCGGGGTCGATGAAGACGTGGCGGTGGTCGAAGGCGGCGAGCAGGCGGATGCACGGCGAGCGGAGCATGCCGTTGCCGAAGACGTCGCCGGACATGTCGCCGACGCCGACGACGGAGAGCGGCTCGCGCTGGACATCCCGGCCGAGCTCGCGGAAGTGGCGCTGCACCGCCTGCCAGGCGCCGCGGGCGGTGATGGCCATGCCCTTGTGGTCGTAGCCGCTCGAGCCGCCGGAGGCGAAGGCGTCGCCGAGCCAGAAGCCGCGCTCGCCGGCGACCTCGTTGGCCAGGTCGGAGAGGCGCGCCGTCCCCTTGTCGGCGGCGACGACCAGGTAGGGATCGGGCCCGTCGTGGCGGACCACCCGCGCCGGCGCCCGGGGCTCGCCGCCGACCAGGTTGTCGGTGACCTCGAGCAGCGCCCCGATGTAGGCGCGGTACGCCGCGCGCACCTGCTCGGGGCCCGGCCCGCCGGGCGGCGGGCGCTTGAGGACGAAGCCCCCCTTGGCCCCGACGGGGACGATGGCGGCGTTCTTGACCGTCTGCGCCTTCATCAGCCCCAGGACCTCGGTGCGGAAGTCCTCCCGGCGGTCCGACCAGCGGATCCCGCCGCGGGCGACCTCGCCGCCGCGCAGGTGCACGCCCTCGACGCCGGGGGCGTAGACGAAGATCTCCGCCCACGGCACCGGCCGCGGCAGCCCCGGGATCGCCGCCGGGTGGAGCTTGAGGGCGAGCGCGCCGTCGCCGGCGGCGTAGTAGTTGGTCCGCGCCGTCGCCGCAACGGCCGCCTGCAGGCGGCGCAGGATGCGGTCGGCGTCGAGGCTGGGCACCTCGGCGAGGGCCTCCTGGAAGCACGCCGTGCACTCAGCGGCCCGCTCGGCGTCGCCGCGCTCCGGGTCGAAGCGCCCGTGGAAGGCCGCCACCAGCAGGGCGACGAGCCGCGGGTGGGCGGCGAGGGCCTCCTCGATGTAGTCCTGGGAGAAGCCCAGGCCCGCCTGGCGCAGGTAGCGCACCAGGGCGCGGACCAGGGCCACCTCCTGCCACGCCAGCCCGGCGGCCAGCACCAGCCGGTTGAGCCCGTCGTCCTCGGCCCGGCGCCGCCAGACGGCGGCGAAGGCCGCCGCGAAGCGCTCCGCCACCGCCTCCGGCTCGATCCGGCCCGCCCCCTCCCAGCGCAGCCCGAAGTCGTGGATCCAGCACGCCGGCCGCCCCGCCGGGGCCACCGCGTAGGGGCGCTCATCGACCACCTGCACGCCCATGTGCTCGAGGATCGGCAGGGTGTCGGAGAGGGTCGCCGGCCGGGCGCTGTGGAGGAGCCGGAAGCGCAGCTCATCGGCCGCCGCCGCCGCGGGCCGGTAGACCGCCATGGCCAGCCCCGCCTCCGCCTCGAGCCCCTCGATCCGGGCGATATCGGCCACGGCGCTGCGCGGCTCGACGTCCTCGCGGTAGGCGGCGGAGAAGGCCTCGGCGTAGCCCTCGGCGAGCCGGTTGCCGCGCTCCTCGCCGTAGGCCTCGAGCAGCGCCTCGTGCAGCCGGTCCTCCCAGGAGCGCACGGCCTCGCGCAGGCGCTGCTCGAGCGCCGGGACGTCGAGCGCCGGCAGCCCCGGCTCGGGCAGGCGCACCACGAAGTGCAGGCGGGCCAGGGGCGTGTCGCCGAGCTGGACCCGGAAGTCGCTGCGGCTCGCGCCCAGGGCCTGCTCGAGGAGCTCGCGGATGCGGCGCCGGTTGCGGGTGTCGTAGCGCTCCCGCGGGAGGAAGACCAGGCACGAGACGAAGCGCTGCCAGTCGTCGTAGCGCACCAGCAGGCGGACACGCTTGCGGCCCTGGAGGTGGAGGATGGCGGTGGCGATCCGCTCGAGGTCGTCGATGCCGATCTGGAAGAGCTCGTCGCGCGGGAAGGTCTCGAGGGTGTGGAGCAGCGCCTTGCCGGCGTGGCTGTTCGCGGCGTAGCCGGCGCGCTCGAGCACCGCCTCGACCTTGCGGCGCAGCAGCGGGATCCGCCGGGCGCTGCCGTGGTAGGCCGAGGAGGCGTAGAGGCCGAGGAAGCGCTCCTCGCCGACGACCTCGCCCGCCTCGTTGAAGCGCTTAACCCCGATGTAGTCCATGTAGCTGTCGCGGTGGACCGGCGAGCGCGCGCTCGCCTGGGTCAGGATCAGCGGCTGCGGCCCCACGGCGAGCCGGCGCGAGGCGGGGGGCAGCGCATCGAAGCGCGCCGAGGGGCCGCTCGGCGCGGTGCGCATCAGGCCGAGGGCGGTCTCCGGGCACGGCGCCAGGCGCGGCTCATCGCCGCCGACGAGCTCGTAGCAGCGGTAGCCGAGGAAGACGAAGTGCCCCTGCGCCACCCAGTCGAGGAAGGCCTGGACCTCCTCGAGCTCGTCGGCCCCGCCGGGCGGCGGCCGGCGCGCCAGCTCCGCGGCGGCGCTGCGCAGGGCCTGCCGCATCGGCCCCCAGTCGTCGACCACCGCGCGCACGTCGGCGAGGGCCCCGGCCACCTCGGCGCGCAGCGCCTCGAGCGCCGCCGGATCGGAGCAGCGGTCGACCTCGAGGTGCATGTACGCCTCCGGGCGGCCGCCCTCCCCCGGCT
>NZ_NRSH01000106.1 GCF_016584055.1 Halorhodospira neutriphila
GGCGAGGGCCGCCGCGGCGGCGGCGCCGATCAGCGCGGCGGTCTCCGTGAGCTCGACGGCGGCGCCGGCGGTATCCCCGGTGGTCCCGCCGATGCGCCGGATCATGGCGTGCTGCGCCAGGGCCAGCGCGGCCACCGCCGCGGCGATCGCCGCGACGCCGCTCCAGCCGGCGAGCAGCGCGGCCGCGGCCGTGAGCGCGGCGGCGCTGAGCAGCGACGGGCCGCGCGGGGCGTGGCGGCTCAGCGCCTCGCCGATCCCGCCGGGGCGGACGTAGGGGGTGGTCAGCAGCAGGGCCGTCAGCCCGGCCCGCCCGGCGACGACCGCCGCCGGGATGGCCAGCCAGGCCCCCTCGACGAGGGCGGCCACGGCGCCGAGCTTGAGCAGGAGCACGACGGCGATGGCGGTGACGGCCATCGGCCCGCAGGTGGTGTCTTTCATGATGGCCAGGGTCTGCTCGCGGTCGCCGAGCCCGCCGACCCAGGCGTCGGCGGCGTCGGCGAGGCCGTCGAGGTGGAGCGCGCCGGTGAGCGCGACCCAGGCGGCGACGATGAGCGCGGCCTGGAGCAGCGCCGGCAGCGCCGCGGTGGCCGCCGCGAGCAGGGCGAGCAGGGCGCCGAGCAGGGCGCCGACGACCGGGTAGGCGATCAGCGCGCTGCCGGACTCCTGCTCGTTGCGCGGCGCCACCGCCGGGACGGGGAGCCGGGTCAGGAAGCCGATGGCCATTAGCAGGGGACGCAGGTTCACCGCTCGCCCTCCTTGAGGCTGGCGCGATTGTGGAAGTAGAGGGTGGGGTCGGCCCCGGGCTCGACCCGCACCCGGCTGACCCCGGCGTAGGGGACGTAGAGCCGGTTGAAGGCCGCCAGCGGCATGCCGAGCAGGTGGCAGAGCACGACCCGGATGAGCCCGCCGTGGCCGACGAGCAGCAGGTGCCCGCCCCGGTGGCGCTCGAGCGCCGCCTCCCAGGCCGCCACCACCCGCGCCTGGAAGTCGGTGATCGGCTCGGCGTTCGGCGGCGGGTGGCCCACCGGGTCGGCCCAGAAGCGGGCCTGCCCCTCGGGGTCGCGCTCGTGGAGCTCGGCGGGGGTCAGGCCCTCCCAGTCGCCGAAGCCGATCTCCCGGAAGCCCGCCTCGACCTCCAGCGCCAGGCCGCGCTCGGCGGCGAGGCGCTCGGCGAAGGCGCGGCAGCGGCGCAGCGGCGAGCTGACCACGCCGGTCAGCTGCGCCCCCTCGATGCCGCTGGCGTGCATCTGCCGCCAGCCGCGCTCGCTGAGCGGGTCGTCCTGGGCGCCGCGGTAGCGCCGCCCGCCCTCGGGCTCGCCGTGGCGCAGGAGGTCGACCCAGGTCTCCTCGCCCTGGATCGGCGGCCTCACGGCTCGCCCTCCGGCGTGACGCCGGCCTCGGCGAAGGTGGCCATCCGGTTGTGGACGGCGCAGGCGGTGCGCAGCAGGGGCAGGGCGGTTGCCGCGCCGCTGCCCTCGCCGAGGCGCATGCCGAAGTCGAGCAGCGGGCGCTTGTCGAGCGCCGCGATGACCCGGCTGTGGCCGGGCTCGGCGGAGTTGTGGCCGCAGATCATCCACTCCCGCGTGCCCGGGCTCAGCCGCTCGGCGAGCAGGGCCGCCGCGCCGCTGATGAAGCCGTCGACGAGGATGGCGAGCCCGCGCTGGGCGCAGCGCAGGTAGGCGCCGCTCATCGCCGCGAGCTCCAGGCCGCCGACGCGCCGGCCGGCCTCCCACGGGNCCCACGGGTCGAGGAGGGCGCCGCTGTCGCCGAGCTCGCCGCGGTGGAGGTCGAGGGTCGCGTCGACGACGTCGGCCTTGTGGCGCAGCCCCTCGGGGGTGTGCCCGGTCCCGGGGCCGACCACCCCGGGCGCGGGCTTGTGCAGCAGGGCGCCGACGAGGGCCGCGGCGGCCGTCGTGTTGGCGATGCCCATCTCCCCGGCGATGAAGATCCGGACCCCGGCGTCGGCGGCCCGGTCGACGGCCGCCCGGCCGCGGTCGAGGGCGGCGGTGAACTGCTCGGGGGTCATCGCCGGCTCGCGGCGCATGTTCGCCGTCCCGGCGGCGATGCGCTCGTCGCGCACGCCGTCGGGGACCGTGCCGGGGTAGTGCGTGCCGACGTCGACGAGCTCGAGCCCGGCGCCCACCTCGTCGGCGAGCACGGAGATCGCCGCCCCGCCGGCGGCGAAGTTGTCCATCATCTGGATGGTGACCACCGCGTCGAAGGCGGAGACGCCCTCGACGGCGACGCCGTGGTCGGCGGCGAACAGGCAGATGCGCGCCGGGTCGGCGCTCGGGTGGTGGGTGCGCTGCAGGCCCGCGAGCTGGACGGCGAGCGCCTCGAGCCGGCCGAGGGAGCCGGGGGGCTTGGTGAGCTGGTCCTGGCGCTGCTGCGCCTCGCGGCGGTGGGCCTCACTGCTGCTGAGAACCGGGTCGGTCAGCCAATGGGTTCCTTTCACTGGTTTCTCCTGATCGGTCACTGGGGGGAAGGACGCGATCACGCTCCTTGTTGTTGTTCTTGATCTTCTGGGCGATTCCCGCGATGGTCCAGGTTACCTCGTCACAGAGTGCGGCGAGCTCCTGGTGGAGCGCGCCGGCCTCGTCGCAGAACTGCCGCGCCAGGGCGTTGAGCGGCATGACGCCGAGCCCGGTCTCGTTGCCGATGAGCAGGACGTCCCCCGGCACCCGCTCCAGCGCCGCGAGCAGCCGCTGGCGCTGGCGGCGGAGCCGGTCGGGGTCGGGCTCCCCGGCGGCGCTGAGCTGGTTGCTCAGCCACAGGGTCAGGCAGTCGACGATGACCGCCCGCTGCGGGGCGCAGCTCGCCTCGAGCGCCCCGGCCAGGTCGTCCGGCGCCTCGACCGTGCGCCAGTGCGCCGGCCGCCGCGCCCGGTGGGCGGCGATCCGCTCCGCCATCTCCGGATCGCCGTCGGCCCGGGCGGTGGCGATGTAGGTGACATCGTCGGTGCGCTCCGCGGCCCGCCGCTCCGCGTAGCGGCTCTTGCCGGAGCGGACGCCGCCGAGGATGAGCTCGCGCATTCTCGTCTACCCCTGGAACGGCCCGGGGAGGATACCATACCCTTTAGCGGCAACCCGACGGTGCCCCATCCCTCGCCGCGCCAGGAGCCGAGCACGCGAGTATGACGCTGACGAGACCGGCCGATCCACCCTTCGAGGCGGGCCACGCCTCCGGCGCCTACAACGACCACCCCCTGCGCCAGGAGATCAACGACGAGGTCCACGCCCGCCCCTACGAGACCCTGCGGGCCCCGGCGCGCGCCAGCCACCTGGGGATGTTCTCCGGCCGCCACGGCGCGGAGGCCGACCGGGCCGCCGTGGCCGCCCTCTGCGAGCGCTACGGCGTCGCCCCGCCGGAGCCGGGGGCGCAGCACCTGTCGGCGGACTTCGGGCCGTTCCGGCTCAAGTGGGAGCGGCGCACGGAGCTGTCGACCTACACCTTCTTCGTCGAGGAGGGCTTCGAGGCGCCCTTCGCCGCCCCGCCCCTGGAGCTGCTGCCGGCGGACTGGCTGGCCGCCCTGCCGGGGAGCCGGATCGTCGCCATCCACCTCGCCCTGGAGCCGTCGTGGGCGCCGCCGCGCTCGAGCGAGGCCCTGGTCTCGCTGTTCGGCGGCAACACCATCGTCGGCAGCCATATCAGCGGCGGCGCCGCGCGGGTCTGGACGGACTTCCGCATCCACGACGACGGCTTCTCGCGGATCCTGATGCGCGACGTCAACCTCCGCGAGCGCCAGGCCGGGCGCGCCGTGCAGCGGCTGCTGGAGATCGAGACCTACCGCATGATGGCGCTGCTCGCCTTCCCCCTGGCCCGGCAGCTCAACCCCGAGCTCAACGACCTCGAGGAGCGCCTGGCGGGGATCACCGAGCGCATGACCCGCTCCGACCACGAGCCCGACGAGCACGCCATGCTCTCGCGGCTGACCGAGCTGGCGGCGCACACCGAGCGCATCGGCAACACCACCAACTACCGCTTCCACGCCGCCCGCGCCTACCACGCCATCGTCCGGCGGCGCATCGAGGACCTGCGCGAGCAGCGCATCCAGGGGCTGCAGACCATCCAGGAGTTCATGGGCCGGCGCCTGGAGCCGGCCATGCGCACCTGCGAGGCCGCCGCCGAGCGCCGCGAGTCGCTCTCGGAGCGCATCTCCCGGGCCGGCGACCTGCTGCGCACCCGGGTCGACGTGGCCCTCGAGGCGCAGAACCGCGACCTGCTCGACTCCATGAACCGGCGGGCCGACCTGCAGTTCCGCCTCCAGGAGACGGTGGAGGGGCTCTCCGTGGCCGCCATCAGCTACTACGCCCTGGGGCTGGTCGGCTACCTCCTCGAGGCCGCCAGCGAGGCGGGGCTGGCGCTGCGCCCGGGGCTTATCAAGGGGGCGCTGGTGCCGGTCGTCGTCTTCGCCATCTGGCTGCTGATCCGCTACGTCCGCTCCCGCATCGCCCGGCAGCAGGAGGCTTGAGCCTTGAGCGGCCTTCTCCACGGCTTTACCGGAGGGCGCACATGAATAGGGGAGTCCTTACGGCCGCGGTGGCCCTCATCCCGCTGGCGGCGGTGACCGTGGCCGCCGGGCCGCTCGTCGCCGCGCCGGTGGCGGCGACCTGGTCGGCGTGGTGGCCGCTGTGGCCGGGCTTTATCGCCATCGCCGCGGCCACGCTCTACGCCGCCGGGCGGCGGCCGGAGCAGCGGGGGCGGGCCCTGCTGCGCGGGGCCGGCGCCTGGGGGAGCTGGGCGATGCCGGCGCTGGTCTACCCGTGGGTCGGCGGCCGCTACGGGCTGCCGCCGCTGGTCTCCGGCGGCGAGGTGGTCGCCGCCGAGCAGATCAGCCACTGGCAGGAGCGGCTGGGCGCCTACAGCCTCCTCGGGGCGGCGCCGATCCGGGACTGGGGCGCCGAGATCGGCCCCTCGCTGGCGCTGCTCGCGGTGCAGGCGGCCCCGCTCGCCGCCGCGGCGCTGCTCTGGTCGCTGTGGCGCACGGCCCGGGCGCCGCGAGCTTGACACCGGTCCCGGCCCTCCCTACGATCCAGCCAGCTTCACAGAGGGACCACGCCCGTCCATGAACCTTGATGCCATCCGCGAGCTTGCCGCCGACGACCTGGCGGCGGTTGACCGGCTCATCGAGCAGCGGCTCTCCTCCGATGTCGTGCTGATCAACCAGCTCGGGCACTATATCGTCCACAGCGGCGGCAAGCGCCTGCGGCCCCTGGTCGTGCTCCTCGCGGCCCGGGCCTGCGGCTACGCGGGGCGGGACCACATCCAGCTCGCCGCGGTCATCGAGTTCATCCACACCGCCACGCTGCTCCACGACGACGTCGTCGACAGCTCCGAGATGCGCCGCGGCCAGCAGACCGCGCACACCATCTGGGGCAACGAGGCCAGCGTCCTCGTGGGCGACTTCCTCTACACGCGGGCCTTCGAGATGATGGTCGAGCTCGAGTCGCTGCCGGTGCTGCAGATCATGGCGGCGACGACCAACACCATCGCCCGCGGCGAGGTGATGCAGCTGATGAACGTTCACGAGCCGGATATCGGCGAGGCCGACTACCGGCAGGTGATCTACCGCAAGACGGCGACCCTCTTCGAGTCCGGCTGCCGCAACGGCGCGGTGCTCGCCGGGCTCGACGAGCCGGCCTGCGAGGCCCTCGCCGCCTACGGCCGCCACCTCGGCACGGCCTACCAGCTCGTCGACGACGCCCTCGACTACAGCGGCGACGCCGCCGAGATCGGCAAGAACGTCGGCGACGACCTCGCCGAGGGCAAGACGACCATGCCCCTGATCCACGCCATGCGCCAGGCCGAGCCCGCCGAGCGGGCGCTGATCCGCGAGGCCATCGCCTCCGGCGGCCTCGAGCAGATGGAGGCGGTGGCGCGGACGATTGAAAAGACCGGGGCGGCTGAATATACTAGGCAACTCGCTGAGGCGGAGGTCGATCAGGCCGTCGAGCGGCTGACCGCCACGCTCTCGCGGACACCGTGGCGCGACGCCTTGGTCGAGCTGGCGCAAGGGTCGGTGTCGCGGACGACGTAGCACCACAATCGGGGTGTAGCTCAGTTTGGTAGAGCACTGCCTTCGGGAGGCAGGGGCCGCAGGTTCAAATCCTGCCACCCCGACCAATCAATCGAGTTCAGTCCCATAGCGTTCTAGAGCACAGGAGCACGACGCCGATGTACGCGGTGATCCGAAGCGGCGGGAAGCAGTACCGCGTCTCCGAGGGGGACGTGCTGCGCGTCGAGAAGCTGCCGGCCGAGGTTGGTGAGACGGTCGAGCTCAACGAGGTCCTCATGGTCGGCGAGGGCGGTAACGTCCAGGTGGGTCAGCCGCAGGTCGACGGCGCCGGCGTCCAGGCCGAGGTGCTCGAGCAGGGCCGCAATCGCAAGGTGGAGGTGACCAAGTTCAAGCGGCGCAAGGGGTACCGCCGCCACCACGGTCACCGCCAGCCGTACACCAAGGTCAAGATCACCGGCGTGCGCGCCGGCTGAGGGAGGATCCAGGCATGGCACACAAGAAGGCAGGCGGCAGCACCAAGAACGGCCGCGACTCCCAGTCAAAGCGCCTCGGCGTCAAGCGCTTCGGCGGCGAGAGCGTCCCTGCCGGCAGCATCATCGTGCGCCAGCGCGGGACCCACTTCCACGCCGGGGACAACGTCGGCGTCGGCAAGGACTACACCCTCTTCGCCAAGCGCGACGGCCGGGTGGTCTTCGAGCGCAAGGGGCCGGCCCAGCGCCGGCAGGTGCGCATCGAGGCCGTCTGATCGGCGCGGCCGCCTGAACGCGGTACTCCTCGAGCCCCGCCGCCGCGCGGGGCTTTTTCGTAGCGGGGCGGGCGCCCCGCGGGTGAGCAGAGGCCATGCGATTCGTCGACGAGGTGACCCTCGCGGTACACGCCGGTGACGGCGGCGACGGCTGCGTCAGCTTCCGGCGGGAGAAGTACGTCCCCTACGGCGGCCCGGACGGCGGCGACGGCGGCCGCGGCGGGAGCGTCTACCTCGAGGGCGACGAGGGCCTGAACACCCTCGTCGACTACCGCCACGAGCGGCGCTTCGCCGCCGAGCGCGGCGAGAGCGGCCAGGGCCGGCAGTGCACCGGCCGCTCCGGGGCCGACCGGGTGCTCCACGTGCCCGTCGGCACCCTCGTCTTCGACGCCGAGACCGACGAGCTCATCGGCGATATCACCGCCGCCGGCGAGCGCCTGCGGGTCGCCGCCGGCGGGCGCGGCGGGCTCGGCAACCTCCACTTCAAGAGCTCGACCAACCGCGCGCCGCGCCAGTCCGTGCCCGGCGGCGCCGGCGAGCGCCGGGAGCTGCGCCTGGAGCTGCAGCTGCTCGCCGACGTCGGCCTCCTCGGGCTGCCCAACGTCGGCAAGTCGACCCTCCTGCGCGCGGTCTCCGCAGCGCGGCCCAAGGTGGCGGACTACCCGTTCACGACCCTCTACCCGCAGCTCGGCGTCGTCCGCCTGGCGCCCCAGCGCGCCTTCGTCGTCGCCGACATCCCCGGGCTCATCGAGGGGGCGGCGGACGGCGCCGGGCTCGGGGTGCGCTTCCTCAGGCACCTGAGCCGCACCCGGCTGCTGCTCCACCTCGTCGACGCCGTGGCCGAGGAGCAGGGCGGGGAGCCGGCCGCCGACGCCCGGACGCTGCTCGGCGAGCTCGAGGCGTTCAGCCCGGCGCTGGCGGCCAAGCCGCGCTGGCTGGTGGTCAACCGTATCGACGCCCTGCCCGCGGAGCGCCGCGCCGAGCGGGTCCGCGAGATCGCCGCGCAGCTCGGCTGGGAGGGGCCGGCCTACGGCATCTCCGGGCTGACCGGCGAGGGGGTCGCGGCGCTGTGCCAGGACGTCATGGCCGAGCTGGAGCGGGAGCACGAGGCGGAGCAGGACCGGGAGGAGGGCAGTGAGCCGGCGTGAGGCCTTCGCCCAGGCCCAGCGCTGGGTGATCAAGGTCGGCAGCGCCCTGGTCACCGACGAGGGCCGGGGGCTCGACCGCCGCCGTATCGCCGCCTGGGCCGAGCAGGTCGCCGCCCTGCGCAAGGCCGGGCGGCAGGTGACGGTGGTCTCCTCCGGCGCCGTGGCCGAGGGCATGCAGCAGCTCGGCTGGCGGCAGCGCCCGCGGGCCGTCTACCAGCTCCAGGCCGCCGCCGCCCGCGGCCAGAGCGGGCTCGTCTACGCCTGGGCCGAGGCCCTGGCGCACCACGGCCTGCAGACGGCGCAGGTCCTGCTGACCCACGACGACCTCTCGGACCGGCGCCGCTACCTCAACGCCCGCAGCGCCCTGCGCGAGCTGCTGCGCCTGGGGGTCGTCCCCGTGGTCAACGAGAACGACACGGTGGTCACCGACGAGATCCGCTTCGGCGACAACGACACCCTGGCCGCCCTGGTGGCCAACCTCGTCGAGGCCGAGGCGCTGGCCATCCTGACCGACCAGCCCGGGCTCATGGACCGCGACCCGCGGGGCGACCCCGACGCCCGCCTGCTCACCGAGGTGCGGGCCGGGGATCCGGCCCTCGAGGCCCTCTGCGGCGCCGGCCCGGGGGCCCTCGGGCGCGGCGGCATGCAGACCAAGGTCCAGGGGGCGGCGCGGGCGGCGCGCTCCGGCGCCTATACGGCGGTGGCCGACGGCCGCGAGCCGCGGGTGATCGAGCGCCTGGCCGCCGCGGAGCCGGGGCTGGGGACGCTCTTTATCCCCGATCAGGAGCCGCTGGCGGCGCGCAAGCAGTGGCTGGCGAGCCACCTGCGCACCGCCGGGCGGCTGCGGCTGGACGCGGGGGCGGCCCGGGCCCTGCGGGAGTCGGGCAAGAGCCTGCTGCCGGTGGGCGTGGTCGCGGTGGAGGGGGGCTTCTCGCGCGGCGAGATGGTGGTCTGCCTCGACCCGGAGGGGCGCGAGGTGGCCCGCGGCCTGGCCAACTACGGCGCCGCCGAGGCCCGGGCCATCCGCGGGCTGGCGAGCGCGGAGATCGAGGCCGTGCTCGGCTACCTCGACGAGCCGGAGCTCATCCACCGCGACAACATGGTCGTCACCGCCGCGGCGGCGTGATGGGGCGCGCCCGCAGGCTGCCGGCACTGCTCGCCGGGGCGGCGCTGGCCGCCCTCGGCGCCGGCTGCGGGGGCTGGCAGTGGATCCCGCACCAGGGGGAGGCCTTCAGCGCCCTGCGCGAGGGCGATACGGCCGCCCTGGAGGAGGCCCTCGCGGCCGGCGCCGAGGCCGATGCCGGCGACCGCGCCGGCCGGACCCTGCTCCACCACGCCGCGATCCAGGGCCGCCCGGAGGCGCTGC
>NZ_NRSH01000107.1 GCF_016584055.1 Halorhodospira neutriphila
CCGCCGCGGCGACCAGGTACGGCAGCGCCAAGGCGAGCGCCCCGGCGCCGGCGCTGCGCCGGAGCACGCGCACCGGCGGGACGCGGCGCAGGCGCAGGACCGTCGGCAGGGCGAAGCCGCCGGCGGCCAGCAGGGCGAAGCCCACCCCGTAGAGCGCCGGGCCGGGGCCGGCCCCCGGCAGCTGCGGCGGCAGGAGCTCGCCGAGCAGGGCGAGCATGGCGTGGTGGAGCAGGAAGCCGGCGCCGGTGCCCAGCGCACCCGCAGCGAGGGCAACGGCGGCGAGGATGAGCGCCTGGACGGCGACGATCCGCCCCTGCCCGGCGCCGAGCACCCGGAGCACGGCGATCCGGTCGAGCTGCGCCGCAGCGTAGTGGCGGGCCGTGAGCAGCACGGCGGCGGCGGCCACGACGACGGTGAGCAGCGCCGCCAGGCCGAGGAAGCGCTCGGCGCGCTCCACGGCCCGCCGGATCCCCGGCTGCGCCTCCTCGCCGCGGACCACCTCCCGCTCCGGGCCCGGCGCCTCGCGCAGCCACGCGGCGTACGCCGCCAGCGCCTCGGGCTCGCCGGCGAGCAGCAGGCTGTAGCGCACCCGCGACCCGCGGCCCAGCAGCCCCGTCTCCTGGACGGTCTCCCAGGCCACCAGGGCCCGGGGCGCCAGGGCGCCGAAGGGGCCGGCGCGGTCGGGCTCGGCGGTGACGAGCCGCGCCATGGGCAGGGCCCGATCACCGAGGCGCAAGCGCTCGCCGAGCTCGGTGTCGAGCAGCGCGAGCAGGCGGGGCGCCACCCACACGCGCCCCGGCGGCGGGCCGCCGGCGGCGGGCTGATCGGCGGCGCCAGGCGCCGCGGCGACGCGCAGCTCGCCGCGCAGGGGGTAGCCGGGCTCGACGGCCTTCAGCGAGACGAGCTGGCTGCGCTCGCCGGCGACGGCGACGGTGGGGAAGACCACCGTGCGCGCCGCCGCCAGCCCCCGCTGCCGCGCCTGCGCCAGCCACGCCTCGGGGATCGGCTCGTCGGTGCGCACCACCCGGTCGGCGGCGATGAGCTCGGCGGCGCGCTGCGTGGTCGCGGCGCCGACCCGCTCGGCCAGCCAGTCGACGGCCGTCACCGCCGCCACCGCCACCGCCAGGGCCGCGGCGAGGGTGCCGAGCCGCCCGGCGGCGATATCGCAGCGCAAGAAGCGCCACGCCAGGCGGGCCGTCTGCCGGCTGCCCGCCCCCGCCATCACGAGAGCGCGCCGTTGCGGAAGCGGTAGAGGGTGGCGCAGCGCTCAGCCACCGCCGGGTCGTGGGTGGCGATCACCAGCGTCGTGCCGCGCTCGCGGTTGAGCGCGAAGAGCAGCTCGGCGATCTGCGCCCCCGTGGCGTCGTCGAGGTTGCCGGTGGGCTCGTCAGCGAGGAGCAGCTCGGGCCCCGGGGCGATCGCCCGGGCGATGGCCACCCGCTGCTGCTCGCCGCCGGAGAGGCGCTCGGGGCCGTGGTAGAGCCGGTGGCCGAGCCCGACCCGCTCGAGGGCCTCCCGGGCGGCGCCCTCGCCGGGGCCGCGGCCGGCGAGCTCCAGGGCGAGGCGGACGTTCTCGAGCGCCGAGAGGCCGGTGAGCAGGTGGAAGGCCTGGAAGACGAAGCCGAGCCGCCCGGCCCGGGCCGCGGCGCGGCCGTCCTCGTCGAGGGCGGTGAGCTCCTCGCCGGCGAGCCACACCCGGCCGCGGCTCGGCCGCTCCAGGCCGGCGAGCAGCCCGAGCAGGGTCGACTTCCCGCAGCCGGAGGCGCCGAGGATGGCGACGCTCCCGCCGGCCGGGATGCTAAGATCGAGCCCGTCGAACAGGACCACCTCGCCCTGCGGGCCGCTGTAGCGCATGCCCAGGCCCTGGGCCGCCAGGGCCGGGGGCGACCCGGCCACCGCGCCCGGTCCTGCTGCCGGATCCGCCGACGGATGCTCGCTCATGGCTGAAGCTCCCCCGCTGCTCCGCGCCCTGCGCCGCTGGCTGGCGGCGCTGCTGCTCGGGGCCCTCGCGGCGCCCGCTGCGGCCCCGGCGCCGCCGCCGGCGGTGCTGGTCCTCGGCGACTCGCTCTCGGCGGGCCACGGCCTCGAGGGCGCCCCGGCGTGGCCCGCCCTGCTCGAGGAGCGCCTCGAGCGGCACGGCTACCCCCACCGGGTCGTCAACGCCAGCCGCAGCGGCGAGACCGCCGCCGGCGGCGCCCGCCGCCTGCCCGGGCTGCTCGAGCGCCACGCGCCGCGGGCCGTGCTGCTCCAGCTCGGCGGCAACGACGGCCTGCGCGGCCAAGCCCCGGAGCGCGTCGAGGCGGACCTCGAGGCGATGATCGAGGCGAGCCGAGAGGCCGGCGCCCGGGTGGTGCTGCTCGGCATCCGCCTGCCCGCCAACTACGGCCCACACTATACCGAGCGCTTCGAGGCGATCTACCCGCGCCTCGCCGAGGCCCACGAGCTGCCCTTCGTGCCCTTCCTCCTCGAGGGGCTCTGGGACCGCGAGGCGATGATGCAGGACGACGGCATCCACCCGACGGCCCGGGCGCAGCCGCGGATCGCCGAGCGGGTCTGGGAGCGGCTCCGGGGGGTGCTCGAGCGGCGCCGCGAGGAGGCGGCCGAGGCCGGCTAGGCCGCCCGCTCCCCGCCGAACCACTCGAGCAGCCGCGGCAGCAGGGCGCGCAGCTCCAGGGCCATGAGGGCGAAGTCGGCGTCGAGCTGCTCGGCCTCGGTCTCGGCGTCGCGGTCGCCGGCCTGCTCGCGGACGACGTCGCCGAAGCGCAGCCGGCGCAGGCCGAGGTCGGTGTCGAGCACGCCGCTGACCCGCTCGGCGTAGGTCAGCGCCAGGCGCCGGACGCGCTTGCCGGCGTCGATGTGGGCGCGCATCTCGTCGGCGGTCAGGTCCTGGCGCTTGACCCGGACCTCGCAACCCTCGGCGTTGGGGTCCTCGAGCACGGCCTCCTCGCCGAGCTCGACGTCGCCGGGGTGCTCCTGCTGCGCCAGCCAGCGGGTCATCACCGTGCCCGGCCCCATCTGCGTTTCCGGCGGCGCCAGGGGGAGATCCCCCCACGCCTCGCGCAGCTGCTCGACGAAGTGCTCGGCCTGCTTCTCGGAGCCGGCGTCGACCACCAGGAAGCCGGCCTCGGTGTCGATGTAGCCCCAGGTGCGCTTGTGGCGGCTGAACGCCCGCGGCAGGAGGTCGACGACCACCTCCTCGCGCAGCCGGTCGCGCTCGCGCTTGCGGACCTTGCGGCCCTCGGCGGCCTCGCGCTCCTGGACGCGCTGATCGAGGGCCTCGCGGATCACCGAGGCGGGCAGGAGCTTCTCCTCCTGCTGCAGGCAGAGCAGCAGCGAGCCGGCGGCGGCGTGGACCAGCGGCGCCTCGGGGCCGAGCGGGGGCACGAAGCCGCTGCGGTGCATCTCGAGGCTGCCGCAGGGCGTGAAGGCGAGCGCCGCCAGGCGGGCCTCGGCCACCTCGGCGTCGTAGGCGACGCCCTCGCGCAGGCGGTACGGGAGGAGGTTACGAAACCACATGGGTCGTCAGCCGGCGGCGCAGGTCCAGGGCGCGCTCGGCGGCGTCGTGGCGGTCGCTGCCGAGGACGGTGATGTGGCCCATCTTGCGCCCGGGCCGGGCCTCCTCCTTGCCGTAGAGATGGAGGGTGGCGTCGGGGTCGGCGAAGGCCTCGGCCCAGCGCGGCGCCCCGGCGGCCCAGACGTCGCCGAGCAGGTTGGCCATGGCCGCAGGGGCGAGCCGCCGCGGGCTGCCCAGCGGGAGGCCGCAGACGGCGCGCAGCTGCTGGTCGAACTGCGAGGTCGCCGCCGCCTCCAGGGTCAGGTGGCCGGAGTTGTGGGGGCGCGGGGCGATCTCGTTGACCAGCAGGCGGCCGTCGGTAGCGACGAAGAACTCGACGCAGAAGGTGCCGACCAGGTCGAGCCCCTCGCCGACGGCGCGGGCGATGGCCACCGCCTCGTCGCGCAGCGCCGGGTCCAGCTCGGCGTCCGCCACCGACAGGTCGAGGACGTGGTGGCGGTGGCGGTTCTCGGTCACGCCGTAGTGGGCGAGCTCGCCGTCGACGCCGCGGGCGGCGACCACGGAGACCTCCATGGCCAGCTCGACCCGCGCCTCCACCACCGCCTCGTCGGCGCCGACGGCCGCCCAGGCGTCGGCCGCCTCGGCGGGGGTCTCGGCCACCGCCTGCCCCTTGCCGTCGTAGCCGAGCCCGGCGCTCTTGAGCACGCACGCCCCGCCGAGGCGCTCGGCGGCGGCCTCGGCCTCGGCGGCGCCGGCGACCCGCTCGAAGGCGACGGTGGGCAGGCCGTGGCGGTGCAGGAAGGCCTTCTCCAGGGCGCGGTTCTGCGTGGTGCGCAGCGCCTCCGGCGAGGGCCGCACGGGGACGGCCTCGGCGGCGGCCGCCACCGCCTCGGCCGGGAGGTTCTCGAACTCGTAGGTCAGCACGCCGAGCCCGGGAGCGAGCGAGCGCATCAGCTCGGCGCTCGGCGCGGCGTCGTGGGCGGCGTCGGCGACCTGGCCGGCCGGCGTCGCGGCGCCGCCCGGGGCGATGACCGCCACCCGGTAGCCCGAGCGCCGGGCGGCGAGCGCGAGCATGCGCCCGAGCTGGCCGCCGCCGAGGATGCCGATGGGGGCGCCGCCGGGGAGCAGCGGCCCGCTCACGAGAGCTCCTCGCCGTAGACGCGCTGGGCCTGGGCGTCGCGGTAGGCGTGGAGGGCCTCGCACAGGCGCGGCTCCTCGCCGGCGAGCAGGGCGACGGCGAACAGCGCCGCGTTGCGCGCGCCGGCGCTGCCGATGGCGAAGGTGGCCACGGGCACCCCGGCGGGCATCTGGACGATGGACAGCAGCGAGTCGAGGCCGTTGAGCGACTTCGAGGCCACCGGGACGCCGAGCACCGGGACGGTGGTCTGCGCGGCGAGCATGCCGGGCAGGTGCGCGGCGCCGCCGGCGCCGGCGATGATCGCCCGCAGCCCCCGCTGCTCGGCCTCGGCGGCGTAGTCGGCGAGCAGCTGCGGGGTGCGGTGGGCCGAGACCACGCGGCACTCGTGGGGGACTTCGAAATCCTGGAGCACGTCGGCCGCCCCGGAGAGCGTCTCCCAGTCGGATCGGCTCCCCATCACGACACCGACCTGCGGCTGCACGTCGGTCATAGCAGGTCCACTCATGGGAAAAGGGGTCAGTGTACCACGGCGGAGGCCGTCAGGAGCGGGTGTTGAGCAGCGTGCCGAGCACCTCGTCCACCGCCCGGACGACGCGGACCCCGGCCTGCCCCTGGTGCTCGTAGCGCAGGGCCTGGACCTGGGCCGACTCCATCTCCTCGGAGCGCGGATCGACGCGCGCCGCCTGCCGGGCGACCTGGGCGGCGGTCCGGGTCAGCCCCTCGTCGGCGCGGTGGATGGCCTGCATCCCCGCTTGGTTGAAGGCGGTCACGTCCATCGCGGCAGCGGGCTCGGCTTGCGGGCTACGCCCCGGAGTCTACGACGCCGAGGCCGGCGGGGCCAACCTCGGCGCCGCCCTCCCCTGCCCCCGCCGTGGGCGGCTAGCGCTCGTAGAGGACCCCCTCGCGGACGTAGGAGCCCGGGGCCGCCTCGATGGGCCGGTGCTTGCCCGAGCCCACGGCGCGGGCCGGCACCCGCTCGCCGCCGTGCTCGGCGAGCCACTGCCCCCAGTCGTTCCACCAGGAGCCCTCGTGGGCGTCGGCGCCGGCGAGCCACTCGTCCTGGTCGACGGTCTTGGCGGTGTTGGTCCAGTAGCCGTACTTGTTCTTGTGCGGCGGGTTGATCACCCCGGCGATGTGGCCGGAGCCGCCGAGGACGTAGCGCGTCGGCCCGGAGAGCAGCCGGGGGCCGCGGAGGGTGCTCTTCCACGGCGCGATGTGGTCCTCCTTCGCCGACATGAAGTAGGCCGGGATGTCGATCCGCCCGAGGTCGATGGGCTCGCCGGCGAGGGTGATGCCGCCCGGCTCCTTGAGCCGGTTCTCCTGGTACATCCGGCGCAGGTAGAAGCTGTGCATCTTCGCCGGCATGTTGGTGGAGTCGGAGTTCCAGTAGAGCAGGTCGAAGGGGAACGGCTCGTTGCCCTTGAGGTAGTTGTTCACGAAGAACGACCAGACCAGGTCGTTGGCGCGGAGCATGTTGAAGGTCGTCGACATCTGCCGGCCGTCGAGGTAGCCGCGCTGGCCCATGCGCCGCTCCAGCGAGCGGATCTGGTCGTCGTCGATGAAGACCTCGAGCTCGCCGGGGAACTCGAAGTCGAGCATGCACGTCAGGAAGCTCGCCGCCCGCACCCGCTGATCGCCCCGGGCGGCCAGGTAGGCGAGCGTGCAGGCCGAGAGGGTCCCGCCGAGGCAGTAGCCGACCAGGTTGAGCTCCTCGGTGCCGGTGATCTCGTTGACCACGTCCATCGCCGCCACCGGCCCCTCGAGCATGTAGTCCTCGAAGCCGCGGTCGACGAGCGCCTCGCCCGGGTTCTTCCAGGAGATGATGAAGACCGTGTGGCCCTGGGCGACAAGCCAGCGCACCATGGACTTCTCCTCGTTGAGGTCCATGATGTAGTACTTGTTGATCCACGCCGGGACGAGGAGCAGGGGGCGGGCGTGGACCTGCTCGGTGCTCGGCTCGTACTGGATGAGCTGCATGAGCTCGTTCTGGTAGACGACCTGGCCCGGGGTGGTCGCCAGGTTCTTGCCGACCTCGAAGGCGTCGTAGTCGGTCATCTTGATATCGAGCCGGCCCCGGCCCCGGCGCAGGTCCTCGAGGAGGTTGCTCAGGCCCTGGAGGAGGTTCTGCCCGCCGCTCTCCACGGTCCGCTCCAGCACCTCGGGGTTGGTGGCCGCGAAGTTGGACGGCGCCAGGGCGTCGAGGAAGGCGCGGGTGTAGAAGTCGACCTTCTTCTTGGTCTGGTCGTCGAGCCCCTCGACGTCGCTGACCACGGAGTGGATGTAGTCCGAGGTGAGCAGGTAGGACTGCTTGACGAAGTCGAAGACCGGGTGCTGCTCCCAGTGGTCGTGCTTGAAGCGCCAGTCGCCGCCCTCGGGGCGCCGGACCGGCTCCGGCTCGATGCCCCAGAAGCGCAGCGCCGTGTTCTGCATCAGGCTCATGTAGTCCTGCCAGAAGGCCATCTGCGCCTGCATCAGCCGGCCCGGGTCGGCCAGCAGGCGGGTGGAGAGCTCCTGGAAGAGCTGGCCCATCTGCGCCGCATCCTCGAAGGGCAGGTGGTGCTCGGACTGCTCCTGCTGGAGGAAGTCGGTGACCAGCTGCTGGCTCTTTTCGGCGATCTCGGCCAGCGTCCGGGAGAGCGCCTCGTAGTCCATCTGCGAAGATTGCGACGCGTCACGGTCGGCCATAGGGAGACTCCTTGTGATCGGCTCCGGTGGCGCCGGAGCACCGGCTAGCGCTAGCATCCATAAGGGCATGGTAATGCAAGGCTACTCCCCTAGCGAGCACCCACCGGACCCGGGCCTGCTCGGCGTGCTCGCCGTCGACGGCGAGCGGGAGCGGGCCGCGGCGTGGGCGCCGCGCTCAGCAGCGGCGCG
>NZ_NRSH01000108.1 GCF_016584055.1 Halorhodospira neutriphila
CACTGGCCCCAGCGCTCCCAGCCGTCGAAGCGCTCCTGGAGCCGCGGATCCGTCGCCGGCGGCCGGAAGCCCAGGTAGCGAGACTCGACCTCCTCGAAGCCGGCGTGGCGCAGCCGCTGGACGACCGCGCCGGCGGGCCACTGCGGCCCGCGCCACGGCGCCACGCTGCCCCGCAGCCGCCCCCACAGCCGCGCCGCGCCCCAGAGGCCGAAGGGGTTGAAGGTGAGCACCACCAGCCGCCCCTCGGGCCGCAGCACCTGGAGGGCCTCGTGGAGCACCGCCTGGGCGTCGTAGCCGACGTCGAGGACGTGCCCGAGGATCAGCGCCTCGAGCGAGCCGCCGCGGAAGGGCAGCTGGGTCGGCTCGGCCACCAGGTCCCCGCCCCGGCCCGCCTGCCACTGCCGGAGGGTCGGGGCGAGGCGCAGCCGGCCGGGGCAGCCGCCCACCCAGACCGCATCGCCGATGCCGAACGAGCGCAGCGCCTCGGCCACCGCCCGGCGCTCGGCGGCGCCGATGCGCTGGCCCAGAGGGGTCCGGTACCACGTCTGCAGCTGCTCCATGGCCTGCCTCGCGTCACCCGTAATCCACTGATTTGCGCCGCGGCGCGCTCATCGTGCGCCGCCTGGGCCACGGCCGGGGAGCAGCCGGCCGAAGGCTTTGCTCCGTCGAGAACTCAGGTTACTATGCCGTGCGATGATTGATCTCCAAGCAGTCACGGCGCTCGCCGACAACTATATCTGGATCGCCCCCGCCCCGGGAAATCACCGGGTGCTCATCGTCGACCCGGGTGACGCCGAGCCGGCCCGGGCGTGGCTGCGCGAGCACGGGGCGCAGCCGGCGGCGATCCTCCTGACCCACCACCACGGCGACCACGTCGGCGGCGCCGCGGAGCTGGCCCGCGCCTACGGCGCCCCGGTCTACGGGCCGGCCACGGAGCGCATCGGCGCCGTCGACCACCCCGTCGGCGGGGGGGCGCGCCTGGAGATCGACGGCTTCGGGACGATCGAGGTCCTGGACGTGCCCGGCCACACCGCCGGGCACATCGCCTACCACGGGGACGGCGCCCTCTTCTGCGGGGATGCGCTATTCGCCGGCGGCTGCGGGCGGGTCTTCGAGGGCACCGCCGAGCAGATGCACGCCAGCCTCCAGCGCCTCGCCGGGCTGCCCGGCGAGACCCGGGTCTGCTGCGGCCACGAGTACACCGTCAAGAACCTCGAGTTCGCCGCGCGCGTCGAGCCCGGGAACGAGCGCCTGGCCCGGCGCCTCGAGCACGCCCGGGCGCTGCGCCAGCAGGGCCGGCCGACAGTGCCGAGCACCCTCGAGGAGGAGCGGGCCACCAACCCGTTCCTGCGCACCGACAGCGCCGAGGTCCAGGCGGCGGCCGAGCGCCGCGCCGGCCAGCCGCTGGCGGACGCCGCGGCGGTCTTCGCCACCCTGCGGCGCTGGAAGGATCAAGGCGGCTAGCCTGGCCGCCCGGCGCAGGCCGGGCCGGCTCCCACCGCACTCCGCACAGCCGAGTCCACAACCGAGGGGGACGAGCGTGGACACCAAGAGGACCGCGGCCGCGACCGCATGCGCCCTGCTGATGACCGCCTGCGCGGGCCTCGAGCGCCCCTCGGGGGCCGCCTCCTCGGCGGGGCAGGCAGCCCCCGGCCCGGCGGAGTGGATCGAGCAGCTCGAGCCGGCGACCCTCCGGGCCGCCCTCCCCGCCCCCATCAACCTCGTGCCGGCGTACGACTACCGGCCCGGCGAGTACACCGCCACCGTACCGGAGCGCCCCGACGGGATCTGGGAGCGGCTGCGCCGGGACTTCACCCTCCCGCAGGTGGACAACGCGCGCGTGGCGCGCCAGCGCCGGCTCTTCACCGGGCGCGAGGCCTTCTTCGAGACCGTCGCCGAGCGCGCCGAGCCCTACCTCTACACGCTCCTCGAGCGCATCGAGGCGCGGGAGATGCCCGCCGAGCTGCTGGTGCTGGCCATCGTCGAGAGCGGCCTGCGCCCCTTCGCCTACTCCCACGGGCAGGCGGCGGGGCTCTGGCAGTTCATCCCCAGCACCGGCCGGCACTTCGACCTCAAGATGAACTACTGGTACGACGGCCGGCGCGACCTGATCGCCGCCACCGAGGCGGCCCTCGACTACTTCGAGTACCTGCACGGGCTCTTCGACGGCGACTGGCTCCGCGCCCTCGCCGCCTACAACGCCGGCGAGGGCAACGTCCTCGAGGCCGTCCGCCAGGCCCGGCGCCGGGGGCAGGAGCCCACCTTCTGGAACCTCGAGCTCCCCGCCGAGACCATGACCTACGTCCCGCGGATCCTGGCGATCCGCGACATCCTCGCCCGCCCCGCGGCGCACGGGGTCACCCTCCCGCGCATCCCCAACGAGCCGCGCCTGCGCGTGGTCGATCCCGGGCACCAGATCGACCTGGCCCGGGCCGCCGAGCTCGCCGGGATCCGCCTCGACCGGCTCTACCGCCTCAACCCCGGCTACAACCGCTGGGCCACCGCGCCCGACGGCCCCCACCGGCTCCTCCTGCCCGTCGGGCACGCCGAGCGCTTCGAGCAGGCCCTCGCCGAGCTGGATCCGGACAGGCTCGTGCAGTGGCGCCGCCACCGCATCGACGAGGGCGAGACCCTCAGCCACATCGCCGAGCAGTACAACGTGACGGTGGCGCTGCTCCAGGAGGTCAACGGCCTCGAGGGGCACGCCATCCGGGCGGGGGAGCACCTCCACGTCCCCATCGCCAGCCGCGCCAGCCGGGCGTACGTGCTCAGCGAGACCAACCGGCTGCGCGCCGCGCGGCAGCGCCAGCGCCCCGGCGTGCGGCGGGAGCACACCGTGCGTCCCGGCGAGACCCTCTGGGGGATCGCGCAGGCGTACGGCGTCGGGGTCCGCGAGCTGGCCTCCTGGAACCGGATGGCGCCGGCCGACACCCTCCACCCCGGCCAGGAGCTGGCGGTCTGGGTCGACGACGGCTCCCTCGAGGGGGTCGCCGGCCCCGAGCAGCGCACCCAGTCGGTCACCTACACCGTGCAGCAGGGCGACTCCCTCTCGCGCATCGGGCAGCGCTTCAACGTCCGCGTCGGCCAGATCAAGCGCTGGAACGGGCTGGCCGACGACCGCTACCTCCAGCCGGGGCAGAAGCTCCGGCTCAAGGTCGACGTCACCCGGCAGGGCGGGAGCTCCTGACCGCGCTCAGCGGACCCGCTCGGCCTCCTCGGGGAGGGTGATGTTGAGCTCGAGGACCTCGTGGTCCTCCTGGCGGTCGACCTCGACCTTGACGGCGTCCGGGTCGACGGTGACGTAGCGGCGGACCACCTGCAGCAGCTCCTCGCGGAGCATCGGCAGGTAGTCGGGCCCGTCGCGCTGGGAGCGCTCGTGGGAGACGATGATCTGCAGGCGCTCCTTGGCCACGCTCGCGCTGCCGCGCTGCTGCTTGCGCCGCTCGCGGAAGTAGTCGGCGATACCCATCTCGGCTACTGCCCCCCGAACATGCGGCCCAGCAGGCCCTTGCGCTCTACCTCGAGGAACCGGTGCGGGCGCTGCTCGCCGAGGTAGCGGGCGACGGCGTCGCTGTAGGCCTGCCCGGCGTCGGCGTCATCCTCGAGGATCACCGGGACGCCGGCGTTGGAGGCGTTGAGCACCGCCTTGGACTCGGGGATGACGCCGAGCAGGTTGACGGCGAGGATCTCGCGGACGTCCTCGACGCTGAGCATATCCCCCTTCTTGACCCGCTGCGGGTCGTAGCGGCTGAGCAGCAGGTGCTCGCGCACCGGCGGCTCGCCCTGCTCGGCCCGGCGCGTGCGGCTCGCCAGGAGCCCGAGGACCCGGTCGGAGTCGCGCACCGAGGAGACCTCGGGGTTGGTGACCACGACGGCGTCGTCGGCGTGGTAGGCGGCGAGGTTGGCGCCGCGCTCGATGCCCGCCGGCGAGTCGCAGACGATGTAGTCGAACTCGGCGCGCAGCTCCTCGATGACCCGCTCGACCCCCTCGGCGGTCAGCGCGTCCTTGTCGCGGGTCTGCGACGCCGGCAGGAGGGCGAGGTTGTCCAGCCGCTTGTCCTTGATCAGGGCCTGGTTGAGCCGGGCGTCCTCGTTGATGACGTTGACGAAGTCGAAGACGACCCGCCGCTCGCACCCCATGACCAGGTCCAGGTTCCGGAGGCCGACGTCGAAGTCGACGACCGCCGTCCGGTAGCCGCTCTGGGCGAGACCGGCGGCCAAGGAGGCGGCGGTGGTCGTCTTGCCGACTCCGCCCTTGCCCGACGTTACGACGATAATCCTCGACACGCGCGTGCTCCCTTAGCCGTTACGAATTGCCAAACGCCTCGATGTGCAGCCCCGCCTCGTCGTCGAGGCGGACCTGGGCCGGCCGACCCAGGAGCTCCGCGAAACGGTCGCTGACCTGGTAGTGCCCGGCGACAGAGACTAGCTCGGCCTCCAGCTCCACGCAAAAGATACGCGCCCGCCCCTCCCCTTGCACCCCCGCCAGGGCGCGGCCTCGCAGCGCACCGTAGACGTGGATGTCGCCGTCGGCAAGCACCTCGGCGCCCGGGCCCACGGCCCCGAGCACGATCAGGTCGCGGCCGCGGGCGTAGATCTGCTGCCCGGAGCGCACCGGGGAGTCGAGCACCCGCGGCGGCGGCGGCTTGGGCAGCGGGTCGTGCCGGGGCGTCTCCTCGTCGGCCGTCAGCAGCCCGAGGCCCGCCCGCTGCGCCCGGCGCTCATCGACCCCCTGGCCGCGCACCGCCACGGGCACCGCGCCGACCTCGCGCATGCGCTCGGCGAGGTCGGCGAGATCCAGCACCCGGGCGTCCACGGCCTCGAGATCGAGGAGCATGGGCGCTCCCCGCAGCAGCCGCGGCGCCTCGGCGAGCTTGGCCGTCAGCTGCGCGATGACCGTCTCCACATCGGAGCTCAGCAGCCGCACGACGGTCAGCGTGGCCATGCGGCCCTTGAGCTCGAAGGCCGAGGCGGCGGCGGCGGAAGGTGTCGAGGCCATAAGGGGAAGCCCTCGTCGTCTTTTACGTCCCCGGGAAGATATCACTCCCCGGCGAGCAGGGCATTAACCCGCTTGACGTAGGCCGCCGGATCCTGGAGCTGGCCGCCCTCGGCGAGCAGCGACTGCTCGTAGAGCGTCAGGGCCAGGTCGCTGAACCGCTCCCCGGACTCCGCGTCGAGCCGGCGGATCAGGGCGTGCTCCGGATTGATCTCCAGCGACGGCTTGCCCATGGGCAGGTTGTGGCCGGCCGCCTGGAGCAGCCGCTGCATCCCCATGCCGAAGTCGTGCTCGCCGACGACGAGGCAGGCCGGGGAGTCGGTGAGGCGGTGGCTGACCCGCACCTCGCTGACCTGCTCGCCGAGCGCCTCCTGGAGCCGGCCGCAGAGCCCCTCGTACGCCTTCTCCTGCTCCTGGCGCTGCTCCTTCTCGCCCTCGTCGGCGAGGCTATCGAGGTCGAGCTCGCCCTTGGCGACGGAGGCCAGCGGCTTGCCGTCGTACTCGGACAGGTGGGCGACCAGCCACTCGTCCACCGGGTCGGGCAGGATCAGCACCTCCACGCCGTGGCGGCGGAAGACCTCCAGGTGCGGGCTGTTGCGGGCGGCGTTGAAGCTCTCCGCCGTGACGTAGTAGATCTTCTCCTGGCCCTCCTTCATCCGGGCGATGTAGTCGTCGAGGCTGACGTCGGGCGTCTCCTTCTCCTCGTGGGTCGAGGAGAAGCGCAGGAGCTTGGCGATGCGCTCGCGGTTGCCCGGATCCTCGGCCACGCCCTCCTTGAAGACCCGGCCGAAGGCCTGCCAGAACTCGGCGTAGGTCTCCGGCTCGTTATTGGCCATGCGCTCGAGCCGGTCGAGGACCCGCTTGACCGAGGCCGAGCGGATGGAGGAGATCATCGGGTTGTGCTGGAGCATCTCCCGGGAGATGTTCAGCGGCAGGTCGTCGGAGTCGACCACGCCGCGCACGAAGCGCAGGTAGCGCGGCATCAGGTGCTCGGTGTCCTCGGTGATGAAGACCCGGCGGACGTAGAGCTTGATGCCGTGGGCCGGCTTCTGCTCGTAGAGGTCGAAGGGCGGGTGCTTGGGGATGTAGAGCAGGGAGACGTACGCCTGGCGCCCCTCGACGTGGTTGTGCATCCACGTCAGCGGCTCGCTGAAGTCGTGGGCGACGTGCTTGTAGAGCTCCTTGTAGTCCTCCTCGGAGATCTCCGACTTCGGCCGCATCCACAGCGCCGAGGCGCGGTTGACGAGCTCCCACTCCGGGGCCTGCTCCTCGTCCTCGTCGCCGCTGCGCTCGGCCGGCATCTCGATGGGCACCGAGATGTGGTCGGAGTACTTGCGGATGATCGAGCGCAGCCGCTGGCCGTCGCAGAACTCCTGCTGCGACTCCGGCAGGTGCAGGACCACCGAGGTGCCGCGCTCGGGGCGCTCGACGGTGGCGATCTCGTAGCCCGCCTGGCCGTCGGAGCGCCAGTGCACGCCGTAGCGCGGCTCGACGCCGGCCTTGCGGGAGAAGACCTCGACGCGCTCGGCGACGACGAACGCCGAGTAGAAGCCGACGCCGAACTGCCCGATGAGCTGGGCGTCCTGCTGCTGGTCGCCGGTGAGCTGCTCGAGGAAGCGGCGCGTACCGGAGTGGGCGATGGTGCCGAGGTTCTCGACGACATCGTCGCGGTCCATGCCGATGCCGTTGTCGGTGACCGTGACGGTGCGCGCCTCGGGGTCGTAGGAGACGCGGATCTTGAGCTCGGGGTCGTTCTCGAAGAGGGCCTCGTTCTGCAGCGCCTCAAAGCGCAGCTTGTCGATGGCGTCGGAGGCGTTGGAGACGAGCTCGCGGAGGAAGACCTCGCGGTTGGAGTAGACCGAGTGGATCATCAGGCTCAGCAGCTGCTGAACCTCCGCCTGGAACTCCAGGGTCTCGCTGTCGGTTTCTGCGCTCATGAGGCTGCCGTCTCCTTCTGCTCGGTAGTTTCCGGATGGGCTAGACGTGACAACCCCAGGGAATGGGATCACTGCGGCGCGGTTTCAAGGGCCGCCCGCTCGCGCTCGAGCAGCCACGCCTTGAAGGCCGCCAGGGGGCCGGCGCGCGCCCCGGCGTAGCCGCCCGGACCGCCGGCGGCGACCACCCGGTGGCACGGCACCAGGAGCGGGAGGGGATTGGCCCGGCAGCCGGCGCCCACCGCCCGCGCCGAGCTGCCCAGCCGCCTCGCCAGCGCGCCGTAGGTGACGGTCTGCCCTACCGGCAGCTCGAGCAGGGCCTCGCGCAGGCGCTGCTGGAAGGCCGTGGG
>NZ_NRSH01000109.1 GCF_016584055.1 Halorhodospira neutriphila
TGCTCGGGAGCGCGGCGCTGGCCGCGGGCGCGGTCCACGGCTCCTACCTCTACCGGGCGCAGCTCGACGGCGTGCCGGGGATGCGCCCCTGGCTGGAGGCCGTCTGCGCCGCCTACGGCTGTACCCTGGGGCGCGGCCCGGGCTACCAGCAGGCCCTGGAGGTCGAGCAGCGCCGGCTGGAGCGCCACCCGGACCGCGAGGACGCCCTGATCCTCGGCGCCACGATGCGGTATACGGGCGGCGAGCCGGCGCCCTTCCCGCAGATGCGGCTGACCCTGCGCGATCTCGACGGCCACGTCACCGGGCAGCGCTGGATCGGCCCCGAGGACTACCTCGCCGACCGCCGTCTGCGGGCCCGGCTGGAGGCCGGCATGCAGCCGGGCATGCGCATCCCGGTCCGCCTGGCGGTGGCCGAGCCCGAGGGCGGCGCGGAGAGCTTCTCGCTGGCCTTCCGGGCGCCGCCGCAGTAGGGCGCCCGGCGGGGGACGCTCCGCCGCTTAGCGATTCCTGTTATCCTTCCTGGCGATACGGATGGGGGTGAGACACATGGGGGATGGTGAGCGTGCCGAGGTCGATCGGGGTGGCGATCGCCACGGCGCTGTTGCCGAGCAGGGGGGGCCGATCCGCGAGGCGGTGACGCGGGCCCTCGACGACTACTTCCGGGAGCTCAACGGCCACGACTGCAACGGCCTCTACCGCCTCGTGCTCAACGAGGTCGAGGTCCCGCTGCTGCGCTCGGTGATGGCCTACTGCTCGGGGAACCAGACGCGGGCGGCCCAGCTGCTCGGGCTCAATCGGGCGACGCTGCGCAAGAAGCTGCGCGAGCACGGCTTAAATCAAGAGTGAGAACGGACGGCGAGATGGCAACGAGCGACGGTGTGCGGCCCGTGCGGCGGGCGTTGATCAGCGTATCGGACAAAGAGGGCGTGGCGGCCTTCGCCGCGCAGCTCCACGAGCGCGGCGTCGAGATCGTCTCCACGGGGGGCACGGCGCGGCTGATCCAGGAGGCCGGGGTCCCCGTCCAGGAGGTCTCGGCGGTGACCGGCTTCCCGGAGATCATGGACGGCCGGGTCAAGACCCTCCACCCCCTGATCCACGGCGGGCTGCTCGGCCGCCGGGGCGTCGACGACGAGGTCATGGCCGAGCAGGGCATCGGCCCCATCGACCTGCTCTGCGTGAACCTCTACCCCTTCGAGCGCACGGTCGCCGAGCCGGGCTGCGCCATGGCCGAGGCCATCGAGCACATCGACATCGGCGGCCCGGCGATGATCCGGGCCGCGGCCAAGAACCACGCCGACGTGACCGTGGTCACCGAGCGCTCGGCCTACGCCGAGGTCGTCGACGAGATCGACCGCTGCGGGGGCACCTCGCGGGCCCTGCGCCACCGCCTGGCGGCCGAGGCCTTCGACCACACGGCGCGCTACGACCGCGCCATCGCCGCCTACCTGGCGCGCTACGACGAGACCGGCGCCGAGCGGGAGGCGCCGCAGGCCGAGCGCTTCCCCGAGGCGTGGACGCTGCGGGCCGAGAAGCTCGCCGACATGCGCTACGGCGAGAACCCCCACCAGGCGGCGGCCTTCTACCGCGACCCCGAGGCGGCCGAGGCGAGCGTGGCCACCGCGCGGCAGCGCCAGGGCAAGGCGCTGTCGTACAACAACGTCGCCGACACCGACGCGGCCCTCGAGTGCGTCAAGGGGTTCCAGGCGCCGGCCTGCGTCATCGTCAAGCACGCCAACCCGTGCGGGGTGGCCTACGCCGCGAGCCTCGCCGAGGCCTACGACCGCGCCTTCGCCACGGACCCGACCTCGGCCTTCGGCGGGATCATCGCCTTCAACGGCACCGTCGACGCCGCGCTGGCCGGGGCGATCGTCGAGCGGCAGTTCGTGGAGGTGGTCATCGCCCCCGAGGTGACGGCGCAGGCGGCGGAGCGCTTCGCCGCCAAGGCCAACGTCCGGGTGCTCGAGTGCGGCTGGTGGCCGGCGACGCCGGGCGCCGAGCTCGACCTCAAGAAGGTCCGCGGCGGGCTCCTTGTCCAGGACCGCGACACCGCCGTCGTGGCGCCCGAGGCCCTGCGGGTGGTGACCCGCCGCCAGCCCGGGGAGCAGGAGTGGGCGGACCTGCGCTTCGCCTGGGAGGTGGTCCGCCACGTCAAGTCCAACGCCATCGTCTTCGCCGGCGGGCAGCGGACCCTCGGCGTCGGGGCCGGGCAGATGAGCCGCGTCTTCAGCACCCGGATCGCCGCCGAGAAGGCCGCCGAGGCCGGCCTGGCGCTCGGCGGCTCGGCGCTGGCCTCGGACGCCTTCTTCCCCTTCCGCGACGGCGTCGACCAGGCCGCCGAGGCCGGGGCGGCCGCGATCATCCAGCCGGGCGGCTCGCGGCGCGACGAGGAGGTGATCGCCGCCGCCGACGAGCGCGGCCTGGCCATGGTCTTCACCGGCATGCGCCACTTCCGTCACTAGCGCTGGCGAGCGAGGAGAGGGCATGAAGGTACTGGTCATCGGCGGCGGCGGCCGGGAGCACGCCATGGCGTGGGCGCTGGCCCGCTCGGAGCGGGTCGCGGAGGTGATCGTGGCCCCCGGCAACGCCGGCACCGCCCGCGAGGAGAAGGTCCGCAACGTCCAGGTCGGCGCCGAGGACATCCCGGCGCTCGTCCAGATCGCCCGGGAGCAGGGCGTCGACTTCACCGTGGTCGGCCCCGAGGCGCCGCTGGTGGCGGGCGTGGTCGACGCCTTCGAGGAGGCGGGGCTCGACTGCCTGGGCCCGGGCAGCGCCGCCGCGGAGCTGGAGGGCTCCAAGGCCTTCGCCAAGGCCTTCATGGCCCGCCACGGCATCCCCACGGCGGCCCACCGGACCTTCGAGGAGCTGGACGCCGCTGCCGAGTACATCCGCGAGTGCCGGCCGCCGCTCGTCGTCAAGGCGGACGGCCTGGCCTCCGGCAAGGGGGTGGAGGTGGCGGGCACCCTCGACGAGGCGCTGCTCGCCGCCGAGCGGATGCTCTCCGGGCAGGCCTTCGGGGCCGCCGGGCAGCGGGTGGTGGTCGAGGAGTGCCTGCAGGGCGAGGAGCTGAGCTTCATCGCCCTCGTCGACGGCGAGGCGGTCGTCCCCCTGGCGAGCTCCCAGGACCACAAGCCGCGGGACGACGGCGACCAGGGCCCGAATACCGGCGGCATGGGGGCCTACACCCCGGCCCCGCTGATGGACGAGGCCCTCCACCGGCGCGTCATGGAGGAGGTCATCCGCCCGACGGTCCGGGGGCTCGCCGCCGAGGGGCGGCCGTACCGGGGCTTCCTCTACGCTGGGCTGATGGTCGACGCCGAGGGCAACCCGCGGGTGCTCGAGTACAACTGCCGGCTCGGCGACCCCGAGGCGCAGCCGCTGATGCTCCGGCTGCGCAGCGACTTCGCCGCCCTCTGCCGGGCGGCCCTCGACGGGCGGCTCGCCGGCGAGGCGCCGGAGTGGGACGAGCGCTCGGCCCTCGGCGTCGTCATGGCGGCCGCCGGCTACCCGGGCCCCGTGGAGCGCGGCGCCGCGATCCACGGCCTCGAGCGCCCCCTCGGCGAGGGGTGCAAGGTCTTCCACGGGGGGACGGCCCTCGGCGAGGACGGCGCCGTGCTCACCAGCGGCGGCCGGGTCCTGTGCTGCTGCGCCCTCGGCGGCTCGCTGGCCGAGGCCCAGCGGCGGGCCTACGAGGCCGTCGCCGGCATCGAGTGGGAGGGCGCCTTCTACCGCCGCGACATCGGCGCCCGGGGGCTCAGCGCCCGCTGACGGCCTCGGGCCGCAGCGGCGCTAGCGGCTGAGGCGGGAAGGGCGGGGCCGGGCCCGCGGGCCCGGCCCCAGCGCTGTGGAGGCGCTACGCCGACTTCTTGCTGCTGCCGCCCGACGAGGCGCTGCCGCCCGTGGAGCCGGCGCTGGCCGTGCTGGAGCTGGAGCTGCCGCCCGCGCTGGCGGAGCCGCTCCGGGCCTTGGTGCTGCGCTCCTGGCGCCGGGCCTGCTGCTGCGCCTGCTGGGGTTGCTGGACGGCCTCGGTGAGGGCGCTCACGTTCTCCTGGGCGATCTGCTGGACCTGCTCGCCCATCTCCTTGCTCAGCTCGGCGATGGCGTTGGTGTCCTGGGAGAGCCGGTTGCCCACCGTCTGCGCCACCTTGGTCTGGCTGTTGAGGTAGCCCTGCAGGGCCTCCGGGTCGCGGATCTCGAGGGCGCTGCGCATCTGCTCCATGGCCAGGGCGGTGTAGGAGCGTGCCGCGTCCAGGTTCAGGTGGATCAGCTTCTCGGTGTGGTCCAGGAGCAGGGCGTTGAGCTTCCGGGTCGGCTCCAGGGCCTTCTGGAGCTGCTGCGTGGACTGGTTGAGCTGCTCTTGCATGGTGTCGATCCTCGCTCACGCTCGTGTTGCATCGCGGATGGTGCAATGCAACATAGCACCGCCGGTGTTGCGATGCAACAGCGGCGGCTGCGGCTCCCCGCCACAGCCCGGCCGCTGGGATCGACGCCGCCGCTAGCCGTAGAGCCCTGGGCCCTCCGGGCCGCCGCTGGCCGGGTAGGGGTCGGCGCTGCGCTCCGCTGCGCCCTGGCCGCTCGGCTCGCCGCTGCGCTGGAGGGTATTGTAGTAGGCCCAGCCGTAGTAGCCGCGGGCGTTGGCGGTGAGCGGATCCTCGGCGAGGCGGGCCTGGGGCAGCTCGGGGCGCATGTAGCGCTCCAGCACGCGCCCGCCGCCGCCGGTGATGATGATGTGGTCGTACTCCTGGACGTGCCACAGCGAGCGCAGCTCGACGAGCAGCTTGGTGCCGATGTCGCCGAAGATGCGGTCGCGCAGGTCGGTGATGTCGACGGGGCGGCCGGAGATGTTCACGCGCCCGCTGATGACCGCCTCGTCGAGGGCGTACTGCTCGCGCTCGAGGCCGTACTGGGTGGACAGCGCCTGGGCGATCTCTTCGTAGCCGAAGGAGATGCCGAGGGGCACCGTCCGGCAGAAGGCCGGGGAGTACTCGCCGTCGATGACGGTGGCGAAGTCGCTGGTGCGGAAGCCGATGTCGACGACGCCGACCCGCCCCTGGAGCAGCGGGTGGTCGGGGCGGAGCTGGCCGCGCTCGTCGAGCACCTCGGACCAGTAGGTGCCCACCGGCTGCGGGACCACCTCGATGTGCTCGAGGCGGATGCTGACGCCGAAGCGGCTCGCGCCGGTGTAGCGGATGACCTCGTGGTCGCCGCGCAGCTGCCGGACGAGGTCGTCGGCCATGTGCATCCGGCCCGGCGGCAGGCCGGTGACGACGTAGAAGTTGTTGACCGTCTCCCGGGCGTAGAGGCTCAGGGCGCCGAGGAAGAGGATCTTGAGGTCGTCGCCCTCGGCGCGGGTGGGCGAGAGGCCGCGGTGGGCGAGCCGCGAGTGGCGGATGGCGTAGTCGCCGAGGAGGTAGCTCTTGCCGTTGTAGGAGATGCGCAGCTCGCTGCTGCCGCTGCGCGGGGTGAGCGCGAGCGACATCGGCATCCCCGACTCGCCCTCGCCGACCACGCTCGGGAAGACGTGCCCCTCCCGGCCGTCGTCGATCTTGATGAAGCCGTACCCCATGTCCAGGCCGATGGAACGTTCCACAGCGATTCCCCCCTCTCGCTCACGCTCTATGCGGCGCCAGGGCGCCGCGGACGCGGTGTGCGCGGTGTGACTCGACTAAGCGGCGCCATCCTAGCACAGCCTGCAGCCCGCTCGATCCCTCCGCGCCAGGAGCCCGCCACGGGCCTGCCTACCGGCGCCCCCAGAAGGTCTGCCGGGGGGCGTGGCGCTCCTCTCGCGCCGGCTCGGCGTCCGCCTCCGGCTGCGCCTCCGCCGCCTCGGCCGCCTCTTCCGCGGGGGGCTCCTCCCCGGCCGGCTCCGCCGCGGCGGCGGGAGCGGCGGCCTGGGGCGGCAGCTGCTCCTCCGGCTCGCCGTCGGGGCGGGGGGCGCTGCCCGCCTCCTCCTCCCGGGGCGGCGTGGGCGGCGTCAGCCGCTGCGCCGTCTCCGCGCCGGGGCGCTCGTGGCCGAGCGCGGCCTGGGGGGCGTCGCGGCGCGGATGGCTCTCGCCGAGGAACTGCCCGCCGGGGGCGATGACGAACTCGTCGCTGTGGAGCTCGCCGAAGACGCGCCCCTCGGCGACGATCTCGAGGCTCGCGCAGTCGATTACCCCCTCGACGTAGCCGCTGACGAGGATCCGCTCCGCCTTGAGGTTGCCCTCGAAGCGGCCCGTGTGGCCCACGGAGACGTCGTGGTCGGAGACGATGGTCCCCTTGATCTGGCCGTCGAGGTGGAGATTCGACTCCAGGCTCAGCTCCCCGACGAATCGGGTGCCGTCACTGATAACTGTTGTCTGAGACCGGCGGCCCTTTGTCGGATCCCTTTGGCCAAAGATTCCCATTTGACGCGATCCTCCCGCTCGAAGAGTTCCTCGTAGTTGCGCAGCCCCCACTCGAGGAAGGGCTCGGGGTTGAGCTTGCGCTGGATGTGCCAGACCTCGTAGTGCAGGTGCGGCCCGCTGACCCGGCCGGTGGCGCCGGAGCGGGCGATGGTCGTCCCCTCCTGCACGAACTCCCCCTGCTCGACCTCGACCTCGCTGAGGTGGGCGTAGTGGGTGCGGAAGCCGAGATCGTGCTGGAGGATGATGAGCTTGCCCAGCTTGCTGCGGTGCTGGCCGGCGAAGTTGACCACGCCGTCGGCCGTGGCGACAACCGCCGTGCCGCGGCCGGCGCTGAGGTCGACGGCGGCGTGGAAGGAGCGCTCGCCGGTGACCGGGTGGTTGCGCCAGCCGTAGCCGCTGGTGATGCGCGAGTCCGCCACGGGCCAGCCGTTGGGGATGGTGCGCAGCATCCACCCCTTCACGAGGGCCGTCTGGCTGAGCGCGGCGAGCCGCTTCTCCCGCTCCTGCGCGCCCCCCGAGCCGCTCTCCAGCCCGACCAGGGACTCGATGCGGCCGAGCTCGTGGTCGAGGTGCTGGATCTTCTGCTGGCGCTGCGCCGCCAGCTCGCGCAGCTGCTCGTTGCGCTGCTCGATGGAGCGGGCCAGCGCCGCCTTCTCGGCGCGCATCGTGTCCAGCTCCTGGATCTGGTGGTTGAGCACGTAGATGGCCGCCGCCCCGCCGAGCAGGAGCAGGGAGAGGAAGCAGGCGAGCACCAGCGCGAAGCGCTTGGCGATCTGGTGGAGCGAGTAGTGCCGGGCGCCGCGGAAGTCGGTGATCGTTACGGTAAAGCGATTCTTCACGTCGCCAGGCGCTCCCGGGCTGCCGTCGTCGGGTCGGGGGGGAGGGAGGCGCG
>NZ_NRSH01000110.1 GCF_016584055.1 Halorhodospira neutriphila
GCCTGGTCCCGCTCGGCGGTGAGCAGGGCCAGGGGCACCGCCAGGCGGGGCAGCTCCTGCTCGAGGGCGTAGAGGTCGTCGTGGCTGCGCGCCATCATGCCCAGCGCCGCCGCCACATGGCCCGGGTTGGTGGCCAGGCGCTGGTAGTAGTCGATGCCCGCGGCGTCGAGCCGAGAGCCCGTAAAGCCCACCAGGCGCTCGAACAGCCGCCGGTTCCGCGAGCGGAAGGCGACCCACGGCGGCACCAGCGGATTGAAGGTGAGCAGCCGCGCCGTGGTGGGGAAGAGGTAGCCGGCGAGCCCCTCGAAGGGCAGGAAGGCGCCGTTGAGGCTGACCAGCAGCCGCGGCTCGACGATCCCGTCGAGGGCCATGCGCGCCAGGATCGCGGCCCCCGCCGAGTGGCCGACGGCGAACTCGGGGCGCACGCCCAGGGCCGCGAGCAGCTCGCCGAGCGCCCGGGCCGTGCCGCCGAGCCTCTGCAGCCGCCACGGCGGCATCTCGGTGAAGCCGTGGCCGGGCAGGTCGGGGGCGATCACGGTGTAGCGCTCGGCGAGCGCCGGGCCGAACTCGCGCCAGGTGTGGCTCGAGGCCGCCGTCCCGTGGACGAGCAGCGCCGCCGGGCCGGCGCCGTAGACCTGGACGTGCCAGCGCAGCCCCGCCGCTGTCACGAACCGGCTCGCCTCGCGGTGGGGCCAGTCGGCGCCGTCCCGCGCCCAGGCCAGTGCCGCCATCGCTACCCTCCCCTGCCCGCTCTCCGAGCCTAGCTGCCGATGCCGGTGGCCGCCTGGACCGCGCCGCTGATGGCCGAGGCGTCGGCGCGCGGCAGCGGCAGGTAGTCGGCGCCCATGGCCTCGGCGAGCTCCCGGCCCATGGGGCGCGGCCGCGGCGAGGTGTCCACGACGAGGCTGCGCACGCCGGTCAGGTAGACCCCTCGGGCCGCCTCCTGGGCCTCGTGCTGGGCCTGCTCCCGGCCGCCGGTGCCGGCGCGGGTGACGTTGGCCCGGCCGTCGGTGAGCAGGATGAGCACCGGCAGGCTGCCCTTGTGCTGGAGCTCGAGGGTCATCTCGTGGGCCGCCTCCAGCCCGGCGGCCAGCGGCGTCCCGCCACCGCCCGGCAGCCCGGCGAGGCTGCGCTTGGCGCGGGTCAGCGAGCGCGTCGGCGGCAGCAGGACCTCGGCGCGCGTGCCGCGGAAGGCGATCAGGGCCACCTCGTCGCGGCGCACGTAGCACTCGGCGAGGAGCAGCTCGACCGCCCCCTTGGCCTCGGCGAGGCGGTTCATCGCCGCCGAGCCCGAGGCGTCCACCACGAAGACGGTGGTCGTCTGGCTGCGCTGCTTGAAGCGGTTGACGCGGAAGTCCTCGGGCCGGACCACGACCCGGCGGGTCTCGCCCTCGGTGCGGCGCAGCGGCTGCCACGGCGCGGCGGTGCGCAGGGTCTCGACGACGTTGAGCCGGGCGCCGTTGCGCGGCATCCCGCGCAGCACCCCGGCGGGCCGCCCGCGGCCGCCGCCCTTCTGCAGGGCGCCGGCCCGGCCCGGGGCCTGGGAGCGGTTGCGCAGGGCGAGCTCCCGGACCTTCAGGCGCTGCAGGACGTCGTCGGGCAGCGCCGCCTTGGCCGCCTCGAGGACCACCTCGGAGGGGATCCCGTCGGCCGGGGCCTCCTGCTCCTCGTCGTCGCCGCCCTCGCCCGGGTCCGGCTCCTCGGGGGCGTCCTCCTCCGAGGTGTCCGGCTCGCCCTCCTCGGGCTCGGGCTCCTCGCCCGGCGCCTCCTGGGGCTGCTCCGGCTGCTGCTCCGGCTCCTCGGCCTGCTCCGGCGACGGCGGGACCTGGGTGGCCCGGGGGACGAGGATCAGCCGCGTGGCGAGCTGGACGTCCTCGTCCTCGACCTGCTCGCGGCCGTCGAGCGCCGCCGCCGCCCGCGCCGCGCGCAGGGCCTGCAGCGGCGCCCGCAGCGAGCCGATCCCCAGCGCCAGGCCGCCGGCGCACAGCGCCTCGGCGTGGTGGTCGTCGCAGGCCACCGCCGGCAGCCGCTGGCGCGCCGCGGCGATCTCGTCGGCGGCGTACATCGAGCCGCTGGCGGCGTGGACCGGGATGCCGTTGAGGTCGAGGTGGCAGCCGAGGCGGTCGCGCAGCGGGCCCACCGGCCGCTCGTCCTCCGTCGCCCCCTCGTCGAGGGCGACGATCCCGAAGCGGGTCGGCGTCCGCTCGGCCAGGCCGTCGCGCTCGACGGCCACCTCGCCGTTGTCCACCACGGCGCCGATCTTGCCCGCCGTCGCCGGGGCGATGCGCTCGGCCATGGCCAGGACCACGATCCCGCCGTCGCTCTCGGCGAGGACGCCGCGCTCGAGCACCGGGCGCCCGGCGCGCAGCGTCGCGGTCAGGTCGAGGCCGCCGAGCAGGCGGCTGTCGGAGACGCTGATGGGGATGCGCCGCCAGGGCGTCTCGGCGGGCAGCAGCTCGCGGGCGATCTGCACCCAGCGGTCGCGGACCGGGCCGGGCAGCGAGCGCAGGCAGACGCCGCCGACGCCCGGCGGGTCGATGGCGAGCAGCGCCGCTGCGCGGACGGCGTCCTCCCACGCCGCCTCGGCGGTGGCGTAGTCGAGGGCGGCGCTCATGCCGGCAGGTGCTCCTCCACGGCGCGCTGGACCCGGGTCGTCGAGCCGGACTCGTCGAGCGGGTCGCGGCGCAGGCGGTGGCGCAGGGCGACGCTGGCCACCCGGCGCAGGTGGCTGACGTCCACGGCATCGGCCTGGTCGAGGGCGGCGGCGGCGCGGGCGGCCCGGATCAGGGTCAGCTCGCCGCGCAGCCCGTCGGTACCGAGGGCCATGCACAGCTGCGAGGTGCGCTCGAGCATCGCGTCGGAGACCTCGACCTGGGGCAGGTGCTCGCGGGCGCGCTCGATCTGGCGGCGGACCTGGCCGTCCTTGCGCTTCCAGCGCTCGACGAAGGCCGCCGGGTCGGACTCGTAGTCGTCGCGCCGGCGGATGACCTGCATGCGCGTGTGCAGGTCCTCGGGGGTGGAGACCTCCACCGAGAGGCCGAAGCGGTCGAGCAGCTGCGGGCGCAGCTCCCCCTCCTCGGGGTTGCCGCTGCCGATGAGCACGAACTTCGCCGGGTGGCGCACGCTCAGCCCCTCGCGCTCGACGACGTTCTCGCCGCTGGCGGCGACATCGAGGAGGAGGTCGACGATGTGATCCTCGAGGAGGTTGACCTCGTCGATGTAGAGGAAGCCGCGGTTGGCCCGCGCCAGCAGCCCCGGCTCGAAGGCCTTCTCGCCGTCGGTCAGGGCCCGCTCGAGGTCGAGGGCGCCGACGACGCGATCCTCGGTGACGCCGAGCGGCAGGTCGACGACCGGCACGTCGATGCGCCGGACCTTCAGCGACTTGCCCTGGGCGCGGCGCTCGGCGCAGTGCTCGCAGAGGTCGTCCTCCTTGTCCGGATTGCAGTGGTAGGGGCACTCGGCCGCCCGGATGCTCGGCAGCAGCCCGGCGAGGGCGCGCACCACCGTGGACTTGCCCGTGCCGCGGTCGCCGAAGACCAGCACGCCGCCGATCGAGCTGTCGACCGCGGCGATGGTCATCGCGAGCTTCATCTCGTCTTGCCCGGCGATCGCCGAGAAGGGAAACGCTGGAGCCATGGATTGTGCCGTCCCAGGTTGCTCAGTTCAGTGGTGTTATCGGGTGTCCGGATGCCGGAGAGGCTGCCGCTTGCAGCCTGCCGATCCGTTGCGCAGGTTACCAAAGCGGCGCACCGGGAACAGCCCTGCCTCACCGCTCACTCGAGCCAGGCGGAGACGGGCTGCTCGGTGATCAGCCGGCGGAACCAGGGGGTGTAGCGCCCGGGCCGGCACGCCGCGTCGGCGCTGGCCTGCGGCGGGGCGAGCCAGCACCAGTCGCCGATCTCCTCGGGGGCCGGCGCCGGCTCGCAGCCGTCGGCGCGGCCCACCAGGACGTGGGCGTACTCGTGCTCGGCGAGACCGCTGACCGCATCCTCGGCGTAGTAGGTGAACGCCGTGACCGGGCGCAGGGCGGTGGTGAAGCCGAACTCCTCGCCGAGGCGGCGCTCGGCGGCGGCGACGACGCCCTCGCCGGGGCGCGGATGGCCGCAGCAGGAGTTGGACCAGAGGCCGGGGAAGTGGTATTTCTGATCGGCGCGGCGCTGGAGGAGCAGCCGGCCGGCGGCGTCGAGGACGAAGACGCAGAAGGCGAGGTGCAGCGTGCCGCCTGCGGCGTGGGCCTGAATCTTCTCCTCGGTGCCGATCCGCCGGCCCTGGCGGTCCACGATGACGACTCGCTCCATCCCGCTCGCTCCCTGTTGATTGCGCCCCGTCGCGCCCCACCCGCCGAGGTGCTGAGCAACATCGTCGCGCCCCCCTTGCACCTCTCGTAAGGGCAAGCCCATTCTTGAAGCGCTAGCAAACTGGCCGCAAGAGATACCATGGAGGAAGCGCTGCCCCCAAGCACCTACCGGCGGGGCGGCAGCCGAGCCAAAAAGAGGTCACCTCGACCCCGACGTGAGAGGAGCCAGAGTCATGAGCAATACCCCGAGTGATCACTCCCGCCGCAAGTTCCTGCGCCTCGGCCTGCTCAGCACGGCCGCGATCCCGGCAGCGGGCATGCTGCTGCGCAGCGGCCCCGCGGCGGCGCAGGAGGGCGGCGCAGGCGCCAACGCGCAGCGCGTCGATCCCCAGTCGCCGGAGGCCCGCGGCCTGGGCTACGTCCACAACCAGGCCGACGCCGACAAGAGCCATCCGCGCTTCGACAGCAGCCAGTTCTGCGCCAACTGCCTGCTCTTCCGCCAGCACGAGGACAAGGGCAGCTGGGGCTACTGCGCCGCCTTCGGCGACAAGCTCGTCAACGCCAACGGCTGGTGCTGGGCGTGGGAGGACGCCGCCGACGCGCAGAAGATCGGGCCGCAGGACGTCTAGGAGCGATCTGCCGCCGTACGGCGCAGAAGCGGCTTGGGGCGTGACGCCCGCGAGCCGGCCAGCACCGAATCGCCGGACCGCTATACGATGGCGTCCGGCGATTTTTTTGGCCGCCTGAGCAGCCGAGCCGGGCCGCGGCGGCAGCCTTCCGGGAGGGGGAGAGGGGGCACCCGGCGAAGGGGCGCCGCGGGGCGTGGCCGAGGCGCGCCGAGCCCTAGACAAATCACCTTATGAAAGTGCATTTTAAGCATCGTACGTACATTTAAGGAAGAGCACTCGCGGAGGGTGACCCATGCGTATCTTATTCATTCATCCCAACTACTCTTCGGGTGGTGCAGAGATTGCGGGGAACTGGCCGCCGGCATGGGTCGCCTACCTCGCCGGCGCCCTCAAGCAGGCGGGCTTCGAGGATCTCCAGTTCGTCGACGCGATGACCGACAGCCTCTCCGAGGAGCAGATCCGGCAGAAGATCCAGGAGGTCGAGCCGGATATCGTCGGCACCACCGCCATCACCCCCTCCATCTACATCGCCGAGCGCAGCCTGGAGATCGCCCGCGAGGTCGACCCCAACGTGGTCACCCTCATCGGCGGGATCCACCCCACCTTCATGTACAAGCAGGTGCTCAGCGAGGCGCCCTGGATCGACGCCATCGTCCGCGGCGAGGGCGAGGAGATCATGGTCAACGTCGCCCGCACCGTCGCCGAGGGGCGCTGGCCGGAGGACCGCGAGCACATCCGCGGGCTCGCCTACCGCGACGGCGAGCAGATCGTCGCGACCCCCGCGGCGCCGACCATCAAGGACCTCGACAGCATCGAGCCCGACTGGAGCATCCTCGAGTGGGAGAAGTACATCTATATCCCGCTCAACACCCGCGTCGCCATCCCCAATATGGCCCGCGGCTGCCCCTTCACCTGCTCGTTCTGCTCGCAGTGGAAGTTCTGGCGCGACTACCGCGTCCGCGACCCGGAGCGGGTCGTCGACGAGATCGAGCACCTCGTCGACAACCACGGCGTCGGCTTCTTCATCCTCGCCGACGAGGAGCCGACCATCAATCGCAAGAAGTTCATCGAGTTCTGCCAGGCCCTGATCAACCGCGGCCTGCCCCAGCGCGGGATCATGTGGGGGCTCAACACCCGCGTCACCGACGTCCTGCGCGACGAGGACATGCTCGACTTCTACCGCCAGTCCGGCCTGATCCACGTCTCCCTCGGCACCGAGGCGGCGGCGCAGCTCAAGCTCGACCGCTTCAACAAGGAGACCACGGTCGCGCAGAACAAGAAGGCGGTGAAGCTGCTGCGCGACGCCGGCATCGTCGTCGAGGCGCAGTTCATCGTCGGCCTCGAGAACGAGACCGCCGAGACCCTCGAGGAGACCTACCGGATGTCCCTCGACTGGGGCGCGGACATGGCCAACTGGGCGATGTACACCCCGTGGCCGTTCTCGGACCTCTTCCACGAGCTCAGCGATACGGTCGAGGTCTACGACTTCGAGAAGTACAACTTCGTCACCCCCATCATCAAGCCCGAGGCCATGGACCGCGGCGAGCTCCTCGACCGGGTCATGAGCAACTACCGGCGCTTCTACATGCGGAAGGCGCTGCTCTCCTACCCCTGGGCGGGCAGCGGCGATCGCCGCAAGTACCTCCTCGGCTGCCTCAAGGCCTTCCTCAAGGCCGGCTTCCAGCGCAAGTTCTACGACCTCGGCAAGCACGGCTACTGGGGGCCGCAGACCCGCAAGAAGGTCAGCGAGAACATCGAGAAGAACTTCGATAAGTCGCGCACCGTGGCCCCCGCGCAGCAGGCCGAGTGGGACGCTGCCAAGGAGAAGAAGAAGATCCAGGAGGCGCGCTCCCACAAGGGCGGCACCGAGACCGAGCGCACGCCGGCCGAGGAGCCCGTCCAGGTCTACCGCAAGGGCGGGCCGGCCAAGTCCAAGGACGCCCAGAAGAGCGAGGAGACGGCGGAGACGGACGAGGCTTGAGCGTGCCCTCCGGCAACAGCGGCACGGAGCGCCCGGAGGGCGCCGGCGAGTCGCGGATCGGCCCCAATGCCATCCTCCAGGTCGCCGCCGCGCTGCGCGCGGCGGCGGGCGAGGAGGCAGCGCGCCGGGTCTTCGCGGCCGCCGGCCTCGAGGCGTGGCTCGACCACCCGCCCGAGCGCATGGTGCCGGAGTCGGCCGTCGCCGCGCTGCACCAGGCGCTCCGCGCCGAGCTCGACGCCGCCCAGGCGCGGCACGTGCTCCAGGACGCCGGGGTGCGCACCGGGGACTACGTCCTGGCCTGGCGGATCCCGGCCCCGGTGCGCACCCTGCTCCGCC
>NZ_NRSH01000111.1 GCF_016584055.1 Halorhodospira neutriphila
CGGGGCGCCGCCACGCCCCCCGGCGTCGGGGGGCGGGCCCGGGCGTGGCCGGCGGCCGCCCGCCCGGTTTGACAGGGGGCGAGGGGCGCTCTAGGTTCTGCAGGATTTGCGGAGGCCCTCATGGCTCGATCCTACGACTACCTCCGGGACGGCGCCGCCATCTACGCCGAGTCCTTCGCCACGATCCGCCGCGAGGCGCGGCTCGAGGGTCTGAGCCGCGAGCAGGCGCAGGTGGCGGTGCGCGTCATCCACGCCTGCGGCCGGGTCGATATCACCGAGCACCTCGCCCTGACGCCGGGGGCCGTGGCCGCCGGCCGCGAGGCTTTGCGCGCCGGCCGGCCGATCCTCTGCGACAGCCGCATGGTCGCCCACGGCATCACCACCGCGCGGCTGCCGGCGGCCAACGAGGTCTGCTGCACCCTCGACGACCCGCGGGTGCCGGAGCGCGCCCGGGCCATCGGCAACACCCGGACCGCCGCGGCCCTCGACCTCTGGGGCGAGCGCCTCGACGGCGCGGTGGTGGCCATCGGCAACGCCCCCACGGCGCTCTTCCACCTGCTCGAGCTCATCGACGAGGGCGCGCCGCCGCCGGCGGTGGTCATCGGCATGCCGGTGGGCATGGTCGGCGCCGCCGAGGCCAAGGCCGCCCTCGCCGGGCACGAGGCGCTGGCGTCGATCGTGGTCCACGGCCGCCAGGGCGGCAGCGCCATGGCGGTGGCGGCCGTGAACGCCCTGGCGAGCGAGCGCGAGGACTGAATGGCGGGCAGCGAGGCGGGCGGTACGCCGGAGGCGTGGCTGAGCCTCATCGGCCTGGGGGAGGACGGCCTCGAGGGGCTCTCCCCGGCGGCGCGGGGCCTGCTCGGCGCCGCGCGCCTGGTCGTTGGCGGCCGGCGCCACCTGGCGCTGGCCGAGCCCCTGATCCACGGCGAGACCCTGGCCTGGGCCTCGCCGCTGACGGCGACGATCCCGCGGCTGCTCGAGCGCCGCGGCGAGCCGGTGGCGGTGCTCGCCTCGGGCGACCCCTTCCTCTTCGGCGTCGGCGCCACGCTGCGCCGCCACCTGCCCGCGGCGGAGATGCGCTGCCTGCCGCAGCCCTCGTCCATCGCCCTCGCCGCCGCCCGCCTGGGCTGGGCGCAGCAGGAGTGCGCCCTCATCGCCCTCGGCGGCCGCCCCCTAGCGAGCCTGCGCCCGCTGCTGCAGCCGGGCCGGCGCGTGCTGGCCCTCTCCGCCGGCGCCGAGACCCCGGGGCAGGTGGCGCAGGCCTTGGTCGAGTGGGGCTTCGGCCCCAGCCGGATGGCCCTCCTGGAGGCGCTCGGCGGCCCCCACGAGCGGGTCCGGCACACCACGGCCCGCGACTTCGCCCTCGACGGGATCCAGGCGCTGAACCTGGTCGCCGTGGAGGTCGCGGCGGAGCCCGGCGCCCGCATCCTGCCGTGCGCGCCGGGGCTGCCCGAGGCGTGGTTCGAGCACGACGGCCAGATCACCAAGCGCGAGGTCCGCGCCCTGACCCTCGCCAGCCTCCGCCCCCGGGCCGACGAGCGGCTCTGGGACATCGGCTGCGGCTGCGGCTCGGTGGCCGTCGAGTGGCTGCTCGCCGAGCCCTCGACCCAGGCCCTCGCCGTGGAGCGCCGCGGCGAGCGGGCGGCCGCGGCGGCGCGCAACGCCGCTGCCCTGGGCGTGCCGCGCCTGGAGGTGCGTACCGGCGAGGCCCGCGAGGCGCTCGCCGAGGCGCCGGCCCCCGACGCCGTCTTCCTCGGCGGCGGCGTCCACGACCCGGCCCTGATCGAGGCCTGCTACGCCGCCTTGCCCGCCGGCGGCCGGCTGGTCGCCAACAGCGTCACCCTGGAGAGCGAGCAGGCGATCCAGGCCGCCTGGCAGCGCTACGGGGGGACGCTGACCCGCCTGTCGGTGGAGCGCGCCGAGCCCCTGGGGCGGTTGCACGCCTACCGGCCGGCCATGCCCATCCTGCAGTGGGCGGTGGAGAAGGACGGCCTCTGAGGGAGTCCTGCCGGCGCCGGCAGCCGGGTCTGCTCGCTGCCGTCCCAGGGGACCGGGCGGCGCAGCCACCGCTGGATGAAGGCCCAGGACTCGCGGTAGCCGTCGTGGGGGAGGGTGCAGGCGGAGCAGTCCTTGCGCCGGAGCCCGTGGCGGTCGGTGATGACCCGGTAGGGGCCGGGGCACTCGTAGGCGTTGAGCGGGCAGTAGCAGAAGAGGCAGTTGAAGGCCCGCTCGACCCCGGGGTGGCAGGGGAAGTAGGGGCAGTCCGTGTTGGTGAAGCCCTTGAAGGCCTCCTCGGCGGGCAGCTGCTCGGTGTGCGCCATCTTCGCCTGCTCCCTTCCGGGGCCGGGCGCGCCTCATCGGGCGCCGGTGCGCCCTGGCCCCTGGTTTGACGGTACCAGGCGGCCACTCTAAAGTATTGGCGTCATGGGTGCACCCGGCGCCTGCCCAGGTTGCCGGGGTTAAACGGGAAGACCGGTCCAGCCGCCGATCCGCGCGGCGAGTCCGGCGCTGCCCCCGCAACGGTAGGTGGGGCGAGCGGGCCTGACAGGCCACTGTGGGCGATGGCTGCGCGGCGGCGCGCTCACGGGAAGGCGGCCCGCTCCGGGGGGAATCCCTCCGCCCACGAGCCCGGAGACCGGCCCATGACAGCCCAGGTGCCGCGGGGTGCGGCGGGCCGGGTGGTTGGACTGCTCGCCGGCGGCGCGGATCTCGGCGCCCCGTCACGCTCCTGCACCTCCCCTCCCTCTCCCCGGCGGTACCGGTCCGCGTCGATGGGCGCGCAGCGCCGGAAAGAGGTCCACGCCATGGGGAACCGCCTCTCGAAGATCACCACTCGCACCGGGGATGAGGGCCGGACCGGGCTCGGCGACGGCTCCCGGGTCGACAAGGACAGCCTGCGCATCGCGGCCTGCGGCGAGGTCGACGAGCTCAACAGCGTCCTGGGCCGGCTGCTCGCCTACGAGCTGCCGGAGGACGTGGCCGCGGTGCTCGAGCCGGTCCAGCACGAGCTCTTCGACCTCGGCGCCGAGCTCGCGGTGCCCGGCCACGAGGCGCTCCCGGAGCACGCCGTCAAGCGCCTGGAGACCGCCCTGGCGGACCTCAACGAGGCGCTGCCGCCGCTCAAGGAGTTCGTCCTGCCGGGCGGCGGGCCGGCGACGGCGGAGTGCCACGTCGTGCGCGCCGTCTGCCGGCGGGCCGAGCGGACGCTGATCGCCCTCGGCCGGCGCGAGCCCGTCGGCCCGGGCGCTGCGGCCTACCTCAACCGCCTCTCGGATCTGCTCTTCGTGGCCGCGCGCCTGCTCGCCCGCCGCGAGGCCGGCGGCGAGCGCCAGTGGCGCGCGCTCGCCGAGCGCGAGCCGAGGGGCTCCTGATGGCGGCGCGCCGCGCCGCACCGGCCTCCGCGGCCGCGCGGGCGCTCCGGCGCCGGCGCGCCGGGCTCGGGGCCGCCCTGCTCCTGGCGGCGGCGCTGCTCGCCGGCACTGCCGCCGCGGAGGGGCGCTGCGTCGAGGACGACACCGGGCGGGAGGTCTGCCTGGAGGGCCCGGCGCAGCGCATCATCGCCCTCTCGCCGGGGGTGACGGAGCTGCTCTTCGCCGCCGGGGCCGGCGAGCGGGTCGTCGCCGCGGTGAGCCACGCCGACTACCCCGAGCCGGCGCGGGAGCTGCCGCGGGTGGGCAGCTACGAGCGGCTCGACCTGGAGTCGCTCCTCGCCTTCCGCCCGGACCTGGTGGTGGCCTGGCAGGGCGGGAACTCGCCGCATCAGCTTGAGCGCCTCGAGGAGGCCGGGGCGACGCTCTACCGCAGCGCGCAGGGCCGCCTCGAGCGGATCCCGGCCACCCTCGAGCGCCTCGGCCGGCTCGCGGGCACCGAGGCGGCGGCGCGGGAGGCGGCGGCCGCGTTCCGCGAGCGCCTCGCCGGGCTGCGGCGCCGCTACGCCGGCCGCGACCCGGTCACGGTCTTCTACGAGATCTGGGACGCCCCGCTGATGACCGTCAACGGCGAGCAGATGATCAGCGACGCCATCCGCATCTGCGGCGGCCGGAACATCTTCGCCGAGCTGGACCGGCTCGCCCCGCGGGTGGATAAGGAGGCGGTCCTCGCCGCCGACCCCGAGGCCATCGTCGCCGGCGGCATGGGCGGGGAGGGCGGCCGCTCCCTGCTCGCGCCCTGGCGCCGCTACGAGAGCCTGCGCGCGGCGCGGCGCGGCAACCTCTTCTTCGTCGATCCGGCGCTGCTCCAGCGGCCCACCCCGCGGGTGCTCGAGGGCACGGCGAGGCTCTGCGAGCACCTCGAGCAGGCCCGGCAGCGCCGCTAGGCCGTGCCCCGCCTGGCCCCGCCGCTGCTGGCGCTCGCCGCCGTCGCCGCCGCCGCCGTGGCTGCTGCTGACCGGGGTGGTGGTCGCCTCCGGCTGGGGGGCGCTGGTCACCTTCATGCTCGCCGTGGGCTCGCGCCACCAGCTGCCGGGGATGCTCTACTGGCTCATGGGCGATCTCGCCTACGCCGGCAGCCCGTGGCTCGCCCTCGGCGTGCTCGCCGCCGCCGTGCTGGCCGCCGCGCCGCTGGGGCGCAGCCTCAACGTCCTCGCCCGCGGGCCGCTGCAGGCGACGGCCCTCGGCGTGGCGGTGCGGCCGCTGGAGTGGGGCATCTACGCGGCGGCGAGCGTGCTCACCGCCGTGGCCGTGACCACGGCGGGCAGCATCGGCTTCGTCGGCCTGGTGGTGCCGCACATGCTGCGCCTGCTCCTCGGCAACGACCAGCGCCTGATCCTGCCCGCCTCGGCGCTGGCCGGCGGCGCCCTGCTGGCCGGCGCCGACGTGCTCGCGCGCACCCTCATCGCCCCCGAGCAGCTGCCGGTGGGGGTCATCACGGCGCTGCTCGGCGTGCCTTTGTTCCTCTACCTGCTGCACCGGAGCCGATGAGCGGGACCGCGCCACAGGCGAGTACCACGGCGGGCCTGGCCCTCCGCGAGCTGGTGATCGACATCCCGGGGCGGCCGGACGGCGATCCCCTCGACCTCGCCGTGGCGCCCGGGGAGGTCTGGGGGGTGCTCGGGCCGAACGGGGCGGGGAAGACGACCCTGCTCCACACCCTCGCCGGGCTGCGCCCGCCGCGCTCGGGCGCGGTGCGGCTGGCGGGGCGGGGCCTGGGGCAGTGGCGGCGCAAGGCGCTGGCCCGCCGCCTGGGGGTGGTCTTCCAGGAGCGCCACGACGGCTTCCCCGCCACGGTCCTGGAGACCGCCCTCATCGGCCGCCACCCCTACCTGGCGCCCTGGGACCTGGAGACCGCTGAGGATCTCGCCATCGCCCGCGGCGCCCTGGCGCGGCTGGGCCTCGACGGCCTCGAGGAGCGCCTGGTGAGCACCCTCTCCGGCGGCGAGCGCCAGCGCCTGAGCGTGGCCACCGTCCTGGCCCAGGACCCGGCCGTCTGGCTCGCCGACGAGCCCACCAACCACCTCGACCTGCGCCACCAGACGGCGGTCATGGGGCTGCTCGCCGAGCGCGCCGCCGCCGGCTGCGCCGTCTTCCTCTGCCTGCACGACATCAACCTGGCGGCGCGCTGGTGCGACCACATCCTCCTGCTCTACCCCGACGGCAGCGCCTGCTGGGGACCGACGGGCGCGATGCTGGTCACCGAGGCGCTGGAGCGGCTCTACGGCCAGCGGCTCGTCGCCGGGCAGGTCGACGGGACGCGGGTCTTCGTGCCCGCGCTGCGCTAGGCCCGCCAGCGCCTACGATACTGGGGGAGAGCCCGCCGAGGAGGGCGCCCCCATGCCCGCCAGCGAGGTCTTCCGCGTCGAGGGGGTGACCAAGGTCTACCGCATGGGCGAGGTGGCGGTGCACGCCCTGCGCGGCGTCGACCTGTGCCTCTACGCCGGCGAGCTGGTCGTGCTCCTCGGCCCGTCGGGCAGCGGCAAGTCGACCCTGCTCAACATCCTCGGCGGCCTCGACGTGCCCACCGCGGGCCGGGTGCTCGTCGAGGGCCGGGACCTGGCCGCCGCCGGCGAGCGGGAGCTGACCGCCTTCCGGCGCCACTTCGTCGGCTTCGTCTTCCAGCTCTACAACCTCATACCCAGCCTCACGGCCCGCGAGAACGTGGCCATCGTCACCGAGATCGCCCGCGACCCCATGGCCCCGGAGGCGGCGCTGGCGATGGTCGGGCTCGGCGAGCGGCTCGACCACTTCCCGGCGCAGCTCTCCGGCGGCGAGCAGCAGCGGGTCGCCATCGCCCGGGCGGTGGCCAAGCGCCCGCGGGTGCTGCTGTGCGACGAGCCCACCGGGGCCCTCGACTCCCGCACCGGCGTGACGGTGCTCGAGGCGCTGGAGCGGATCAACGGCGAGCTCGGCACCACGACGGCGCTGATCACCCACAACGCCGGGATCGCCGGCATGGCCCACCGGGTCGTCGACTTCCGCGACGGGCGCATCGCCGGGATCCGCGAGAACGCCGAGCGCTGCCGGGCGCGGGAGCTGAGCTGGTGAGGGCCCTGACGCGCAAGCTGCTGCGCGAGCTCTGGGGGATGCGCGCCCAGGCGCTGGCCATCGCCGTGGTGATCGCCAGCGGCGTGGCCACCCTGGTGATGTTCCTGAGCGCGCTCGCCGCCCTGACCGGCACCCGGGACGCCTTCTACCGCGACTACCGCTTCGCCGACGTCTTCGCCAGCGTCGAGCGCGCCCCCCGGGGGCTCGCCGACGAGCTCGCCGCCATCCCGGGCGTCCAGCAGGCCGTAACGCGCGTGGTCGCCGAGGCCAGCCTGGAGCTCCCCGGCTTCGACGACCCGGCGACGGCGCGGATCGTCTCCCTGCCCGAGGGGCGGAACGCCGCGCTCAACCGCCTCTACCTCACCGAGGGGCGCCTCCCGGAGCCGGGCCGGGAGCGCGAGGCGGTGGTCAGCGACGCCTTCGCCGAGGCCCACGGCCTGCACGCCGGCGCGCGCCTGGCGGTGGTCGTCCGCGGCGGCTACGAGACCCTCGAGGTGGTCGGCGTGGCCACCTCGCCGGAGTTCGTCTACCAGATCCGCCCCGGCGAGATCATGCCCGACTACGAGCGCTACGCCATCCTGTGGATGAGCCGCCCGGCGCTGGCGGCCGCCTACGACATGGAGGGCGCCTTCAACGACGTCCTCCTCCGCCTGGCGCGCGGCGCCCGCCCGGAGGCGGTCATCGAGGCGGCCGACCGGCTCCTCGACCCGTGGG
>NZ_NRSH01000112.1 GCF_016584055.1 Halorhodospira neutriphila
TGTTGAGGGGGGCAGCCGGCTAAGTTTAAAATTATTCTGCATCAAAGTGTGCAACCGGCCGCATAAAGGGCTTACCATGTCGAGTATGAGTGAGAAGACCGGGCTCGATGGCGACAACGGCGCCGGCTACCTCCGGGCGATCGGGCTGCGCCCCACGCAGCAGCGCATGGCCCTGGCGGGGCTGCTATTCTCCGGGGAAGACCGCCACGTGACGGCAGAGGCCCTCTACGAGGAGGCGACCGCGCGCGGGATCAAGGTCTCGCTGGCGACGGTCTACAACACGCTCAACCAGTTCAAGGAGGCCGGCCTGCTGCGCGAGGTGATCGTGCACTCCGGCAAGTCGTACTTCGACACCCGTACCGAGGACCACCACCACCTCTACGATGAGCACAGCGGCCGCATCGAGGACGTGCATCTCGACATCGACGAGCGCGAGCTCTGCGAGCAGCTCGAGGTCCCCAGGGGCAAGCGCGTCGCCGGCGTGGATATCGTCGTGCGCCTGCGCGAGAGCGGCGACTGACGGCCCCGCGGTAGCAAGGAGAGGCGATTGGGCGTAGGCGGACCCGTGGGCATCTATGTCGACGTGGCCAATATCCAGGCCAACGGCGGCTTCGGCATGCAGTACGACATCCTGCGCCGCCTCGCCTGCCGCGGCGGCGGCGAGGCGCTGCGGCTGAACGTCTACGCCGTCTACGACGACGCCCGGGCCGCCCGGGACCCGGCCTACCAGCAGAAGGTCAGCAACTTCTTCGCCTCCCTGCGCGAGTTCGGCTACAAGGTCATCGTCAAGCACTTCCGCTGGTACACCGACGAGGAGGGGAACCGCTACGCCAAGGCCAACGCCGACCTGGAGATGGCCGTCGACGCCCTGACGCAGTCGCGCAACCTCTCCCGCGTGGTGCTCGTCACCGGCGACGGCGACTTCGTGCAGGTGGTCCGCGCCCTCCAGGACCAGGGCTGCCGGGTGGAGATCGTCGCCTTCGAGAACGTCTCCGGCGCCCTCAAGCGCGAGGCCGACGACTACATCTGCGGCTACCTCATCCCCGGCCTGCTGCCCGCCCGGCGCGGCGGCAACGGCAACGGCCGCCCTCCCTGGGGCGAGGCGGGCTCGCGGGTGCGCGGGACCTGCTACTACCACGCCCAGGAGGGCGGGTACGGCTTCATCCGCTACCTGCGCGGCGACGTGACGTGGGCGGACAACCTCTGGGTGACCGACACCCGCGACGCCGACTCGCCCTACGCCTCGGCCTTCTTCCGCGACAGCGAGCTGCCCGCCGACGTCCGCCCCGCGGACCTGCCCAGCCACGAGACGGTGCTCGAGTTCGACCTGGTGGCCTCGCCGGTCAAGGAGGGCTCGCTGCAGGCCGTGCAGATCCAGCGGATCTAGCCCGGCGAGGGGGTCCCCTCGAGGAGCTCGTCGAGGATCCCGCGCAGGGCGTGCTCCTGGCGGGCGCGGCGCAGCCGCTGGCTGCGGATCAGCGCCTCGAGATCGGCGCGGGCGCGCTCGAAGTCGTCGTTGACGACCAGGTAGTCGTACTCGGCGTAGTGGGCGAGCTCGGCGGCCGCCTCCTCGGTGCGCCGGGCGAGCGTCGCCTCGTCGTCCTGCCCCCGCCCGCGCAGCCGGCGCTGCAGCTCCGCGCGCGAGGGCGGCAGGATGAACACCGAGACCGCCTCCGGCAGCAGGGGCCGCACCTGCTGCGCCCCCTGCCAGTCGATCTCGAGGATGACGTCCGCCCCGGCAGCGAGGCGCGCCTCGACCGCGTCGCGGGAGGTGCCGTAGAGGTTGCCGAAGACCCGGGCGTGCTCGAGGAAGCGGCCCTGGTCGACCAGCGCGGTAAAGCGCGCCTCGTCGGTGAAGTGGTAGTCGACGCCGTCGACCTCGCCGGGCCGGGGCGCCCGGGTGGTGTGGGAGACGGAGAGCTCGAGCCCGGGCACGGTCTCGAGCAGCGTGCGCACGAGGCTCGTCTTCCCGGCCCCGGGACCCTCTACATCGTCTCCGCCCCCTCGGGGGCCGGCGTCCCGCGGCTGGCCCGCTCCGGAGCCCGAGGGGGCGGCCTGCGGGCTGGGGGGGCGATCACTCGACATTCTGGACCTGCTCGCGCATCTGCTCGATGAGTACCTTCAGCTCCACGGCGGCGTTGCTGGTCGGCGGGTCGCCGGCCTTGGAGGCGATGGTGTTCGCCTCGCGGTTGAGCTCCTGCATGAGGAAGTCGAGGCGCCGGCCCACCGGCTCGGCCACGCCGAGCAGCCGCTGGACCTCGTCGAGGTGGGCGGTGAGGCGCTCGAGCTCCTCGTCGATGTCGAGCCGCTGGGCGATGTAGGCGAGCTCCTGCTCGAGGCGGCCGGGATCCGCCGGCTCCGGCAGCTCGGCGAGGCGCGCCTCGAGGCGCTCGCGGACCCTGCGGTTGGCCTCGCCGCGGCGCCCGGCGAGGCCGTCGACCTGCGCCCGCGCCGCCTGCGCGCGCTGGCGCAGGTGCTCGGCGAGGTGCTCGCCCTCCCGCCGGCGCGTCTCGCGCAGCCCGGAGACGGCCTCGTCGAGCAGCGCCAGGGCCGCCTCGTGCAGCGGCCCGGCGTCGCCCTGGGGCTCGCGCAGGACGCCGGGCTGGCGCAGGAGCTCCGTGACCGGGGCGGGGGCGGCCTGCTCGCCGAGGCGCTCCTGGACGGCGGCGCAGAGGCGGCCGAGCTCGTCGACCCGGGCCCAGTCCACCTCGAGCGCCGGGGCCTCGCCGGCGTCGCGGTCGAGGCGCAGGGTGGCCTCGACCTTGCCGCGCCCGAGGGCCTGGGCGAGCCGCTCGCGGAGCGCCGGCTCCAGCGGCCGCAGCTCATCGGGCAGGCGGGGCTGGATCTCCAGGTAGCGGTGGTTGACCGAGCGCAGCTCCCAGGCCAGGCGCGCCGGCCGGCCGTCCCAGGCGCCGTGCGCCTCGCGGCGCTCGAAGGCCGTCATGCTGTGGATCACGCCTCACCCCTTCTGCGTGCTCTGCTGGGGCCATCATACGGCATCCGCCGTAGGCTGCGGTAGGCCGCCGCAGCGGCTCAGCGGCCCTCCTGGCTGAAGCGGCCCACGAGCCGCGAGGCGTGGTCGATCTCGCCGGCGAGATCGGACATGCGCTCGCCCGCCTGCTCGGTGCGGTGGCGGACCTCCTGGGCGAGCTGGTCGATGTTGTTGATGTTGCGGTTGACCTCGTCGGCGGTGGCGCTCTGCTCCTCGGTGGCGCTGGCGATCTGGGCGCTCATCTCGCGCATGGTGCCCACGGCGCTATCGATCTGCTCGAGCGCCTCGCGGGCCTGGTCGGCGTACTCGAGGGTGGCCTCGGCCCGCTCGCTGCTCTCGCGCATGGCGGCGACCGCCTGCGAGGCGCCCTGCTGGAGCGACTCGATGATCCCCTTGATCTCCCGGGTCGACTCCGAGGTGCGGTCGGCGAGCACCCGGACCTCCTCGGCCACCACCGAGAAGCCGCGGCCCACGTCGCCGGCGCGGGCGGCCTCGATGGCCGCGTTGAGGGCGAGCAGGTTGGTCTGCTCGGTGATCTCCTGGATCAGGTTGAGCGCGGAGCCGATGCGCTCCGTCTCGTCGGCGACCTGGTGGATGACCTCCGCCGAGCCCTTGACCCGCTCGACGAGCTCGCGGACGGCGTCGGCGCTGCGCTGGACCGTCGCCATGCCGTGGCTGGTCTGCTCGCGGGCCTGCTCGCTGGTCTCCGCCCCCTGGGAGGCGTTGCGCGCCACCTCCTGGACGCTCTGGGACATCTCCTCCATGGCGGTGGCGACCTGCTGGGTCTCCTGGGTCTGGCGCTGGGACTGCTCCCGGGCCTCGGCGATGGCCTCGGCGGCCTGCGTGCCGGCGCCCTGGATGTGCTGCGTGGCGTTGGCGAGGCGCTCGGGCACCGCCTGCAGCTCGGTGCGCAGGTGGAGCAGGGCGAGCTCGAGCCGCGCCGCCTCGTCCTGGCGGCCGGTGTAGACGGCCTCGGCGATGGGGTCGTCGACGATCTGCGCGGCGCTGCGCAGCGCCTCGCCGAGGTGGCGCCACGCCCACGGCAGGGCCGCGAGGGCGGCGAGCGCGGCGCCGGCCACGGCCCCGATCTGGAGCCCCGCCGGCAGGCCCGCCGCCGCCGCGGCGATGGCCGTCAGCGGGGCGAGGAGCATCAGCCCGATGGTGCGGCCGCGGGTGTCGAGCTGCCAGCGCGGGCGCGCCGTGCGCGCGCTGATCTTGCCCTGGTCCGGCTCCCGGGCGCGGGCCTGGGCGTAGAGCGCCTCGGCGCGCTCGATGGTCGCCTCGTCGGGCGGCGGCAGGCGCACGGACTGGATCTCGGTGATGCGGCCCTGGTCGTCGACGATGGGGGTGGCGTAGGCGTGGACCCAGTAGTGGTCGCCGCTCTTGCAGCGGTTCTTGACCAGGCCCATCCACGACCGCCCCGATTGCAGGCGCTCCCACATCTCGTAGAATGCCTGGCGCGGCATGTCCGGATGCCGGATAATGTTGTGGGGTTGGCCGAGCAGCTCCTCCTCGGTGAAGCCGCTGACGCGGACGAACTCGTCGTTGACGTAGGTGATCTTCCCTTTCGGATCCGTGGTCGAGAGGATGGTGCCGGAGACCGGGACCCGGCGCTGGGTGACGGGCTGATTGCTGCGCATGACGCTCCTCGCTGGCTGGACCGCGATCTCGGCGCCGATCGCCCGGCGTGCGCCCGGGGCGGTCACGGCCGGGGGGTGTGCCGGCGAAAAACCTTGGCTCGTATACTCCAATACCGCTGCGTCCGCGTCCAGGAGCGAGCCGTGCCCGGCCGGCCGCCACCCCACTCGCGAGAGGGCCCGCCGCGCTCGCGGCGGGCGAATCGGCAATACTGAGGAGAAGCCTATGCGTCCCAGCGGCCGCGCCGCCGGCGAGCTGCGCCCCGTCTCGATCCAGCGCCACTACACTAAGCACGCCGAGGGCTCGGTGCTCATCGCCTACGGCGACACCCAGGTCCTGTGCACGGCGAGCGTCGAGGAGCGCGTCCCGCCGTGGCTGCGGGGCCAGGGCCGCGGGTGGGTGACCGCCGAGTACGGCATGCTCCCGCGCGCCACCCACACCCGCGGCGACCGGGAGGCGGCCCGGGGCCGCCAGCAGGGGCGGACCGTGGAGATCCAGCGGCTCATCGGCCGCTCCCTGCGCGCCGCCACGGACCTCGAGGCCCTCGGCGAGCGCCGGATCGTCGTCGACTGCGACGTCCTCCAGGCCGACGGCGGCACGCGCACGGCGGCGATCACCGGCGGCTACGTCGCCCTGGTCGACGCCGCGGCGCGGCTGCAGGCGTCGAGGACGCTGCGCAGCTCGCCGCTGCACGGGCAGATCGCCTCCGTCTCGGTGGGGGTCTACCGGGGCGAGCCGGTCCTCGATCTCGACTACGCCGAGGACAGCGAGGCGGAGACCGACATGAACGTGGTCATGAACGACGCCGGGGGCTTCGTCGAGGTCCAGGGCACGGCGGAGGGGCACGCCTTCCGGCGCAGCGAGCTCGACGCCATGCTCGAGCTCGCCGAGTCCGGGGTGGGCCGGCTGCTCGCGGCGCAGCGGGAGGCGCTCGGATGAGGGTGGTGCTCGCCAGCGGCAACGCCGGCAAGGTCGAGGAGCTCTCCCGGCAGCTCGCCGGCACCGGCATCGAGCTCGTCAGCCAGCGGGCGCTCGGGCTCGGCGGCGCCGCGGAGACGGCCGTGACCTTCGTCGAGAACGCCCTGCTCAAGGCCCGGCACGCCGCCGAGGGCAGCGGCCTGCCGGCGATCGCCGACGACTCGGGGCTCGCCGTCGACGCCCTCGACGGCGCCCCCGGCGTCTACTCGGCGCGCTACGCCGGCCCGGAGGGCGACGACGCGGCCAACAACCAGCGCCTGCTCCGGGAGCTCAGCGGCCTCCCCGCCGAGCGGCGGGGCGCCGCCTTCCACTGCGTGCTGGTCTACCTGCGCCACGCCGCCGATCCGGCCCCCCTGATCGCCCACGGCCTCTGGCGGGGCCGGATCGCCGAGGCCCCGCGCGGGGCGAACGGCTTCGGCTACGACCCGCTCTTCGTGGTCCCCGAGCTCGGCTGCACCGCCGCCGAGCTGGAGGCCGCCGAGAAGGACGCCCGCAGCCACCGCGGGCAGGCGCTGCGGGCGCTCTCCCGGGTGCTGGGCGAGGCGCTCGGCGATTGACGGCGTCGGCGCCCCGGGGGTGGGCGGCGGGCTGCCGCCGCTGTCGGTCTACGTCCACCTGCCGTGGTGCCTGCAGCGCTGCGCCTACTGCGACTTCAACGCCCGGGCGCTGCGGGGGCGGCTGCCCCACGAGGCGTACCTCGCCGCCCTAGGCGCCGAGCTCGAGCAGGCCGCGCCGACGGCCGCCGGCCGCCGGGCGGGGAGCCTCTACATCGGCGGGGGGACGCCGAGCCTCTTCCCGCCGCGGGCCATCGCGGCGATCATCGACGCCGTCGAGCGGTGGGTCGGCCTCGAGCCCGGCGCCGAGATCACCCTCGAGGCCAACCCCGGCGCCCGGGAGACGGCGCCCTTCCGGGCCCTGCGGGCCGCCGGCGTCAACCGCCTGTCGCTGGGCGTGCAGAGCTTCGACGACGCCGCCCTGCGCCGGCTCGGGCGCATCCACGACGCGGCCACGGCGCGCGCCGCCGTCGCCGAGGCCCTGGCGGCGGGCTTCGCCTCGGTCAATCTCGACCTGATGTACGCCCTGCCGGGGCAGGGCGTGGCCGGGGCGCGGGCGGACGTGCGCCGCGCCCTCGAGTGCGGCGTGCCCCACGTCAGCCACTACGAGCTGACCCTCGAGCCGGAGACGCCCCTCGGCCGGGCGCCGCCCGCCGACCTGCCCGGCGAGGAGGCGGTCCTGGCCATGGAGGCGGCGTGCCGGGCCGAGCTCGAGGCGGCCGGCCTGCAGCGCTACGAGGTCTCGGCCTACGCCCGGGCCGGCCACCTCTGCGCCCACAACCTCGGCTACTGGCGCTTCGCCGACTTCCTCGGCCTCGGCGCCGGCGCCCACGGCAAGTACACCACCCCCGCCGGCGAGGCGGTCCGCACGGCGCGGCGCGCCGCGCCGCGGCGCTGGATGACCGAGGCCGGCTCGCCGGCGGCGCTGGCGCACTGCGCTGCGCTCGGGCGCGGGGAGGTCGCCGTCGAGTTCCTCCTCAACG
>NZ_NRSH01000113.1 GCF_016584055.1 Halorhodospira neutriphila
CCACGAGGGCCTCGATCAGGGTGTAGCCGTGGCGGGTGCGAGGCATCCCTTCCTCCCGATGGGCTCGACGCTCCGTGTCGAGCGGCCGCTGAAGGCTTGGTCTAAGCGCGCTTATAGGCTACAATCTGCACTGCTTAGTTCATAGGCATCCGTGCCGGTGTAGCTCAGTTGGTAGAGCAACCGATTCGTAATCGGTAGGTCGGTGGTTCAAGTCCACTCGCCGGCACCAGATAACCATAAAGATCAACAACCTAGAGCTGCCAAAGCGCTCTGCCCAACATACCGGCCAACTCTCCCCAAAGCGCTGGAATAAGCCGGCTCCCCCATCTCCCTAAAAGAGCTGAGCAGCTCTGCACACACCTATATCCCAAGGACGTAGCCCACGGGTCTAGCCGGAACCCCTATGACGGAACACGAGGCACAGCAGCTTCAACTCCTAGATCAACTCAACGACATCCTCGAAAGGCTCGACCCCGACCATCTCACCAAGGCCCAGCAGAGCGTTAACCGCTCGATCGAGATCCGCAAGCGCCAAGCGCGGGAGCAGGCCCTAGCCGAGATACGCGAGATCAGCCGCCGCTACGGTGTCCCCCTGCGCGAACTCGCTAGCTAGTCGGTAAGGATTTTTTTTCGAGTAGTAATGACCATGGCGAGGTGATCTTTTACCTTTACAAATGCACCATCAGAATTTTTGATCACCTCGCCATTATTTCCGCGGTTTGCGTGTATTACCTGGTTAACTGACCAACTGTTTCTTAAGGGCAGCGCTCACTTGCCGTGTACGGTGACGCACCGCTGGGAGAAGAGTATAAAATAGCGCTGGCTGTAATCCACGTACTTGATATTCTCGATTCCCGCCTCTGAAGCAGCCTTCGGGAGATCCTTGTTACCAAAGGGACCGATGAAGCCGAGAATATAGTTCTCACACTGCGAATTGCTCTTCATGGATTGCGTGAAATCCGTGCCTTCCAAATTCACAACATTGCTAGTGGAAGGCTGCATGGTCGAGCAACCGCTCACCAGAAGGATAGCTGCGAGGCTCGCACCGGCCACCAGATGGCTTTTTCTCAGCTTTCCTGGCATTACTCTCTCCTTTTTGAAGATTAGCCCCAAAAACCCTTTTAATTTTTTATCAATACCTTCCTACATGTCAAGTACGGAATGCGCTATGGTCTTAAGAATCAAGCGCAACAGCCTCCGAGAAGGCCTGAAGCTCTTCTACCGATGGAGGTGAACCGACCTATCTCTCCCCATTGGCATTCCATCACCCCACCCGAAACTCCACCGCCCCCAGCGACAGATAGTCCATGGGCCGGCAGGTGAGCACCAGGACCTGGTGCCGCTGGGCCGAGCGGGCGAGGAGGTGCTTCATGGTGTCAAAGCGCTCCTGGTCGGCGTAGACCAGGGCGTCGTCGAGGATCACCGGGGGCGCCTCGCCGCCGGCCTCGGCGAGCAGGTCCGCGAAGGCCAGGCGGGTGAGCACCGCCACCTGCTCCCGGGCGCCGATGCTGAGCTGGGTGAAGGCCTCCGCCTGGCCGCCCCGCTGCAGGCCCTCCACGGCCAGGGTGTCGCTCAGCACGGGCTCGGCGCCGGGGAACAGGTAGCGCAGGTACGGGACCAGGTAGCGGTTCAGGGGGGCGAGGTAGGCCTGCCGGGCCTCCCGGGCGGCCTCCTCCAGGGCCCCGGCGGCCCGCCAGACGGCCGCCGCCTCCCGCTCTACGGCGGCAGCCTGCCGCTCGGCGGCCTCCTCCTCGCGGGCCAGCTCGGCCACCTGCTCGCTGAGGCCCTCGTCGCCCGTCTCGCGCAGGGCCCGGCGCAGGCCGTCGGCCTCCCGCTCCAGCTCCTGCTCGCGCTCCTTGGCCTTGGTCACGGCGGCTCGGGCATGGGCCACCTCCGTCTCGATGGCCTCCGGGTCCAGGGCGTCGAGGGCCTCCCGCGCCTCCCGGGCCGCCGCCGTGGCCGCCTCCTCCTGGCCCTGCTTGTCGCTCAGGGCGCGGGCGAGGGTCTCGTCGTCGGCCTCGGCGCGGGCCTCGTTGAGCTGGCGCTGGTACCGCGCCCGGTTGCGCTGGATCTCCTCCAGGCGGGTGCGGGCCTGGGTCAGGCGGTTGTCCGCCGCCTGGACGGTCTGCTGCTGGGCGTCGAGGGCTTGGCGCGCCTGGTTCCGGGCGGTCTCCGCGCCCTCGCGCTCTTGGCGGGCCTGCTCGCAGGCCGCCGCTAGCGCCTCGCCATCGGGGTCATCCTCGGCCGGCGTGGGCAGGCCGGCCAGCTCGGCGTCGAGCTGGTCCAGGCGCTTGCGCAGGCCCGCCAGGCCGCCCGCCTCCTCCGGGGCCAGGGCGGCGAGGCGCTGATCCTGGTTGCTGGCCTCCTGCTCGTGGGCCTGCTTGCGGGCGAGCTGGTCCTCGGCCTCGGCCAGGGTGGCCACGCCCAGCGCATCGAGGGCCGCATCCCGCTCCCGCCGGGCGCGGCGGGCCTGCTCCTTCTGCTCGGGCAGCTCGGCGCCGCCGGCCTGCACCTGGATCCGCCCGACCCCGTCCAGGATCACCTCGGCCTCGCCGGTGATGCGGTAGCCGGTGCCGTCGCCCTGGGCCTCGCCGGTCACCTGGTAGGCCACGTTGACGGCCAGCTCCATCTGGGTGGCCGCGCCCTGCAGCCGGGCCTCGGCCTCGCCGAGGGCCTGCTCCTGGCCGCGCAGGGCCTGGAGGGCCTGGTCGGTGACGGCCAGGGCGCCGGCGGCCTTGCGGGCCTCCCGCGCCGCGGCCTCGGCGGCGGTAGCCTTGGCCAGGGTGTCGGCGACCCGGTCGCGCTCGGCCTGCACCGTCTGGCGGCGCCGCAGGCCCTCGAGGTGGCGCTCCCGGGCGCGGTGGCGGTCCAGGGCCGTCTCCGCCGCCTCCAGGGCCCGAGCCAGGCGGTCCCGCTCGGCATCGGCCTGCTCGGCCTCCCCCTGGCGGGCGGTGACGGTCTCCTCGGCGTTGGCCTCCTGCTCCGCCAGATCGGCCACGGCGTCGCGCAGGGTCTGCCGGCCCTGCCAGCGCTCCTGGGCCTGGGCCCGCTCGGTGGCGGCGAGCTTGGCCTGCTGCTCGGCGTCTTCGACGGCCCGGCGGCGTTGATCCAGCTCCTGCTGGCGCGCCTCGGCCGCCTGCTGGCGCGCTTCCATCTGCGCCACCACGCCCTCCGCGCGCATGCGTGCGCGCTCCTGCTCCACCCGCTCCAGCCGCTCGCGGCGCTCGGCCTCCTCGTGGAGCCGCTGCTCGGCCGCCTCCCGGGCCGCCCGGGCCCGCTCCAAGGCCGAATGGGCCTCCTTCAGCTCGCCCCGCGGCTTGCCGGCCTTGGTCCAGAACCGGTCGCGCTCCGTGGCGAACTCCTGGAGCAGACGGGGGCCGACATCACCCCCGAGGACCTCGCCCACCTCCGTGTCGAGGACGCCCGCGAGCGAGTCGCGAGCCGTGGCATTGGGGACGACAGGCTGCTCGAAGGTCTCGCCCTGGGACACCCACAGCAGGCCCCACAGGCCGTGGTGCTCGAGCTTGCTGGCCCCCTTGCCGGGGCGCTGGAAGCCGAGCAGGGCCTGGAGCTGATCCTCGGCCGCGTCGTCGGCCCAGGTCTGCCCGCCCCCGCACAGCTCGGCCCTGGGCTTGCTCACGAAGCGCTTCCAGAGGCGGTATTCCGTGCCGCCCACGGTGAAATCCAGCTCCACCTCGGGCGCCACGGCGGCGCCCAGCGGCTGCATGGCGCGGGCGGCTTCCCCCATCAGGCCGTGCTTCTCGAACAGTGCGGCGCGGATGGCCTCGAGGAGGGTCGACTTGCCCTCCTCGTTGCCGCCGCCGATGACCGCGAGGCCAGGCGGCAGCTCGGCGATCTCCACGGGCCCCATGAGCTTGCGGAAGTTGGTGACGCGGACGCGCTGAAGCTGCACGGCTCAGCCTCCCCCTTGGCGGCGGTAGGCGGCCAGGAGCATCTCCAGGGCCGTGGCATCCGCGGGCTCGCCGGCCTCGGCCCCCTGCCGTAGACGCTCCGCGGCGGTGGCGACGAAGCCGGCGCCGTCCAGAGCGGCGAGATCGGCCTCCGAGGCGCGAGTGGTCAGCTCGGTATCGTCCACGCGCAGGTGCCGCAGACGCCCCCGCCAGGCGGCGAGAAGCTCGTCGAGGTCGGCCTTGTCGGCCAGGGTCAGGGCGCCGCGAAGGGTCAGGTCCACGACCTGGTCGGTGGTGGGCTCGCCCAGGCTGGCCAAGCGATCGCCCAAGGCGACCACGTCGTCGGGCTCGTGCAGCGGCTGGCTCAGGCGGTGCCAGCGGTAGCGGGTGGTGGCCCGGGTCTCCACCGCGGGGGAGCCGCCGTCGCCGGGCAGGGTCACGAGGAGGGCGTTACCGGGATGGCTGCTGGTGAAGCGGTCGGTCTCCGGTGTACCGGCGTACCAGGTGCGCTCGTTCACTTGCAGGGTGCCGTGCCAGTCGCCCAGGGCGAGGTAGGCCAGGTTGGCTGTAGCAGCGCGATCCGGGGCGATGGGATTGGCCGCCTCCGCCTCGGCGGGCAGGAAACCGGTGACGCTGCCGTGGGCCAGGCCCACCGGCGTATAGCCAGCGGGGATCTCGGCCGCGTCGAGCCAAGCCGTCACATCGGCGGGCTCGTGGCGCCGCTGCAAGGGGGCCGGCAGGACGGCCAGGCCGGCCTCCTCCAGCAGGATGGGAGCGGGCTCGGTGGCGAGGTAGACGTGCTCCGGCACCGCGCCGAGCCGTCGGGCCCGATCCCAGACACTCTCGGCCACCGCGGCGTCGTGGTTGCCGGGCAGCAGGATCCAGGGCCCCGGGAAGGCGCGGAGCCGCTCGAAGAGCTGCCGGATGGTGCGGTCCGAGACGGACTGGGCATCGAAGACGTCTCCGGCCACCAGGACGGCATCCACCTCCTCCGTGCGGGCCAGCTCCGCCAGGGTGGTCACGGTCTCCAGGCGCTGGTTGCGCAAGGCGGCGCCGTCGTCGCCGGGGATCGGGCCGAAGCCCTTGCCGATCTGCCAGTCGGCGGTGTGGAGGAGGTGAATGGCCATGACCTTCCCTAGGAGGTAGCTTCGAGAGGCTAGCCCTGATGCGGCCGAGCTGCTTAGCCTCCTGGTCCACACGCCTTCCTGCGGCGCCATCCGGACAGACTATGCCCATGGTACCAACGAGGCAATTGGACCAGCACCCCAGGCCCTGGAGTTTGTGGTGAAGCGGCGCACGGTGCGCAGCGTCGTTCTTCCCGCGTCTCCGGCGATCGCCACCCGCGGCTGGACTTGATACGATCAGTTTATAGTCCAGATCAAAACCACCTATCGCCTCTATCCATCCCGTCCCCAGGAAGCGGCTCTGCACCACCAGCGATGAGTGCATGGTCTGCCGTGGAACGAAGCGCTGGCGGGCATGGTGGATAGGCCCTTTGCAACCAACGAGAAGGTAACGTCCAATGACCTCTACAGACCCCCAAGTAGTGCTGCTGGACGGCGGCATGGGCCAGGATCTCCGGCGGCGCAGCAGCCTCCCCGCCTCGCCGCTCTGGTCCGCCCAGGTGATGCTCGACGAGCCGCACCTGGTGACCGCCGCCCACCGCGACTTCATCGAGGCCGGCGCCCGGGTCATCACGGCCAACACGTACAGCGCCACCCCGCCGCGCCTGGCGCGCGACGGCGATCCCCAGCTCTTCGGGCCGCTGCACGCCGCCGCGCTGAGCGCCGCGAGCCAGGCGCGCGAGGAGAGCGGCCAGGAGGACGTGCGCATCGCCGGCTGCCTGCCCCCGCTGATGGCGAGCTACCGCCCCGACCTCGCGCCGGACGAGCCGACCTGCCTGGACCACTACCGCCAGATGGTGGCGGCCCAGGCCGAGGGGGTCGATCTCTTCCTCTGCGAGACGATGGCCCTCACCCGCGAGGCGCGCGCCGCGACCACCGCGGGGGCGGAGAGCGGCCTGCCGGTCTGGACGGCCTTCACGGTGGACGACGGCGACGGCACACGCCTGCGCTCCGGCGAGCCGCTGGCCGAGGCGGCCCGGGAGGCCGTGGCCGCCGGCGCCGAGCGGGTGCTGGTCAACTGCGCGGTGCCGGAGGCGGTAACGACGGCGATGGGGGAGCTCGCCGGGATCGGCAAGCCGTTCGGCGGGTACGCGAACGCCTTCACCTCCGTCGCCGCGCTCCAGCCGGGGGGCACGGTGGATGTCCTCGAGGCCCGCACGGACCTCGACCCCGACGCCTACGCCGAGCACGCCCTCCAGTGGGTGGAGCAGGGCGCGGCCATCGTCGGCGGCTGCTGCGAGGTCTTCCCGGCCCATATCGCGACCCTCGCCGAGCGACTGGCCGCAGCGGGGTACCGCCTGGCCTCCGCGTGAGCGCCCCGGCGCCGGTCAGCCCCCCGTACCCCGGGGAGCTGACCGCCCAACCCGAGGGCAGCCGTTGGCGCACTCGCTGCCCTCCAGCCGGTGAGCCGGCGGATCCCGTGCGCCCGCTAGGGCCGGGGCCGGAGAGTCCGCGCCTCTAGCGCTCCAGCAGCTCCCGCCACCCCTCGACCCCCCGATCGATCCACGGCCGGGTGTACTCGTCCGCGAGGGCCACCAGCTCCGGTCCCAGGCCAGCGAGTACCACGGCGGCCCCGCCCAGCAGCAGGACCACCCACGCCGTCTCGCCGGCGCCGCCGGTCTGCACCGTCACCGGCGCCGAGAAGTGGTGCTGCCAGGGCCAGAGCAGCGGCAGCCCGGCGTGGGTGAGCCAGTCGGCGCCAAGGTGGGAGAGGTAGCCGACCACGAAGGCCGCCACCAGCCCGCCCGCCACACCGCCCCAGAGCCACAGGGCCGCGCCGAGGGCGGCGATGCCCAGCAGGGAGTGGGTGACGCCGCGGTGGCCGACTAGGCTGGAGAGGGGGTGGCTGATGAACCACAGGCGCCGCCCGAGCCAGGAGCCGGGGTGGTCGAGGTCCGGGGCCAGTG
>NZ_NRSH01000114.1 GCF_016584055.1 Halorhodospira neutriphila
TCCCCGGGGTCCGAGGAGCGCGGCGGGCGCTCATCGTTGCTCCGCGTGAACTCGCCCTCGATGACGGAGCCGCGGTGGCCGCGGGCCCCGGAGCGCTGCTCGGCGGCGCGGGCGGAGGCCTGGCGGAACTGGCGGCGGAGCCACCAGGCGCGCAGCCCGACGACCACGGTGCCGATCAGGGCCAGGCCGAGGATGACCGCCAGGACGACGATCCCCAGGGTCGCGGCGAGCGCGACCACCGCGATGGTGGCAACGACCCCCACGATGCGGGCGAGGGGACCGCGCTCCGTGCTCTGCAGCTGCATAACCGGGACCTCTTGGCCTTCCTGAAAGTCCCAAGGATAGCGGCCCGGCGCCGCGCTGGGCTACCCTGTCCTGTCGGCGCTGACCACGAGAGGAGCACACCGGCATGACCGGCCACCCCTTCGAGGCCCTGGGTCCGGAGACGATCCTCGCCGCGGTGGAGGCGGCCAGCGGCCGGCGCTGCGACGGCCGCCTCCTGCCGCTGAACAGCTACGAGAACCGCGTCTACATGGTCGGGCTCGAGGACGGCGAGCGGCTGGTCGCCAAGTTCTACCGCCCGGATCGCTGGAGCGACGCGGCGATCCAGGAGGAGCACGACTTCGCCGCCGAGCTCGCCGCCGCCGAGATCCCCGTGGTGCCCCCGCTGCGCGGCCCCGGCGGGAGCCTGGCGCACAGCCACGGCTTCCGCCTCGCCCTCTACCCGATGCGCGGCGGGCGGATGCTCGAGGTCGACGACCGCGATGTCCTGCGCCGGCTCGGCACCTACATCGCCCGCATCCACGCCGTCGGCGCCGCGGCCGCCTTCCGCCACCGGCCCCTGCTCGACCCCGGCGACCACGGCCGCGACGTGCGCGATCAGCTCCTCGAGCAGAACTGGCTCCCCGCCCACCTCGAGGAGGCCTACGCCACGCTCACCGCGGACCTGCTCGAGGCCGTGGGCGAGTGCTGGGAGCGCGCCGGCGCGGTGGCCACCCTGCGCCTCCACGGCGACTTCCACCCCGGCAACGTGCTGCAGACGCCGGAGGGCTTCCACCTGGTGGACCTCGACGACGCCCGCACGGGGCCGGCCATCCAGGACCTGTGGATGCTCCTGCCCGGCGAGCGCGAGGAGCGCCAGGCGTACCTCGACGACGTCCTCGAGGGGTACCGGACCTTCTGCGACCTCGACCCGCGCGAGCTCCACCTCGTCGAGCCGCTGCGCACCCTGCGCCTGATGCGCCACGCCGCCTGGCTGGCGGCGCGCTGGGACGACCCCGCCTTCCCCCAGGCCTTCCCCTGGTTCGGCGAGCCGCGCTACTGGGAGGAGCACCTGCTCGCCCTGCGCGAGCAGCTCGCCGCCCTCCAGGAGCCGCCGCTCAGCGTCCGATGAAGTGGACCCGGCAGGCCGCCACGTAGGCCAGCGCCTCGGCGGCCTGGGCGAGGGCCTCGATCCGGGCGCGCTCGGCCTCGGGGTCGGCCTCCGGCGCCCAGGGCAGGTGGAGCTCCACCTCCAGGCCGCCGGCGAGGTAGTGGCAGTCGACGCGCTCGACGCGCTCGGCGCCCTCGAGCCCCGCCCACTGCGCGGCGAGGTCGGCCTCGATGCGCCGGCGCAGCGGCAGCGCCGCGGTGGCCTCGTCCCAGCGCGGGTCCTCGTGGTCGACGTGGACGAGCACCTCGCTGACCTCGGGGATCTCGCCGATGACCCGCCGGCGCACGGCCTCGCTGACCCGGTGGCCCTCGGAGACGCTCAGCCGCGGGTCGACGACGATGTGCAGGTCCACCAGCGCATCCGGGCCCATGCGCCGGCTGCGCAGCCCGTGGACCTCGCGGACGTCGTCGATCTGCTCGATCATGCCCTCGATCTCGGCGACCCGCCGGGGCTCGAGGCCGGTGTCGATGAGCTCGCGGACCGAGTGCCAGGCGAAGTGGAGCCCGGCGTGGGCGAGCATCAGGGCGACCACGACGGCGGCGACGGCGTCGAGCCAGGGCAGGCCGAGGAGCACGCCGGTGATCCCGCCGAGGACCACCAGCGAGGAGAGGGCGTCGGAGCGGTGGTGCCAGGCGTTGGCGTGGATCAGGTCCGAGCGCGCCTGCCGCGCGACGCGGCGGGTGTAGTGGTAGAGCCCCTCCTTGACGGCCAGGGAGCCGAGCGCCGCCGCCAGCGCCAGCCACCCCGGCACCCACAGCGCCCCCGGGTCGAGGAGCAGCCGCTGCACGGCGTCGTAGATGAAGCCGGCGGCGACGAGCAGCAGCACCGCGCCGACGCCGGCGGTGGCCACGGTCTCGATGCGGGCGTGGCCGTAGGGGTGGTCGTGGTCGGCCCGCTGGCTGCCGTAGCTCGCCGCCACCAGGACCAGGGCGTCGGAGAGCAGGTCGGAGAGGGAGTGGACGCCGTCGACGACCAGCGCCTGGGAGTGGCCGACGACCCCGAGGCCGATCTTGCCGGCGCCGAGGGCGAGGTTGATCGCCCCGCCGACCAGGGTGACGCGGCGCTTGGCCGCCGCCAGCGCCGCCGCGTCGGCGTCGGCCGCCACGCTCACGGCGCGACGGCCTGGAGCTGGGCGTTGACCTCGCGGATGACGTCCTCGTCCACCGCCATGCCGGCGGCGGCCTGGAGCTGGACGAAGCTGGTCAGGTAGTTGTAGCGCGCCTCGGCGAGGTTGCGCTTGGTCTCGAAGCGCTGGCTCTGGGCGTTGAGCACGTCGGTGATGGTCCGGGTGCCCACCTGCTGGCCGCGGCGGACGGCGGCCTCGTTGCTGCGCGCCGAGACCAGGGCCTGCTCGAGGGCGCGGACCCGCTCGCGCTCGCTGCGCAGGTTGAGGTAGGCCGAGCGGGCGTCGAGGGCGGCGGCGCGGCGCTGGTCGGCGAGCTCCTCGGCGGCGGCGGTGCGCTGCGCCTCGGCCTGCTGGACGCGGCTGGTGATGCCGCCGCCGGTGAACAGCGGCATGGAGACCTGGAGGTAGATCTTGCGCTCTTCTTGTTCCTCGGGAAGCGGTCCGCGGGTGTTAAAGCCCTGATCTTGCTCTGTGTCGGAGTAGGTATACTCCCCCTGGATTTCTACCTCCGGCCAGCGATCGGCGCGCTGGGCGTCGACGTCGTGGCGGGCGACCTGCTCCTGCTGCGCGGCGAGCTGGACCTCCAGGTTGTAGCGCCGGGCGGTCTCCACCCAGTGCTCGGTCCCGCTGGGCTCCACCGGCTGCGGCTCGAAGCCCGCCTCGAGCCCGGCGAGCTCGCCGGGGTGCTGGCCGATGATCCGGCGCAGCGACTCGCGGGCGATGTCGAGCTGGTTCTGCGCGGCGACCCGCTCGGCGCGGACCTGGTCGAAGGTGGCCTGCGCCTCGTCGACGTCGGTCTGGGTGCCCGTGCCCACCTCCAGGGCCCGCTCGGCGCGGCGCAGCTGGCTCTCGACGGCCTCGAGCTCGGTCTCCACGAGGGCGAGCTCGTCCTGGGCGAGGAGGACGTCGAAGTAGGCCTGGGTAACGTCGACGACGAGCTGCTGCTCGGCCAGGGAGAGCTCGATGTCGGCCTGCTCCGCCGTGCTGCGGGAGCGCTCGAGCTCGACGAGGTAGCCGCGGCGGAAGATCGGCTGGGTCAGCGAGAGCGTGGCGTCCCAGCCCTCGGTGTCCTGATCCGGGGCATCTACTTCCGGATAGCTTATCTTCCGGTCCACGTAGCCGCCGGAGGCGCTGATCTGCGGCAGGAACTGCGCGATGGCCTGGTCGACGCCCTCGTCGGCGGCGCGGCGCCGGCTGCGCTCGGCGGCGAGGCCGCGGTCGGCCTGCCGGGCGAGCCGGTAGATCGCCTGCAGGTCCTGCTCCGGGGCGGGCCGGTCGATCTCCGCCGGGATCAGCCCCTCCTTGCCGCCGCCCGCGGTGGCGGCGGCGTCGCCGGGCTCCTCCTGGGCGGCGCCGCCCGCCGGCAGGGCGAGGAGGGCGGCCAGGGTCCAGGAGGCCGCCTGGCGGGGGAAGCGGTGGCACGGCCGCAGCTTGGCTCTTCTCATCAAGATCGATCTCCCTGTTGGGCCTGGGGGGCCGGCGCCGCCCCCCCGTCGGATGGGGCTGCCCGGAGGCCGTCGAGCAGGAGCTCGACGATGGTGTCCGCGTAGCGCTCCGGCGCCTCGGCGAAGTCCACCCCGGGGAGCTGGCGCAGGACCTCGCGGTGGGCGGTGAAGAAGGTGTTGGCGGCGATCATCAGCGTCGCCAGGAGCGCCGGGTCGATGTCCCGGCGCCAGGCGCCGTCGCGCTGGCCGCCGGCGACGATCCCCGTCAGGCGCCGGAAGTCGGCCCCGAAGACCTCGTCGACCAGGGCGCGGGCCCGGGCGGGCGTGGCGTCGAAGGTCTCGGCGAGCAGCAGCCGGGTGCCGTCGAGGTCGTCGAGGGCGCGCTCGAGATCGCCGCGCATGAACCGCCGCAGCCGCTCCGCCGGCTCCGCCTCCTCCGCCTCGAGGGCCTGGAGCAGGGCGCGGGCCGACTCGCAGGAGCGGCGCAGGACCTCGAGGTAGAGCGCCTCCTTGGAGGCGAAGTGGTGGAAGATGTTCGCCTTGCTGACCCCGGCCGCCTCGGCGATATCGCGCACGGAGACCGAGGCGTAGCCCTCGCGGGCGAAGAGCGCTTTCGCGGCGGCGAGGATGCGCTCGGCGGCGGGGGTTGGGCCTGGCTCGTGGGGCATGGCGGCTCCGGCAGGACGCATCCGAGGGGCGGCCGACCGAGCGGTCAGCGCCCTGGATGGGACATTCTGCCCGAGCCGCCGGCCGCGGGCAAGGCGCCGCCTCTTGCCGGGCGCCGGGTGCGCCCTACTCGGCGGCGCGCTTGTCGTGCTCGATCAGGGCGAAGGCCGAGTGGTTGTGGATGGACTCGTAGTTCTCCGAGGTGATCCGGTAGGCGGCGATGCGGGCGTCGTCGTTGAGCCGCACGGCGATGTCGCGGACCACGTCCTCGACGAACTTGGGGTTGTCGTAGGCGCGCTCGGTGACGTGCTTCTCGTCGGGGCGCTTGAGCAGGCCGTAGAGCTCGCAGGAGCCCTCCGCCTCGACCAGCTCGATGAGCTCCTCGAGCCAGACGAAGCCGTCCGCCAGGGCGGTGACGACCACCTGGGAGCGCTGGTTGTGGGCGCCGCGCTCGGAGATCTGCTTGGAGCAGGGGCAGAGCGTGGTGACCGGCACGGCCACGCGGACCCAGGTCTCGTGGCGGTCGGCGTGCATCTCGCCGATGAAGGCGGCCTCGTAGTCCATGAGGCTCTCGACGCCGCTGACCGGGGCGCGCTTGTTGACGAAGTACGGGAAGCTCATCTCGATGTGGCCGGACTCCGCCTCGAGCCGGTGGGTCATCTCGGCGAGCATCTCGTGGAAGGACTCGACGGTGATCTCCCGGTCGTGGCCCTCGAGGATGGAGACGAACCGGGACATGTGCGTGCCCTTGAAGTGCTGCGGGAGGTTCACGTACATGCTGAACGTCGCCACGGTGTGCTGGTCGTGGCCGGTGCGGTCCCGGACCCGGACCGGGTGGCGGATATCCTTGATGCCGACCTTGTCGATGGCGATCTGCCGGTTGTCGCTCCGGCCCTGGACATCCTCCATGGGGCTGTCCTCGGCGGTGGTGCCGGAGGCGTGGGGGTAGCAGGTAGGATTGAACATCGCTTGCGCCCTTGTGCTCGCAGTCTCCGAGATTCAGTGGTTACGACCTTAAAATCATTATAAAAGGCCGGCCGGCCCGTGTCCCGCTACTCGGAGCAGGGTTGGGCCGGCGGGGGTGGCCGGCCTCAGGCGCGGCGCTCGATGCAGTAGGCCGCGAGCCCGCGCAGGGGATCGGCCCCGGGACCGAGCTCGGAGAGGGCGTCGATGGCGTCGCCGGCCAGGCGCTCGGCGAGATCCCGCGACGCCTCCAGCCCCAGGATCGAGGGGTAGGTCGGCTTCTCCCGCGCCGCGTCGGCGCCCTGCGCCTTGCCCAGGGCGTCGCTGTCGCCGGCGACGTCGAGGACGTCGTCCTGGATCTGGAAGGCGAGCCCGACGCACTTGGCGTAGCGGTCGAGGGCGCTGAAGGCCGCCTCGGAGGCGGTGCCGCAGGCCAGCGCCCCGAGCTGGACGCTGGCGCGGATCAGGGCCCCGGTCTTGTGGATGTGCATATCCTCGAGCTCGGCGGCGTCGATCCGGCGGCCGACGGCGGCGAGGTCGAGGGCCTGGCCGCCGGCCATGCCCCGCGAGCCGATGGCCCGCGCCAGGGTGCGGGCCATCTCGGCGCGCGCCGGCGCCGGGGCCGCCGGCGCGGCGTCGCTGCTCAGCGTCTCGAAGGCCAGCGACTGCAGGGCGTCGCCGACGAGGATCGCCGTGGGCTCGTCGTAGGCGCGGTGGCAGGTCTCGCGGCCGCGGCGCCAGTCGTCGTCGTCCATGGCCGGCAGGTCGTCGTGGACCAGGGAGTAGGCGTGGACCATCTCCACGGCGGCGGCCGGGGCGTCGAGGGCCTCGCCGTCCTCGCCGAGGGCGCTGCCCGTGGCGTAGACCAGCACCGGGCGCATGCGCTTGCCGCCGCCGAGCACGGCGTAGCGCATCGCCTCGTGGAGCCGGGCGGGGTGCGCCCCGGCGGCGGGCAGGGCGGTCTCCAGGGCGCGCTCGGCGCGCTCGCGCAGCGGCGGCAGCGCCGCGTCGAGGGCCTTACGGATCTTCGGGTCGAAATGGGCCGACATCGCCTTCCTCGCTGTTCTCCAGGAGCTGTTCCACCTTCTGCTCCGCGGCGCTGAGCGCGCCCTGGCAGTGCCGGGTCAGGTAGATGCCCCGCTCGAAGTCGCGCAGCGCCTCCTCGAGGCTCTGCTCCCCGCGCTCCATGCGCTCGACCAGCGCCTCGAGCTCGGCGATCGCCTTCTCGAAGTCGGAGAGCGGGCTCTCGGGGGCGGGGCTCGGG
>NZ_NRSH01000115.1 GCF_016584055.1 Halorhodospira neutriphila
TCCTCCGCCGGCGCCGCCGAGGCGCGGGAGGGGGCCTCCTCCGCGCCGCCCGCCGGCGCCTCCGCGGCGCCGCTGCCGCCCTCGGCCGGCGGGGTGTCCACCTCGGGCAGCTCGATGGAGGGCGGCTGCCCGGACTGCTGCTGGCCCCCGCCCTGCTCGGCGGCCCTGCCCTGCTCGGCGGACCCGCCGGCGCCCTCCGGGCGGGGCGGGACCTCGACGGGGACGTCCAGCGACTCGGGCCGCTGCTCCCCGGAGCCGGAGAAGATCATCGGGAGGAAGATCACCGCCAGCGCCACCAGCACGGCGGCGCCGACGAGCTGTCGCTTGGTGCTCGGATCCATGGCTACCCCCACCCCTGCTGCGCTCGAACGGCGGCTACGGTCCGGAAGGAGCCGAAGACGAGCACCCGGTCGCCCTCGCCGGCGTTGCGCCGCAGCGCCTCCAGCGTCGCCGCCGTGCCGTCGCCCACGGCGCTGAGCCGGCCGCCGCGCTGCGCGACGGCCGCCGCCAGCGCCCGGCAGTCGTGCATATCCGCCTCGGGCATGCGAGGCAGGTACCAGTGGTCGACCCGCGCCGCCACCGCCTCGATCATCACCGCCGGCTCCTTGCGCTGCGCCGCGGCGAAGACGGCGTGGCAGCGCGGCGGCGCCGGCGAGCCGGCGAGCACCCGCTCCAGCTCGGCCGCTCCGTCCGCATTATGCGCGACATCGAGCAGCCACTCCAGACCCGCCTCCCAGCGCCGCTCCAGGCGCCCCGGCACGCGGACCCCGGCCAGGGCCTCGGCCACCGGGGCGGAGCCCAGCGAGGCGGCCTCGGGCAGCTGGGCGAAGGCGGCCAGCGCCGTGGCGGCGTTCGCCTGGGCCGCGCCCCCCGGCGCCGCCGGCGCCGGGAGGCCGCGCCAGCTGCCCCGGCCCTCGCTGTGCCAGGACCAGCCCTCGGCGGTGCCCGTCCACGTGAACTCCCGCCCCGCGCGGAACGGCAGCGCCCCGATCCGCCGCGCCTGCTCGAGCAGCGCCGGCGGCGGCGCCGGCTGGCCGATGACCGCCGGGCGCCGGGGGCGGAAGACCCCCGCCTTCTCGGCGGCGATCCCCGCCAGGTCGTCGCCGAGCAGGTCGGTGTGGTCGAGCCCGACGCTGGTGACCACCGCGACGTCGGCGTCGACGGCATTGACCGCGTCGAGCCGGCCGCCGAGCCCGACCTCCAGCACCCACGCATCGCAGCCGGCCCGCTCGAAGCAGTCGAGGGCGGCCAGCGTCCCGTGCTCGAAGTAGGTCAGGGAGACCCCGGCCGCGGCGCGCGCCGCCTCGACGCGCTCCAGGGCGGCCACCAGGGCCTCGTCGCCAGCCTCGCGGCCGTCGATCCGCACCCGCTCGTTGAAGCGCGCCAGGTGCGGCGAGGTGTAGACGCCGGGCCGGCGCCCGGCGGCCCGCAGCAGGGCCTCGAGCGCCGCCGCGACGCTGCCCTTGCCGTTGGTCCCAGCCACGGTCAGCACGGTGGCCGCCGGCTCGAGGAGGCCGAGCCGGCGGCCGACGGCCGCGACCCGCTCGAGCCCGAGGTCGATGGCCTGCGGGTGGGCCCGCTCCAGGCGCTGCAGCCACCCTGCCAGATCCGCGGGCGCCTCGGCGCCGCGGGACGGGGGGCGGGGCGAGCGGCGGCCCATCAGCCCCGCGCTTCGCCGCAGCGCGGGAGCTGCTTGGGCGGGTCGAGCCGCCCCATCTTGGCGATCATCGCGGCGATCTCGTAGCGCATCGAGCGGCGGTCGACGATGCAGTCGACGGCGCCGTGCTCGAGGAGGAACTCGGCGCGCTGGAAGCCCTCGGGCAGCGTCTCGCGGACCGTCTGCTCGATCACCCGCGGCCCGGCGAAGCCGATCAGCGCCCCGGGCTCGGCGACGATCACGTCGCCGAGGGTCGCCAGGCTCGCCGAGACCCCGCCCATGGTCGGGTCGGTGAGCACCGAGACGTACGGCACCCCCGCCTCGTTGAGCCGGGCGATGGCCGCCGAGGTCTTGGCCATCTGCATCAGCGAGAACAGCGCCTCCTGCATCCGCGCCCCGCCGGAGGCGGCGAAGCAGATCAGCGGGGCGCGCGCCACCCGGGCCGCCTCCACGGCGCGGTAGAAGCGCTCGCCCACCACCGTGCCCATGGAGCCGCCCATGAACCGGAACTCGAAGGCGCAAGCGACGACGGGGATCTCGTAGACCTGCCCGCTCATCGCCACGAGGGCGTCGTGCTCGCCGGTGCTCTTCTGCGCCTGGGAGAGCCGGTCCTTGTAGCGCTTGCTGTCGCGGAAGCGCAGGAAGTCCGCCGGCTGGAGCTCGGCGCCGATCTCCTCGGGCTCGTGCTCGTGCTCGTCGTCGAGGAACAGCTGCAGCCGCTGCCGCGCCCCGAGGCGCATGTGGTGCCCGCACTTGGGGCAGACCTCGAGGTTGCGCTCGAGGTCCGGGCGGTAGAGGATCCCCTGGCACGACTCGCACTTCGTCCACAGCCCCTCGGGCACGCTGCGGCTTCGCGGCCCCGCATCGGTGCGGATGCGCCGCGGCATGAGCTTCTGGAACCACCAGCTCACGAGCCCCCCTCCGCTTGCGTCTGGTCCATGGCCCGGCGCAGGGCGCCGACGGCATCGCGCAGCCGCTCGGCCAGCCCCGGGGCGTCGCCGTGCTCGCCGATCAGCCGCACCAGGGCGCTGCCGACCACCACGGCGTCCGCCACCGGGGCGAGCGTCGCGGCGCTCTCGGGGTCCCGGACGCCGAAGCCGACGGCGATCGGCAGGTCGGTCGCCTCGCGGATCGCCGCCACCTGCCCGGCGACGGCCCCGGCATCGAGGCTGCCCGCCCCGGTCACCCCCTTGAGGGCCACGGCGTAGATGAACCCGCTCGCCCCCGCGCAGACGCGCTCGAGGCGCGCCGCCGAGGTGTTGGGCGCGACGAGGTAGATGAGGTCGACGCCGTGCTCGGCGGCGGCGGGGGCGAGCTCCCCGGCCTCCTCCGGCGGCAGGTCGACGGTCAGCAGCCCGTCGACGCCGGCGGCCGCCGCCCGCTCGACGAAGGCGCGGTAGCCGGCGGCCTCGAGGCTGTTGGCGTAGCCCATGAGGATCACGGGCGTGCCGGGGTCGTCGGCGCGGAAGCGGCGGACGGCCTCGAGGAGCTGCTCCGGGGTGGTCCCGGCGGCCAGCGCCCGCCCGCAGGCGGCCTGGATCACCGGGCCGTCGGCCATGGGATCGGAGAACGGCACCCCGAGCTCGAGGATGTCGGCGCCGCCGGCGACGAGGGCGTGCATCAGCTCGACGGTGCGCCCCGGGGCGGGATCGCCGCCGGTGATGTACGGGACGAGCGCCGTGCGCCCGGCGGCACGGCAGCTGCGGAAGCGTTCGGCGATGCGGCTCACAGCTCGATGCCCTCCTGCGCCGCCACGGTGGCGATGTCCTTGTCCCCCCGCCCGGAGAGGTTGACGACGACGAGCTGCTCGGGGCTGAGCCCGGCGGCCAGCTCCTCGGCGTAGGCGAGGGCGTGGGAGGTCTCCAGCGCCGGCAGGATCCCCTCGTCGCGGCAGAGGCGGTGGAAGGCGGCCAGGGCCTGCTCGTCGGTGACGGTGGCGTACTGCGCCCGCCCGCTATCCTTGAGCCAGGCGTGCTCCGGGCCGACGCCGGGGTAGTCGAGGCCGGCGGAGATGGAGTGGGTGCCGAGGATCTGCCCCTCCGGCGACTCCATGAGGTAGCTGCGGGCGCCGTGCAGGATGCCGGGCTGCCCGGCGGTCAGGGGGGCGGCGTGGCGGCCGCTGTCGAGCCCCTCGCCGCCGGCCTCCACGCCGTAGAGGGCGACCTCGGCGTCGTCGATGAAGGGGTGGAAGATGCCGAGGGCGTTGGAGCCGCCGCCGACGCAGGCGACGACGGCGTCCGGCAGGCGGCCCTCGGCCTCCTGGACCTGGCGCCGCGCCTCGACCCCGATCACCCGCTGCAGGTCGCGCACGAGCCCCGGGTACGGGTGCGGCCCGGCCACCGTGCCGATGATGTAGAAGGTGTCGTCGATGTGCGCCACCCAGTCGCGCATGGCCTCGTTGAGGGCGTCCTTGAGGGTCCGCGTGCCCGTCTCCACCGGGCGGACCTCGGCGCCGAGCAGGCGCATGCGGTAGACGTTGGCCGCCTGGCGCTGGACGTCGTCGGCGCCCATGTAGATGACGCACTCGAGGCCCATGCGCGCGGCGACCGTCGCCGTGGCCACGCCGTGCTGGCCGGCGCCGGTCTCGGCGATGATCCGCCGCTTGCCCATGCGCGCGGCGAGCACCGCCTGGCCGACGGTGTTGTTGATCTTGTGCGCGCCGGTGTGGGCGAGGTCCTCGCGCTTGAGGTAGATGCGCGCGCCGCCGGCGCGCCGCGTCAGCCGCTCGGCGAGGTAGAGCGGCGTCGGCCGGCCGACGAAGTCGCGCAGCTCGCGGTCGATCTCCGCCTGGAAGGCGGGATCCTGCCGGGCCTCGGCGTAGGCCTCGGTGAGCTCCTCGAGCGGGCCGATCAGGGTCTCGGAGACGAACCGCCCCCCGTAGCGGCCGAAGCGGCCCTCCGCCGCCGGATCCTCTCTGCCGTCAGATGCTGTCGCCACGCTGGACCTCCGCGAAAAAGCGCGCCATGGACTCCCGATCCTTGACCCCGGGGGACGCCTCGACGCCGCTGCTCACGTCCACCGCCAGGGGGCGGACGCACTGTACCACCTCGGCGACATTCTCCGGGCACAGCCCGCCGGCGACCACGATGTTCGCCACCCCGGGGGGGATGGCGCTGTGGTCGAAGGCCTCGCCGCGGCCGCCGCGCTCGCCGAGGCGGTGGCTGTCGAAGAGGAAGGCGCCGGCCTCGGGGTAGCGCGCCGCGAACGCCGCCGGGTCCACCCCGCCGCCCATGGGGACCGCCTTGATATAGCGCCGCCCGTAGCTCGCGCACGAGGCCGGGTCCTCGGCGCCGTGGAACTGGAGGTTATCCAGCCGCAGGGTATCGAGGGCGACCCGCACCTGCTCGGGGCTCGGGTCGACGAACAGCCCGACCAGGGAGACGAACGCCGGCACCACCGCGGCGATCTCGCGGGCCTCCTGCAGATCCACCGCCCGCGGGCTCGAGTCGGCGAAGACCAGCCCGATGGCGTCGGCGCCGAGCTCCACCGCCGCCGCCGCATCCTCGGCGCGGGTAATGCCACAGATCTTGACGCGGGTACGCATCCTCATCGGCAAGCCCACGAAGCGCTCGGGAAAATAGGAATCTTACCGCGGGGGCGGTGGTCACGGCAAAAGCGGGGACTCGGGACGCCCCGGCACGCCGTGCTCCGGGGGGTAGTCCACCCCGCAGAGGTAGAGCCCCGAGGCCGGCGCCGTCACCCCGCTGCGCCGCCGGTCGCCCTCGGCGAGCAGCCGCGCCGGCCAGTCGACGGGGCGCTCGCCGCTGCCGACGGCGAGCAGGGTGCCGGCGAAGTTGCGCACCATGTGGTGGAGGAAGGCGTTGGCCGCCACGTCGATCAGCACCCGGTCGGCGTGGCGCTGCACCGTGACCGAGAAGACCTCGCGGACCGGGTGGGCCGCCTGGCACGCGGCGGCGCGGAAGGCCGAGAAGTCCTGCTCGCCGACGAGCGCCTGCGCCGCCTCGTGCATGCGCTCGGCGTCGAGCCCCTTGGGGGTCCAGCCGACCCGGTGGGCGAGCAGCGCGGGCCGGGCGCGCCGGCAGAGGAAGACGTAGCGGTAGGCCCGCCGCCGGGCGGCGTAGCGGGCGTGGAAGCCGTCGTCGACGGCGTGGGCCGAGAGGACGCTCACGGCCTGCGGCAGGTGGGCGTTGGCGCCGAGGACCCAGGCGTGCAGCGGCCGCTGCGCCGCGGTATCGAAGTGGACGACCTGGTGGGCGGCGTGGACCCCGGCGTCGGTCCGCCCGGCGCAGACGGCCTCCACGGGGTGGTCGGCGACCCGCGACAGGGCCGCCTCGAGCGCCGCCTGCACCGAGGGGGCGTGGGGCTGGCGCTGCCAGCCGCTGAAGCCGGTGCCGTCGTACTCCAGGACCAGGGCGATGCGCTGCGTCGCGCCGGATGGGCCCAAGGCGGCTCCCTCCCGCTACTCGCCGCTGAGCTCGGCGAGGAGCCGGCGGGCGTTCTCGCGCTGCGTCTCCGTGCCCTCCTCGACGACCTCCTCGAGCAGCTCCCGGGCGCCCGCCTCGTCGCCGAGGTCGACGTAGGCGCGGGCGAGGTCGATCTTGGTATCCGCCTCGTCCCCCTCGCCGGGGCCGGGCACGGCCGTCTCCTCCTCCGCCTCGTCGCCGTAGTCGAGGTCCTCTTCCGCCTGCTCCTCGCTGAGCAGGCTGTCGAGGTCCATCTCCTCGAGCTCGGCCTCCTCGTCGCCGGCGGCCCCGGGCTGCGCCTGCCCGGAGGCGCCCTCGTCCGCCTCCGGCGCCGCTTCCTCGTCCGCGTCGTCCGCGTTGCCGAAGAGCTCGTCGGCCGCCCCCTGGGCCTCGTCGCTGGCCTCGGGCGCCTGCGCCATGGCCGGCTCGGGCTCCGGCGGCTCCTCCGCCTCGGCCTCCGGGGCGCTCTCCTCGTCCTCGAGGGCCTCATCGGGGCGCTGGCTGGAGGCCGCCGCCGACGGCGCCTCGTCGCCCTGGTTCTCCCCGTCGTCCGCCTCGCCGGCGCCGGGGGCCTCCGCCTCCGGCTCGAGGCTGAGGTCGAGGGCCTCGAGCTCCGGCTTGGCCGCCTCGTCGCCCTCCTCCGCCTGCGCCGCGGCGGCGGGCCCCGCCTCCTCGTCCGCCTCGCCGGCGCCGCCCGCCGCCGCCTGGGCGGCGCCGGCGAACAGCGCCGCGTCGGGGGCGAAGCGCCGCCCCAGGGCGAGCGCCGCCTGCCAG
>NZ_NRSH01000116.1 GCF_016584055.1 Halorhodospira neutriphila
GGCCTGACCGGGGCGCTGCTGCTCGCCGCCTACCGCGCCCTGCGCCCGCAGGCGCCGGGGCCGGCCGAGGAGCCGGCGCCCTCGCGCGGGCTGGCGCTGGCGGCGGCGGTGCCCAGCGCGGCGCTGGTCGGCGCCGTCGGCTGGGTGGCCCTCGGGCTCGAGGCGCCGGTGCGTACGGCCGGTAGCGAGGCGCTGGCGCGGGTGGCGGAGAGCGGCGTGGAGAGCCCGGTCACCGCGGTGCTGCTCGCCTTCCGCGCCATCGACACCCTCGCCGAGGTGGTGGTGCTCTTCGTCGCCTTCCTCGGCGCGCGGGTCGCCGCGGAGCCGCTCAGCCACGCGGGCCCCGGCGACTGGCTGCGCGCCAGCCGCGGCGAGCCCGTGCTGGTGGGGCCGCTGATCCGCTTCGTGGCGCCGATGACCCTCCTCGCCGCCGGGTACCTGCTCTGGTCCGGCACCCACCAGCCCGGCGGCGCCTTCCAGGCCGGGGCGGTGCTCGCCGCCCTCGGCGTGCTGCTGCGCCTGACCGGGCGGCTGCGCCCGAGCGAGGCGACGGCCCCCGGCGAGCGCCTCGCCCTGGTCGGCGGGATCGTGCTGTTCAGCGCCGTCGGCCTGGCGGGGGCGGGCACCGCCTCGGCCGTGCTCGCCTATCCGCCCGGCTGGGCCTACGAGTCCATCCTGCTCATCGAGACGGCCCTGAGCCTGGCCATCGCCGCGCCGCTGACCCTGCTGTTCAGCGGCTCGGCCGGCCTGCGCCGGGAGGGGCGATGACCCAGGCCGCCCTCTATAGCCTTGTCGCCGGCGGGCTGGCGGGGATCGCTGTCTACGGGCTCATCACCTGCACGCACCTGCTGCGCCGCATCCTGGCGCTGAACCTGCTCGGCAGCGCCGTGTTCCTGCTGCTGGTCGCCCTGGCCCGGCGCGGTCCGCAGGCGGTGGACCCGCTCCCCCACGCCATGGTCCTCACCGGGATCGTCATCGCCGTCAGCGCCACCGCCTTCGCCCTGGCCCTGGCGCGCCGCTACCACGGGCGCACCGGCGCCGAGCGCCTGCCGGAGGACGGGGCGTAGGCCGTGGTGGGGGCGCTGTCGCTGCCGCTGGCCTTCTTCCTCCCGCTGCTCACGGCGCTGGCCGTGTTCCTGCTGCGCGCCCGCCGGGCGCCGTGGCTGCCGCTGCTCGGCGGGGCGGCCACGGCGGCGGCGGTGGCGGACCTCATCGGGCAGGTCGCCCGGGAAGGCCCCCAGGTCTACCACCTCGGCGGGTGGGCCCCGCCGCTGGGCATCGAGCTCTACGCCGACGGCCTGGCGGCGCTGATGCTCGGCATGGGCGCCCTCGTCGCCCTGGCGGTCACGGCGTATTCCGGGGCGTACTTGCGCGGGCAGGGGCACGACGCGGAGCTGTTCTGGCCGCTGTGGCTGGTGCAGTGGGCGGCGCTCAACGGCGCCTTCCTGGCCGCGGACCTGTTCAACCTCTACGTCATGCTCGAGCTGCTCACGCTCACGGCGGCGCCGCTGGTGGCCATGGGCGGGGAGCGGGCGGCCCTGGCCGCGGCGCTGCGCTACCTGCTGCTGGCGCTGCTCGGCTCGCTGGTCTACCTGCTCGGCGTGGCGCTGATCTACGGCGCCACCGGGACCCTGCACCTGCGCGAGGCCGGGGCGCTGCTCGGCGACGGCCCCGCAGCGGCGCTGGCGGCGGGGCTGATCAGCGCCGGGCTGCTCGTCAAGGCGGCGGTCTTCCCGCTGCACATCTGGCTCATGCCGGCCCACAGCGCCGCGCCCGCCCCGGCGAGCGCGGCGCTCTCGGCGCTGGTGGCGAAGGCCGGCGCCTACCTGCTGCTGCGCCTGTGGCTGTGGACCTTCCCGGCGCTGCTCAGCGTCCCGCTGGGGTGGCTGCTCGGCGGCCTGGGCGCCGCGGGCGTGGTCTACGGCTCGCTGCAGGCCCTGCGGCAGACGCGGCTCAAGCCGGTGATCGCCTACTCCACGGTGGCGCAGCTCGGCTACCTGCTGCTCCTGCTGCCGCTGGCCACCGTGGCCGGCGCGGCGCCTCACGCCTGGCAGGGCGCCGCCTACCACGCCCTGGCCCACGGCCTCGCCAAGGCCGCCGCCTTCCTCGCCGCGGGCAACGTCCTCTACAGCCTCGGCCACGACCGGCTGGCGGGGCTGCACGGGCTCACCCCGTACCTGTCGGGGAGCGTGCTCGCCCTGGGGCTCGCCTTCGCCAGCCTCATGGGGTTGCCGCCAACGGCCGGCTTCCTCGCCAAGTGGGAGCTGCTGCGCGGCGCCCTCGGCGGCGGGCAGTGGGGGTGGGCGGCGGTGATCGTCGGCGGCGGCCTGCTCACCGCCGGCTACGCCTTCCGCGTGCTGGCGGCGGCCCACGCCGCTTCGCCGCCGGGCTATAGCGAGATCCGCCCGCCCCGGCGCGTGCCGCCGGTCATGGCGTGGACGCCGCTGCTGCTGGCGCTGGCGCTCTACCTGCTCGGGCTGAGCGCGGTGCCGGCGCTGGGCCTGCTCGAGCAGGGCGCCCCGGAGGGGCTCGGATGAGCGCGCTCCTCTACGCCTACCTGCCCCTGGGGGCGCTGGCCACCGCGGTGGTCACCGCCGCGGCGATCTTCGCCCTCGGTGACGCCAGGCGCCGCCAGCGGACCTTCTGGAACCTCTTCGGCGCCACCGCCAAGCTGCTCATGGTGGCCGCCATGGTCGGCGGCGTGCTCGAGGGGCATACCTTCGCGGTGGCCTGGCCGGCCCTGCCGGGGGTCGAGCTGCGCCTGGCGGCGGACCCGCTGGCGCTGCTCTTCGCCATGCTCTCCTCGGTGCTGTGGCTGGTGACCACCGTCTACGCCATCGCCTACCTGGAGCACTCGGGGCAGCGGGCCCGCTTCTTCGGCTTCTTCTCCCTGTGCGTGGCGGCCACCTTCGGCATCGCCCTGGCCGGCAACGCCTTCACCTTCCTGCTCTTCTACGAGATGCTCACCCTGGCCACCTACCCGCTGGTGGTCCACCGCGGCCACCCGGCGGCGCTGGCCGCCGGGCGGCTCTACCTGGCCCACACCCTCGGCGGCGGCGCGGCGCTGCTCGCCGGGACCGTGGCGCTCTACGCGGCGGTGGGCGAGCAGCCCTTCACCGCCGGCGGCATCCCGGCGGTCGCGCTGTGGGCCGAGCAGGCGCCGGCGGCGGCGACGGCGGTGCTGGTGCTGCTGCTCGCCGGCGTGGCGGTGAAGGCGGCGCTCTTCCCGCTGCAGGGCTGGCTGCCGGCGGCCATGGTCGCCCCGGCGCCGGTCAGCGCCCTGCTGCACGCCGTCGCGGTGGTCAAGGCCGGGGCCTTCGGCGTCGTGCGCATCATCGAGGACGTCTACGGCTATCCGCTGGCCGCCGAGCTGGGCGTCACCCCGGCGCTCGCCGGGCTGGCGGCGGTGACGGTGGTCTACGGCTCCGTGCGCGCTCTGGCGCAGGTGGACCTCAAGCGCCGCCTGGCCTTCTCCACGGTCAGCCAGGTCTCGTTCATCAGCCTCGGCGTGGCGCTCGGCGGCCCGCTGGCGCTCATCGGCGGGCTGGCGCACCTGGTCCACCAGGGGGTGATGAAGATCACCCTGTTCTTCTGCGCCGGTAACTACGCCGAGACCCTCGGCATCCACCGCATCGACGCCCTCAACGGCGTCGGCCGGCGCATGCCGGCGACCTCGGCGGCGTTCACCGTGGCGGCGCTGGGGATGATCGGCCTCCCGCCGCTGGCCGGCTTCATCAGCAAGTGGTACCTGGGGATCGGGGCGCTGGCCCAGGGCCAGGCCTGGGTGGTCGGGGTGCTGGCGGCGAGCACCCTGCTCAACGCCGCCTACTTCCTGCCGGTGCTGCGCCGTATCTGGCTGCTGCCCCCGCCGGCGGCGGGCTTCCCCGGCGCCGGCGGTGCCGAGGCCCACCGCGGGCTGCTGATCCCGGCGCTGCTCACCGCCGCCGCCGTCCTGCTGGCCGGGCTGCTGGCAGCGACGGCGTTCTCGCCGCTGGGCTGGGCGGAGCGCATCGTCGAGCGAGGCTACCCCGGGCTATGAGCGACCCCGCGCTGCTCCTGCTGGCCCCCGTGCTCGCCCCGCTGGCCGCTGCGGCGCTGCTCGGCGGCCGCCTGCAGCCGCTGGGGGCGGGCCTGCTGGCCGCCGCCCCGCTGACCGCGCTGCTCGCGCTGATCCCCGGAGTGGAGGCGCTGCACCTGCCGTGGCTGCTGCTCGATACCCGCCTCGGGCCGGACGCCCTGGGACGGGCGCTGCTGGCCCTGGCCGCGCCGGTGGCGGCGGCGGCGCTGCTCTTCGCCGTGGCCGGTAGCCGCGGCCAGCCGCGCCGGCGGGGGCTGCTCACCGCCCTGGCGGTCACCACGGCGGCGCTGATGGGGGTGCTCCTCGCCGCGGACCTGGCCAGCCTCTACTTCGCCTACGCCGCCATGACCCTGGCGGCGTACCCGCTCGTGGCCCATGCCCGGACACCGGAGGCCTTCCGCGCCGGGCGGGTCTACCTGGGCATGGCGGTGCTCGCCGAGGCGGCGGTGCTCGCCGCCGTCCTGCTCCTCGCTGCCGAGGGGGGGAATGCGGCCCTGACAGAGGTGCCGGCGCTGGTCGCCGGGCACGAGCACCGTACGGCGCTGGTGGGGCTGATCCTGGCCGGCTTCGCGGTGAAGGCGGGCGTGGTGCCGCTGCACGCCTGGCTGGCGCTGGCGCACCCGGCAGCGCCGGTGCCGGCGAGCGCCCTGCTGTCGGCGCTGCTGGTCAAGGCGGCCCTGGTGGCGTGGTGGCGGCTGCTGCCCATCGGCGAGCTAGCCCTGCCGGCCTTCGGGACTGCCCTGGTTGCGGCGGGGCTGCTGAGCAGCCTCTACGCCAGCCTGGTCGGCACCGCGCAGCGCCGGGCCAAGACGGTGCTCGCCTACTCCACGGTCAGCCAGATGGGGCTGCTTACCGCCCTCGTCGGCCTGGCCCTGCACCGCGCCGAGGCGGCCCCGGCGGCGGGGGCCGCGCTGGCGGTCTTCGCCCTGCACCACGGGCTGGCCAAGGGGGCGCTCTTCCTCGCCTGCGGGCTGCAGGGCCGCCGCCGCGGCTGGTACCTGCTGCTGCCGGCCCTCGCCCTGGCCGGGCTGCCCGGCAGCACCGGCGCCCTGGCCAAGGCCGGGCTTAAGCAGGTGGGCGGCGGCGAGCTCGGTGCGGCCCTGGAGCCGCTGCTGCTCGCCGCCTCGGCGCTGACCACGGTGCTCATGGCGCGCCTGCTCTACCTGGCCTGGCGCGGGCCGGGCGGGGCGGACCCCGCAGGGCGGCGCCTGGCGGTGCTCGCCCTGGTCGCGCTGGGGCTGGGCGGACCGTGGCTGGCGGCGGCGCAGCTGGCGCCGGGGCTGAGCGGCTACGCCCTGCAGCCCAAGGCGATGGTCGAGGCCCTGGTGCCGGTGCTCGCCGGGGCGCTCCTCGCCGCGGGCGGGGTGGCCCTGCGCCGGCACCTGCGCCTGCCCCGGATCCCCGAGGGGGACTGGATTAAGCCGGCGCTGCTCGCCGGGGCGCGCTTGCGGCGTGCCGGGCGCCGCGGCTGGCGGCGCCTCCCGGCCTGGCGGTGGCGGCCCTCGGGGGCGGCGCTGCTGCGCGGTGCCGGCGCCCTCGAGCAGCGGCTGGCCTCGGTGGCGGCCTCGGGCGTGCTGCTCCTGGCGCTGCTGCTGGCGCTGGCCGCGCTGGGGGCGCTCACCGGGCCTTGATCCGTCAGGTGCCGCAGAACGTCCGGCGCACCCGCTCGCCCTCACCGGGTGGGCGCGCCATCTCCGCCTCCTCCGGATGCTCCGCGAAGGGGTCGGCGAGGACCTTGAGGAGCCGCTCCATGGGGGTGAAGTCCAGTGCGCGCGTGGCAGCGTCCACGGCCCATTGGGCCAGGTGGTTGCGCAGGGTGTAGGCGGGGTTGACCGCCCGCATGGCGGCGCGCCGCTCGGCGTCGCCACGGCCCTCGGCGGCCAGGCGCCGGCGCCACTGGACGGCCCAGGCGTCGAAGGCCGCCGGGTCCTGGAACAGGGCGCGGACGGGGCCGTCGCGCTCCGGGTCCGCGCCGTCGGCGTCGCTGAGCAGCCGGAACGTGAGGGTCCAGTCCGCGCCGCCGGCAGCCATACGCTGGAGCAGATCGCCGATCAGCTCGGCATCGCCCTCCCGGCGCTCCGCCAGCCCGAGCCGCCTGCGGAGCCGGTCGTGGAAGGCGCCCTGGAAGCGGGGCGCGAAGCCGCCGAGGATGTCCTGGGCCTGCGCCGCGGCGATCTCCGGGTCGCGATGGAGCAGGGGCAGCAGGGTCTCGGCGAGGCGGGCTAGATTCCACTGCGCGATCCCCGGCTGCTGATCGTAGGCGTAGCGCCCGTAGACGTCGATGGCGCTGTACGCCGTATGCGGGTCGTAGGCGTCCAGGAAGCCGAACGGCCCGAAATCGAGGGTCTCGCCGGCGAGCGACAGGTTGTCCGTGTTCATCACGCCGTGGATGAAGCCGATATTCAGCCAGTCGGCCACGAGCTCCGCGGTCGCTGCCGTGACGGCCTCCAGGAGCCCGTGGTAGGGGGCGGGAGACTCCGCCTGGGCGGGGTAGTGCCGGGCGAGCGCGTAGTCCGCTAGCAGGCGGACGGCCTCCGTGTCGCCGCGGCCGTGGAAGTACTCGAACGTGCCGACGCGCAGGTGGCTGCGCGCGACCCGGGTGAGCACGCCGCCCGGCTCGGGCCGCGTGCGCTCGACCGCCTGGCCGGTGGTCACCGCCGCCAGGGCGCGGGTGGTCGGCACCCCGAGCCCGGCGAGGGCCTCCCCCCCGAGGTACTCGCGCACGACGGGGCCGATGG
>NZ_NRSH01000117.1 GCF_016584055.1 Halorhodospira neutriphila
CCGTCTCCGCCTCGCCGCGCAGCGCCGGGGGGAGCTCCCCAAGGGCGCGCTGGCGCGCACGGTCAGCGCCCACCCGCAACTGGTCAGGCGGCTGCCCCGGGCGGTACTCGGCGCTGCCTGGCGCCGCTCTGGGCAGAGCGGCGGGCGGGGCCGCGGGGCTCCGTAGGCGGCCCGCGCCTCCCGTGATTGGGAGAAGATCAGCGAGCAGGGATGTTGCCGGCGAGGATGTTGACTTCCGCGCTAACCGCGGCGTGCACGCTGTTATAGTGCCGCACGTCGCCTTGCAAGAAGCGCTCGAGCGCAGCGCTTGCCGACCAGTCCTGGAAAACCCCCCGCTTATCAAAGCCCTCTGCGGCTTTCTGGTAAAGCCTTTCCAGGCTGGCGTTCAGCCGCGGGTCCCCCCGCTCCTTGAGGAACCTCGGGGTCCACGTGGGGCTTGGGGCTGGTGGCCGGGCGTACTTGCGGAGGGCCTTGCGGAGCCTCTTGCGAGCGGCGCGGTAATAGGCGCTCCGCGGCGGGCGCCACGCCCCTTCTCCTGGGACGTCCTCAAAAATAGTCGGGAAAGCGGACTTGAGCGCGTACCGGTAGTAGCTCTGCTCGATGCGGTACGCAAAGGGGGATCTGAGCCAGAAGCCCAACCAGGCGGGATCCGTGTAGGGGGTGAGCATGGCCCGTTTGTCGCCGGGCACGTTGCCCCGAATCCGGAGTCCCTGCCTGATGCCGAAATCTAAGATGTCGTAAGGAGACGCCCCCGGGAAACTTTTCCAGGCCGGCTGAGTGCGGAGTAATCCCCGGCACAGATCCCGGATGCGCTGCTCATCGTAGGAGCTACGGATCAACTCTACGCCGTGCCCCTGATTGGCCTGGAGGAAGAGGCCGATGAGCCTTTCCGTGCCGCTGGCCTTCTCATTGGCAAAGGGCAAGTGCCCACCGGTGATCGCGTCCCCGAAGAAGCCGGAGAGGATCGCGGTATCGGAGGTTGTGTACCGATCAACCAGTAGGCTGGCGCGCAAGCCGCTCTCCGTGCAGCAGACGTTGCTGAGCGAGAAGTTGTGGGCCGCCTCTTGGACGACGTCCTCGAGCCGCCAGTCGATCCCGTTGGGGTCTGCGATGTGGTGCCTCACACCCGCTCGCTGCGCCGTCGCTGAGGCGACTTCCAGATCGGTGGTGCTCTGGCCCGCGAAGGTCAGCGCCGATACATTCGGCCTCGATGCTGTCTGTAGTGCGGCGCCGAGCAGGCCCCTCGAGTCAAGCCCGCCGGTGAGCGGGATCAGGATTGATCTTCGCCCGGTCTCCTTCATGCCGGTATCGATGATGCCGGGGAGCAGCGCTTTGAATAGATACTCTGGGGACTCTTGCCTTTTTCTCTTGGCCGATTCGGCGGCCTCACGGAGGCCTTGCAGCCAGTTTTCAGCCGCATCGAGATCCGGTACCAAGGCCAGGCGGAAGTAATCGGCCACGTCTTGTACAAGTTCCTGATCGGCGCCGTGGAGCTTCTCTTCTGGCATCATCCGGGACTCGGCGGCGACCCAGGGGGGTACGGCTCAAGGGGCGCGGCGGTGGATCCGCCGGCCCTCCGCGATGCGGCCTTTCAGCACGTGGGCCTGCCACAGGGGCGCGATGGAGGCCCCCGTGCGGAGCGCCTCCCCCTTGGCGACGGCCTCCAGGCGGCGGCGCAGGAAGGCGCGGTAGAGCCATCGCGGGGCCCCGAGGAGGCGGGGCGCCTGGCGGGCCTGCGGGTCGGTGGCGTCGGCGAGGGCCAGCGAGCGCCCGAAGCGGGCCGCGCGCTCGAGGACCCAGCGCCGCTCCATCTGCTCCGGCCGGACGATGTGCGCGACCCGCGCCGCCGGGATGTGGCAGGCGCGGTAGCCGGCCTCCGCCAGCCGGGTGGTGAGTTCGGTCTCGCTGCCCATGATGTACGAGCCGCCGGCCCGGGGGCCGATGGCCTCGCTGAAGCGGTGCCCGGCGCTGAACACCCGCGTGCGGACCATCATGTTCGGTCCCCAGATCAGGTCCGCCCGGATGTCGCCCTCCGGCCACGCCGGATCGGTCCGCGCGTAGGCGATGGCGAGGTTGACGTGGCGGGTGAGCCACTCGGGGGGCGGAGCGGGCCAGTCGAGGGCGATGCGGCCGCCGAAGAGATCGTGCGCCGGGTAGCGCCGCGCGCCGTCCGCCAGGGCGGTGAGCCAGTCGGGGGCGGGGAGGACGTCGTCGTCGGTGAAGACCGCCAGCTCGCCCTCGAGGGCGGGCAGGGCGGCGTTGAGCGCCGCGTTCTTGCCCGGCTGCCCGTGGTGGAGGCGCTCGAGGGGGAGGCGCTGGCGGTAGCGCTCCAGGATCCGCGCCGTGGCGTCGGTGCTGGCGTTGTCCACGGCGAGGAGCTTCCAGCCCCCGGGCGGTGGATGCACCTCGGTGAGGGCCTCGAGCATGCGCGGCAGCGTCCGCTCGCCGTTGTGGGAGGCGAAGGCGACGGTCAGCACGGCGAGGCCTCCGGCGCCCGGGCCGCCTTGCCGGCGGTGTCGACGAGCCGCCGGGCCTGGCCGAGGAGCGCCGCCGTCACCGACTCGGGGGCCGTGATCCGCCGGGCGCGGGATCGGTGGACGCCCTCGCGGTAGCGCTGGTAGGCGACCGGGTCCCGGAAGGCCTCCTCGATGGCGCGTGCCCACTCGCCCACGGGGGCGTCGTGGGGGAGGCACAGCCCCCCCTCGCCGACGGCCTCCGGGAGCCCCCCGCGGTCGCTGGCAATGGCGGGGATCCCGTTGACCTGGGCCTCGGTGACCACGCGCCCCCAGGTCTCCTCCCACTGGCTCGGGGCGAAGATCAGGCGGCTGCGCCGGTAGAGGGCGGCGTTGGAGTGCTGCGGCGGGTTGAGCCGGACGTTGGGCAGCTGCGCCGCGCGCTGGAGCAGCCGGTCGCCCCGCCCGCCCCCGTGCGGGTCGTTGGCGAAGATACGGAAGGGGATCTCGGGGAGGCGCTCGGCCGCGCCGAGCACGATCTCGCCGCCCTTGTCGCGGGAGAGGCCGACGACCGTCACCTCCTCGGGGGTGACGCGGGTGCGGTAGGGCTCGGCGGGGACGATGGGCGGGACGACGGCGCAGTCGATGCCGTGGCGCTCGCCCATGCGCCGCTGGCAGAACCGCGAGTTGGCCAGGTAGCGGCCGCGGGGCAGCGCCGGCACGTCGGGCCAGTGGGGGATGATGTGGAAGTAGAGCAGCACCGGCACGCCGCAGGCCGCCGCGGCGCCGGCCGCGGCCCGGTCGGTGCCCTGGAAGACGGCGACGTCCGGGGCGGCGTGGGCGATGACCCCCTCCAGGGCGTCCTCGAGCCGCCAGGCGCGGTACGTGGCGTAGCCGGCGAGCCGCTCGGCCGTCCACAGCCGCCGGCGCGAGGAGAGCTTCAGCTTCGCCCGGCTCCAGGCGCCGAGGAGCCCCTGGGGGCGCAGCCGGGCGAGCACCGCCGCCGAGCAGCCCTCGGCCTGCAGGGCGGTGCACAGGGCGTGGGTGTTGACCTCGACGCCCCGGTGGGCCTGAGGCAGGTGGTAGTCGCTGATGAAGAGCAGCCGCATGGATGCCACCGCAGAAGCCGGCGAAGGACACGCTTCACTCAGTCTAGAGGAAGACGGCCCGGACGCAGGCGAGCCCTCCCCGCAGATGCCGTTGAGGTAGGCCATACTGCGGGGAGCGGGAGGCGTTCCGCCTTCTAGCCTGACAGCGCCACTGAAAGGGTGATGATGACAGCGGCTGCTCCTGTGCTCGTGGTCGGCAGTGGGCGCTCCGGCACGACCTTCCTCGCCAAGCTCCTCGACAGCCACCCTCGGGTCGTCTACCTCCACGAGCCGGACTCCGTACTCGTGGACGCCGAGCTGCCCTTCCTGCCCGCAAGCGACGAGCTCGAGGCCTACCGCGCCCGCGCGGGGCGCTACCTGGAGCGGCTCGAGGCGGTGCGGACGCCGAAGGTCTACGGCCACACCCCCGTCTTCGACAAGCGCTACCGCTCGGCGCTGGGCAAGCAGATCTTCCGCCTGGGGGTCTACGCCGCCAAGGGGGTCGAGCGCGCGGGGCTGGGTCGCGGCGCACTCGTCCTCGCTCCCGCCTCCCCGCTGCCCCGCCACGACCCGGACTCGGTCGTGGTGATCAAGTCGGTGAACTCCCTCGGCCGCGCCCGGCTGTTCAGCCTGGCGGTGCCGGGGCTGCGCGTCCTCCACATCGTCCGCCACCCCGCCGCCGTCGTGGCCTCGAGGCTCCGGGGGATCCACAAGGGGGTGATGGGGGCGCGCAACTACATCGACTCGCTCTTCGACGCCGGCTACGGCGACGGCTACGGCTGGAGCCGGGAGGCGCTCAAGGCGGCGAGCTTCGAGGAGCAGGCCACCTTCGAGTGGATGGCGGTCAACCAACGCGTCTACACCGAGATGAGGGGAAGCCCCCGCTACCGGCTCGTCCACTACGAGCACCTCTGCCAGCGCCTCGAGGCGACGGCCCGCGAGCTGTTCGCCGATGCGGGCTTGAGCTGGGAGCCGCAGAGCCAGGCGTTCATCCGCTCGCTCGAGGCCGCCCCCGCCGAGGGGGCGGGGTACTTCGGGGTCGTCCGGCCGCCGACCTCGGCCCTCGCCAGGTGGCGTGAGGAGCTCGGCGCGGAGCAGGTGCGGCGGATCGAGGAGACGGCCCGGCGCTGCGAGCTCGGCCGCATGTACTTCGAGCCTGAGCGCTCGCGGGGGGAGCATGCCTGAGGTGGTGCGCAAGCTCCTGGCCCTGCTCGACCGGCGCGAGCGGCTCATGGCGCTGGGCCTGCTGGCGCTGACCATCGTCAACGCCGCCGTGCAGACCCTCGGCATCGCCTCGGTCATGCCCTTCCTCTCCGTGCTCGCCGACCCGGAGACGATCCACCGCAACGAGTGGCTCAGCGCGGCCTTCACGCTGCTCGGCTTCGAGGAGACCCGCGGCTTCCTCTTCTTCCTCGGCGCCGTGGCCTTCGCCCTGATCGTCCTCGGCAACGCGGTCCAGGCCGCCACGCAGTGGGCCACCACCCGCTTCGTCCACATGCGCCAGTTCAGCCTCTCGTGGCGCCTGATGGCCGACTACCTGCGCCGGCCGTACACCTTCTTCGTGACGCGCAACTCCTCGGACCTGGCCAAGACCATCCTCGAGGAGACGAGCCAGGTGATCACCGGCGGCGTCATGCCCGCCCTGCAGCTGGTGAGCAACAGCCTGCTGGCGCTCGCCATCGTGGGCTTCCTGCTGACGGTCGAGCCCGGCCTGGCGCTGATCGCCGCCGGCGCGATGAGCGCCATCTACGGGCTGATCTTCCTCGCCTCCAAGGCCTGGCTGCGGCGCATCGGCGCCGAGCGGGTCACGGCGAACCAGGAGCGCTTCACCACGGTGAGCGAGGCCTTCGCCGGGGCGAAGGAGATCCGGCTGCTCGGCCAGGAGCGGCCGTACCTGCAGCGCTACCGGCAGGCCGCCCGCGACTTCGCCCGCCACCAGGCGAACGCCACGCTGCTCGGGCAGCTGCCGCAGTACGCCATCGAGGCCGTCGCCGTCGGCGGCGTCTTCCTGCTCATCCTCTACCTGATGGCCGACGGCTCGGGGATCGCCGCGGTGCTGCCGGTGCTCGGCGTCTACGCCATGGCGGCGAAGCGGCTCGTGCCGGCCTTCCAGAAGGTCTTCGGCGCCGTCGCCAAGCTGCGCTTCGTCATGCCCGCCATCGACGCCCTCCTCGCGGACCTCGGGGAGCACGCCGACTCCCTCCCGCTGCCGCAGACCCACAGCGGCCTCGAGCCGCTGGCCCCGCACCGGGAGGTGGCGCTGGAGCGGGTCACCTACCGCTACCCCGGCAGCAGCGAGCCGGCCCTGCACGGCCTGAGCCTGCGGATCCCGGCGAACAGCACCGTGGGGCTGATCGGCTCCTCGGGGGCGGGCAAGAGCACCCTGGTCGACCTCCTCCTCGGGCTGCTCGGCCCGGAGGACGGGGCCATCCGGGTCGACGGCGTGCCGGTGGACAGCGCCAACCTGCGCCGCTGGCAGGCGGGGATCGGCTACGTCCCGCAGCACATCTTCCTCGCCGACGATACGGTCCGCGGCAACATCGCCCTCGGCGTCCCGCCGGCGCAGGTCGACGAGGCCGCGGTGGAGCGCGCCGCGCGCCTGGCCAATCTCCACGACTTCGTCGTCCGGGAGCTCCCGCAGGGCTACGCCACGGTGATCGGCGAGCGGGGCGTGCGCCTCTCCGGCGGCCAGCGCCAGCGCATCGGCATCGCCCGGGCGCTCTACCGCGACCCGCCGGTGCTGGTCTTCGACGAGGCGACCAGCGCCCTCGACAACGCCACCGAGCGCGCCGTCATGCAGGCGGTCCACAACCTCTCGAGCCGCAAGACCATCATCCTCATCGCCCACCGCCTGAGCACGGTCAAGCCCTGCGACCAGATCCTGGTGCTCAGCCAGGGGCGGATCGTGGAGCAGGGGAGCTGGAGCGAGCTGGTCCACAGCGGCGAGCAGTTCCACCAGCTCGCCGCCGGCCTGGAGTGACGCCCGCCTAGCGGCAGGGCCGGCAGCCGGGGACGCGGGGGCCGATGTCCGCGGGCCGGCCGGGGTTGTGGGGCTCGCCGCCGGCGTAGGCGCCCCAGGTCGGCTCCCTGCGGCGGCGGTGGTTGTAGTCGCGGCCCAGGCCGGGGAGATCGACCCGGAGCGCCAGCGGCTCGTCCCGGCGCAGGGCCCCGGGGCGGCGCGGGTA
>NZ_NRSH01000118.1 GCF_016584055.1 Halorhodospira neutriphila
GCCCACCGGGGCGACGCTGGCCGCGGCGGGCGTGGCCTACGCCTGGCCGGCGGCGGGGCCGCTGGCGGTGCTCGCCGGCGCCGGCGTGTGGGCCTTCCGCCCGGCGGGCAGGGCGGCGGACGAGGCCGCCGGGGCGGCCTCCTCGGAGGCCGCCGAGCTCGAGCGGGCGCTGCGCGAGCTGCTCAGCGATATCGACGACAGCCTCAACGCCGAGTTCCGGAGCGTCTCCAGCGACCTCGAGCAGATCCGCTCCCTCGTCGCCGACGCCATCGCCTCGCTCAACGCCAGCTTCAACGGCATGGACCAGGCCACGGACGAGCAGGAGCGGCTCGCGCGGACGGTCATCGAGCAGACCAGCGGCAGCTCGGCGGCCGAGCAGTTCGGCCTGAGCGAGTTCATCCGCGAGACCGAGGACTTCCTCAACGAGTACGTCGACATGGTCGTCGAGATGAGCCGCAGCAGCGTCAAGACCGTCGAGCGCATCGACGAGCTCAACGGGGAGATGGGGCGGATCCACGAGCTGCTCGGCGACCTCAAGGAGATCGCCGGGCAGACCGACCTGCTCGCCCTCAACGCCAGCATCGAGGCGGCGCGGGCCGGGGAGGCCGGCCGCGGCTTCGCCGTCGTCGCCGAGGAGGTGCGCAAGCTCTCCGAGAAGGCGAACCAGTTCAACGAGCAGATCGGCGAGCAGATCGACTCCATGAGCAGTGCGCTCCACCAGACCCGCCAGGAGGTCGGCGAGATGGCCTCCCGGGACATGAACGCCACGCTCTCCGCCAAGGAGCGGATCTCGCGTACCATGCGCCAGCTCGAGGAGCTCGACCGCGAGGTCGAGCAGCACGTCTCGCGCATCTCCGAGGCCAGCACCCAGATCGACGGCCACGTCAACGACGCGGTGCGCGCCCTGCAGTTCGAGGACATCGTCGCGCAGCTCGTTGACAGCTCCCGGGCGAGCGTCGAGGGGCTGGACAGCTACCTCGAGGGCGTGCGCGGCGTCCTCCACGCCATCGCCGCGGAGGACGCCCACGGCCGGCGCTACGCCGAGCGCCTCGACGAGGCGCGCTCGCGCCTGGCCGAGCGCCGCCGCTCGCGCGAGGCCGAGCGGGCGCAGCAGCGCACGGTGGAGCAGGGCTCGATGGCGCAGGGCGACGTGGAGCTCTTCTGAGGCGCGCGGCCGCGGCGCCCCTCAGCCTTAATGACAGCGACCTCAACGCGAAGGAGGACACCATGGCGATCCAGACCCGGTACGAGGACGACGGCCAGAGCCTCGTGCTCAGCGTCCAGGGGTACTTCGACTTCAGCCTGCACAAGGACTTCCGGCAGGCGTACAAGGGCGCCGAGGGGGTGCGGCGCTTCGTGGTGGACCTGCGCGATACGGAGTACATGGACAGCTCGGCGCTGGGCATGCTGCTGCTGCTGCGCGAGTTCGCCGGCGACCAGGGCGGCGAGGTGATCCTCCGCCACTGCTCCCGCGAGGTGCGCAAGATCCTCGAGATCGCCAACTTCCAGCGCCTGTTCCAGATCGAGGACTAGGCGCCGAGGCGGCAGCGTGCCGCGTGCAGAGGGCCTGACCATGGCGGCGTCACCGGAGCCGAATCCCGAGGAGCCGGACACCTTCCTGGTCGTCGACGACGAGCCGGTCAACGTCATGCTCCTCGAGGCGCTGCTCACCGCCCGGGGCTTCCACGTCCTCACCGCCGCGAGCGGCGAGGAGGCCGTCGAGCGCTTCCGCGAGCACGCCGTGGACATGGTCCTCATGGACATCCTCATGCCCGGCATGGACGGCTACGAGGCGACGCGCCGGATCAAGGCGCTCGATCGCGGCGGTTTCGTGCCGGTGCTGTTCATCACCGCGCTGAGCGACGAGCAGCGCCTGGCGCAGTGCATCGAGGCCGGCGGCGAGGACTTCGTCACCAAGCCGATCAACCGCGTCCAGCTCAACGCCAAGATCGACGCCTGGCTGCGCACCCGCGCCCTCTACCGGACCGTGGCCGAGCAGCGCGACGCCCTGCAGGCCCACCAGCGCCGGCTCGAGCACGAGCAGGAGACCGCCGAGCGCATCGTCGCCCGGGCGACGGCCTCGCCGGCCCTCGAGGCGCCGGGGCTGCGCTACCACTACCGCCCGGCGGCCATCCTCAGCGGCGACCTGCTGCTCGCCGAGTACCGCCCCAACGGCAGCCTGCTGATCCTCCTCGGCGACTTCACCGGCCACGGCATCGGCGCGGCGGTGGGGGTGCCGGGGCTGGCGAGCGCCTACTACGAGGCGGTCGCCCGCGGGGCCGACCCGGCCGAGCTGCTCGACGAGATCAACGAGCGCCTCTACCGCGGCCTGCCGCCGGAGGTCTTCCTGACCGCCGCGCTGATCGAGGTCGATCCCCGCCGGTGCCGGGTCGGCGTCTGGAACGCGGGGATGCCGCCGGTGTGGCTGATCCGCGACGGGGCCGTGCTCTGCCGCTTCCGCTCCAGCGGCCTCCCCCTCGGCGTCGTGCGCGACGCCGGCCCCGGGCGCCGGCAGCTCACCTACTACGACCAGCCGGCCGGGTGCACCCTCTACGCCTGCTCGGACGGGGTGGTGGAGGCCACCGACGGCCACGGCCACATGTACAGCGCCGAGGGCGTCGAGGCGGCCCTGACGGGGGCCCCGGACGAGGCCGGCTTCACGGCGCTGCTCGAGCGCCTCGAGGCGTTCCGGGCCGCGGCGGAGCCGAGCGACGACACCACCCTCCTGGAGCTCGACCTCGACCGGCTGCTCGCCGACGGCGGCCGCGCCGCCTACGGGGCCGCCGAGGCGGTCCACTGGCGCAGCGAGATCGTCCTCGACGCCCGGACCCTCGGCCACATCAACCCCGTGCCCGCGATCATGGACATGCTCGTCGCGCTCGGGGCCCTGGAGGCGCACCGCCAGAGCCTCTACGTGGTGGTCGCCGAGCTCTACACCAACGCCCTCGAGCACGGCCTGCTCCAGCTCGACTCGAGCGTCAAGGCGGGCGAGGCGGGCTTCGACGACTACTACGAGCGCCGCGCCCAGGCCCTGGCGGCGCTCGAGGGCGGCGAGATCCGCCTGCGCCTGCACTGCGACCCGCAGGGCGAGCGCGACCACGGCGTGGTCATCGAGGTCGAGGACAGCGGCGAGGGCTTCGACTACCAGCGCCTGCTCGAGGGCAGCGACCCGGCGGGCCGCTCCGCGGCCTTCGGCCGGGGCATCCTGCTGGTGCGCTCGCTCTGCGACGAGATCGAGTACTTCCCGCCGGGCAACCGCGTCCGCGTCCGCTACACCGGCGGCGAGGGCCGCTAGGCGGGCCTACAGGCCGGCGGCCGTGAAGCGCGCCAGGGCCCCGGCGAGCGCCCCGGCGACGATGGGCAGCGGGGCCGAGGCCAGCAGCCGGGCGAGGGTGTAGCGGCCGCCGAGGGTGGGCAGCTCGTGGGCGGCGACGCGGTGGAAGGCGAGCACCGACCAGGCGGTGAGCAGGGCGATCAGCTGCGCCGTCCCCGCCCCCTCGTCGATGAGTACCAGCACCAGCGGGAAGGAGACCGCCGGCCCGCCGGGCAGCAGCCCGCCGAAGAGCGAGGCGAGCAGCACCCCCTGCCACCCGGAGCTCTCCCCGAGGTAGTCCACGACGGCCTCCTCGGGCAGCAGGGTGATCAGGAAGGCCGCGGCGAGCAGCGCCAGGGGCAGGCGCAGCAGCAGCGGGCGCAGCTGCCGCCAGCCGGTGCCCAGCGCCGCGCGGTGGGGGCGGTCCGGGCGGCGCTGGGCGAGGGCGGCGAGCAGCCCCAGGAGCAAGAGGACCGTGACCAGGCCCAGGGTCATCGGTTGAGCCCTACCCAGCGCGCCACGGGGCGGGCGAGCAGCGCGGCGATGAAGGGCAGGGGCAGGGAGGCGAGCAGCCGCAGGGCGACGAAGTGCACGCCGAGGAAGGGGATCTCGTAGACGATCACCCGGTTGAGCCCGAGCACCGACCAGGCGGTGATGAAGGCGACGCAGACCTCGAAGCTCGCCCCCGCGCCGAGCAGGGCGACGACGAGGGGGAAGGCGGCGAAGGGCCCGCCGGGGGTGAGCGCGCCGGCGGCGGTGGCCAGGGTCAGGCCGCGCAGGCCGCTGCCGGCGCCGAGCCAGCGCTGGACGCTCTCCCGGGGGATGAGGGCCTGGGCGTAGCCGGAGATGAGCACGGCGGCCACGACGATGGGGGCGACCTGCAGCAGCAGCCCGCCGGCGCGCCCGGCCGCCGCCGCGACCGCCCCGGGGCCCATGAGCGCGTAGACGGTCCCGCCCGCCGCCGCGGCGAGGGCGAGGAAGAAGAGCGTCATCCCGTCGGGGCGCGGCGGCTTGGGCAATGGGCCTGTCCTGGTTGCGTTGATTGAGGTCAAAGGGGCGCTACCTTGGGGGGTGATCCCCGCCGTCCCGGGGAGGGCACGCCGGGCCGGTGCAGCAGCGCCCGCAGCCGAGGTAGCGGTTGACCCCGAAGAAGGCCGGCAAGAGGATGGGAAAGAGCAGCGCCGAGCAGCGCTGCAGGTCGCCGTTGAGCCGCTCGGGGGCGACGAGCCAGGTGGTGGCGGCGAGCCCGGAGTGGAAGAACACGGCCATGAAGCCACAATAGACGGTAAGCCGCAGGAGGGGGCTCGTTCGCAGCAGGGAGCGGAGCTGTTGCATCGGCGCCTCGCGGCTCGCGCATCGAAACGCAGGCGATTATATAAGGAGAGCGCCCTATGGCCTACCAACTGCCCGATCTGCCCTACGACTACGGCGATCTGGAGCGCTCCATCGACGCCATGACGATGGAGATCCACCACACCAAGCACCACAACACCTACGTCACCAAGCTCAACGAGGCCATCAGCGGCACCGAGTACGAGGAGGAGGCGCTCGAGGCGCTGCTCGGCCGCGTCTCCACGCTCTCCGTGGCGGTGCGCAACAACGGCGGCGGCCACTGGAACCACAGCCTCTTCTGGCGGCTGATGTCGCCGGACGGCGGCGGCAAGCCCGGCGGCGAGCTCGCCTCGGCCATCGACAGCGCCTTCGGCTCCTTCGAGCAGTTCCGCGAGCAGTTCACCCAGGCGGCGCTCGGGCGCTTCGGCTCCGGCTGGGCGTGGCTGATCAAGACCGCCCGCGGCCTGGAGATCACCGACACGCCGAACCAGGACAACCCGCTCATGGACGTCGCCGCCAAGCAGGGCACGCCGGTGCTCGGGCTCGACGTCTGGGAGCACGCCTACTACCTGCGCTACCAGAACCGCCGCGCCGACTACGTCGAGGCGTGGTGGGACGTGGTCAACTGGGCCGAGGCGGCCCGGCGCTTCGAGCAGGCCTGACGCGCGGCAGCGGCCCCCGGGGCGGCCCGGCGCCTGCCGGGCCGCCCCGGCCGGATCGGCCCCCCGGCTAGTCCCTCCCCGGGCGCTCCCTCCCTCCGGCGATTGGCTCGATTGATCGCCGCGATCCTCAATCGTGATCGCCGCTTTGCCCGCTAACGGCTTGGATCGGTTACACTGCCGCGGTTACCGTTTTGATACACCGTGAGGCCGAGATATCGCCTCGATTCACGGAGTCTTGCATAGAGGGAGGAGCTCCATGACCATCAACGTCGCGATCAACGGTTACGGGCGCATCGGCCGCAACGTGCTGCGTGCCCTCTACGAGTCCGGGCGCACCGACGAGATCCGGATCGTCGCCATCAACGACCTCGGCGACGCCGAGACCAACGCCCACCTGACCCGCTACGACACCGCCCACGGCCGCTTCCCGGGCGACGTCAAGGTCGAGGGCGGCGACCTGCTGGTCAACGGCGACCGCATCCGCGTCTGCGCCGAGCGCGACCCGGCCGCACTGCCGTGGAAGGACCTAGACGTCGACGTGGTCATGGAGTGCACCGGGCTGTTCACCACCAAGGAGAAGGCGAGCGCCCACCTCCAGGCCGGCGCCAAGAAGGTGCTGATCTCCGCGCCCGGCGGCAAGGACGTCGACGGCACCATCGTCTACGGCGTCAACGAGGGCAGCCTCACCGCCGACCACCAGGTCGTCTCCAACGCCTCGTGCACCACCAACTGCCTCGCGCCCCTGGTGAAGGCCATCAACGACGGCATCGGCATCGAGCAGGGGCTGATGACCACCATCCACTCCTACACCAACGACCAGGTCCTCACCGACGTCTTCCACAAGGACCTGCGCCGGGCCCGCAGCGCCACGCAGTCGCAGATCCCGACCAAGACGGGCGCCGCCGCCGCCGTGGGGCTGGTCCTGCCCGAGCTCGACGGCCGGCTCGACGGCTTCGCCATCCGCGTGCCCACCGTCAACGTCTCCCTGGTCGACCTCACCTTCACCGCCTCGCGCGATACCAGCGCCGAGGAGGTCAACCGGGTGGTGCGGGGGGCCGCCGAGGGCGAGCTCGCCGGCGTGCTCAACTACAGCGAGGAGCCGCTCGTCTCCTGCGACTTCAACCACAACCCGGCCTCGAGCATCTTCGACGCCCCGCTGACCAAGGCCCAGGGCAGCCGCCTGATCAAGGTCTGCTCCTGGTACGACAACGAGTGGGGCTTCTCCAACCGGATGCTCGACACCACCGTGGCCCTCATGCGCGCCTGAGGGCGCGCCGCACGAGCGGCCCCGGGCCCGGGAGGCCGGGCCCGAGCCAAGAAGGCCCCGTCCGGCGACGCCGGGCGGGGCCTTCTTGATGGCTGCGCGTTGATGGCTGCGCGTTGATGGCTGCGCGTTGATGGCTGCGCGGGGCCGGGGC
>NZ_NRSH01000119.1 GCF_016584055.1 Halorhodospira neutriphila
GCTCGCCGAGGCCTGCGAGCAGCGGCTCGCCGGCGAGGAGACCGCCGTGGCGGCCGCGGCCCGGCCGCCGGCACCGCCGGCGCCGCGGCGGCGCCGGCGGCTCGCCGAGCTCGATCTCGAGGCCCGCCTGGACAAGGCCACCTACCGCCGGCGCCTCGCCGCCGCCCAGGAGCGCCTCGCCCGCCTGAGCCGCTCGCCGGCCTTCCGCGACCGCGCCGTAGCGGTCGTCTTCGAGGGCCAGGACGCCGCCGGCAAGGGCGGGGTCATCCGCCGCCTCACCGAGCCCCTCGACCCGCGCTACTACCGGGTCGTCCGCGTCGCCGGGCCCTCGGACGAGGAGCGGGCCCGGCCGTGGCTGTGGCGCTTCTGGCGCGCCCTGCCGGGCCACGGCCGCCTGGCCGTCTTCGACCGCTCCTGGTACGGCCGGGTGCTCGTCGAGCGCGTCGAGGGGCTGGCCGACGAGCCCGCCTGGCAGCGCGCCTACGAGGAGATCAACGACTTCGAGGCGCAGCTGCTCGAGTCCCGGATCAGCGTCGTCAAGCTCTGGCTGGCCATCGACGCCGACGAGCAGCTGCGCCGCTTCCGCGACCGCCAGGCCAAGCCGCACAAGCGCCACAAGATCACCGACGAGGACTGGCGCAACCGGCAGAGGTGGGCCGCCTACGAGGCGGCCGTCGAGGACATGCTCGCGCGCACGAGCACCCGCGGGGCGCCGTGGGAGGTGGTGCCGGCCAACGACAAGCGCTACGCCCGGGTGCGCGTCCTCGAGCACCTCGCCGCCCGCCTCGAGGCGGCGCTCGAGCTCAACGACCCTTCTTGAGCTGCGACAGCCGCCGGCGCTCCCGCCGGTCGGGGCGGTGGTCCGGGCGCGGCGCCGCGGCGGCGCTCAGCCGCCGCTGCTCGGCCTCCCGCTGGCGCCGCTCACGGCTCTCCTCGGTCTCCTCGTAGAGGGTCTCCGCCACCCTCGCCGGGCCGCGCTGCTCGGCGAGGTCCTGGACCACGACCTCGAAGCGCTGCTCGCCCTTGGTGATCGTCAGCCGGTCGCCGACCCGCACCGCCCGGCTCGGCTTGGCGCGGCCGCCGTGGACCTCGACCTTGCCGCCCTGGACCGCCTCGAGGGCCAGGCGGCGGGTCTTGAAGAACCGCGCCGCCCAGAGCCAGCGGTCCAGGCGCACCGAATCCGCACTCAACGCCGCGACCTCCCCTAGCCGCTCAGCTGCCGGTCCGCCACGACGATGCCGTCCTCGTCGACGTAGATCCACTCCCCGGGCTGGAGGGTCACGCCGGCGAAGCTCACGGAGACGTCCCGCTCGCCGAGCCCCTTCTTCTGGCTCTTGAGGGGGTGGGTATTGAGGGCCTGGACGCCGAGGTCGATCCCGGCGAGCTCGGCGCTATCCCGGACGCAGCCGTAGATCACCACCCCCGCCCAGCCGTTGTCGCGGCCGGCGGCGGCGAGCCGGTCGCCGAGCAGCGCGCAGCGCATGGAGCCGCCCCCGTCGACGACGAGCACCCCGCCGTTGCCCGGCTCGCGGAGCGTCTCGCCGACGAGGACGTTATCCTCGAAGAGCTTGAGGGTGGTCACGGGCCCGGCGAAGCGCCGCCGCCCCCCGAAGCCGAGGAACATCGGGTTGACGACCCGCAGCTGCACCTCGGGGTCTTCGGCGTAGGCATCGCAGAGGTCGGTGGTGAGGTACGCCATGAACGCCTCCGTTGGGCTCGGCTAGCTGGTTGCGCACAGTTGGTTTAAGGTGACGCTGATACGAGGCCAACTCGAGAGTCGTGGGCATGACCGCACCGTCTTCCGGCACCAGCACCCCGGAGTGGCTCGCCAGCCTGGGAGCCTACCTCAGCGCCCTGGCCGATAGCCACGGCCACGCGGAGGCCATCCAGGCCCTCGTGGAGCACTGCGTGGCGCTCATCCCGGGCCACGGCGGCGAGCTCTGGCACAGCGCCCTGGAGGGGGAGGGCTGGCAGCTGAGCGCGCGCTGGTCCCCCGACGGGAAGGTCGCCTACACGCCCGCCCAGGCCCGGGTGCAGACCCTCCCGCCGCAAGGGGAGAACCAGCTCTGCCTGGCGCTGACAGCGCAGGGGCTGACCCTCGGCGAGCTGCGCCTCGAGGGCGCCGAGGCCCTCGGCGAGGAGCAGCACGCCCTGCTCAGCGCCCTCGCCAGCGCCGCGGCCGTCGGCCTCGCCGGCCACACCCTGCAGCGGCGCGTCCGCCAGCGCAACGTCCGCGACCCGCTCACGGGGCTGTTCAACAGCCGCTACCTCGAGGATACCCTCGAGCGCGAGCTCCACCGCGCCCAGCGGATCGCCGCCAGCCTCGTGCTCGTGCGCCTGGAGCTCGACCACTTCAGCGGCATCGGCCAGCGCCACGGGCTGGATACCGCCGAGCGGCTGCTCCAGGCCATGGCCGACTGGATCCAGCGCTCCTTCCGCGGCTCGGACGTCTGCTGCCGCTTCAGCGAGGGCGGCTTCGCCCTCCTGCTCCCCGACGCCCCCCTGAGCAGCGGCCTCGCCCGGGCCGAGGGGGTGCGCGAGGAGCTCAGCGAGCTGCGCGTCCGGCGGCGCGGCGCCCCCCTGGAGCCGGCCTCCGTCTCCGCCGGCGTGGCCGCCTACCCCGACCACGGGAGCAACCGCGACACCCTGCTCGACGCGGCCGAGAGCGCCGTCGCCCGCGCCCGCGACCAGGGCGGCGGGACGACCCTCGTGGCCGAGTTCACCGGCCCCCTGTCCACCCACCCCTGATACCTGCAAAGGAGCTGTTGTGTCCGAGGCGTTGCGAGTCACCTACGAGCTTACCTGCCGGCCCGGCGAGGACCCCGAGGACAAGGCCCGCGGCGTGGCCCTCGAGCAGAGCGCCGAGCTGCCGTCGCGCTGCATCCCGGCGCACGTCTACGACGAGGTGGTCCCCCGCATCGAGGCCCTCGAGCCCCGCGAGGACGGCCGCTACCACCTCGTCCTCGCCTTCCCCGAGGCGATCACCGGCTACGAGCCGACGCAGCTGCTCAACAACCTCTTCGGCAACATCTCCCTGAAGAGCGGCATCCGGCTCACCGACATCCAGTGGACGCCGGCGCTGCTCCGCGCCCTCGGCGGCCCGCGCTACGGGATCGCCGGGGTGCGCGGGCTCCTCGGCGCCGGCGAGCGGGCGCTGACCTCCACGGCACTCAAGCCCCTCGGCCTCGACACCGCCACCCTCGCCGGCTACTGCGCCGACTTCGCCCGCGGCGGCATCGACCTCATCAAGGACGACCACGGCCTCTGCGACCAGGCCAGCTCGCCGTTCCGCGAGCGCCTCCACGCCTGCCAGCGCACGGTCGACGAGGCCAACGCCGCCACCGGCCGCGCCTCGCTCTACCTGCCCAACGTCACCGCCCCGCGCGGCGAGCTCGAGGCGCGCCTGGACGCCGCGCAGGAGGCCGGCTGCAAGGCGGTGCTCATCTGCCCCTTCCTCACCGGCCTCGACGCCCTGATCTGGGCCCGGGAGCGCTACGACCTGGCGCTGATGGCCCACCCGGCCTTCGCCGGCTCCGTCGCCGGCGCCGAGCACGGCCTCGACCCGGCCCTGCTGCTCGGCGAGATCACCCGGCTGTTCGGCGCCGACATGGTCGTCTACACCAACGCCGAGGGGCGCTTCCCCACCTACGACCAGCCGCTGTGCGAGCGCATCAACGACCGCCTGCGCCGCCCCCTCGACGGCATCCGCCCGGCGCTGCCCACCCCCGGCGGCGGCGTCGACGCCGCCCGGGCGGGGTATTGGCTCGAGCGCTACGGCCGCGATACGGTGCTGCTCATCGGCGGTAGCCTCTACGCCCAGGGGGACCTGACCGCCGCCGCGCAGCGCCTGCAGGCGGTCGTCGAGGGCCACTGAGCGCGGGAGCCGGGAGATGGCGGCAAGCGACGGTGAGGGCTCGAGGGTCTTCCGCGAGCGGGACTTCCGCTGGCAGGGCGTCACCGAGGAGGCGTACAAGGCCGAGGGCACCCACTTCAGCGGCGCCCGCCGCCAGACCCTCGTCGGCGCCGGCGCCGGCGGCGTGAGCCCGGGCTTCGAGACCCGCTACTTCGAGGTCGACCCGGGCGGCTACACGAGCCTGGAGTACCACGAGCACGCCCACGTCGTGGTCATCGTCCGCGGCCGCGCCGAGGTCGTCCTCGGCGGCGCGCTCCACGCCGTCGAGCCCATCGACTGCCTCTACATCGCCCCCAACGAGCTGCACCAGCTCCACGCCACCGGCGAGGAGCCCCTCGGCTTCCTGTGCATCGTCGACGGCGAGCGCGACCGCCCCCGGCGGCCCGACGCCGAGACCCTGGCCCGGCTCTGCGCCGATCCCGCCCTGGCGCAGCGCATCCGTACCTGAACGACCCGGCGAGAAGGCCCCTTCTTCCTTGAGCGAGATCCCCCTCAGCCTGCTCTTCACCGCCCTCGGCGTCCTGATCGTCCTCTCCGGCTGCTTCTCCGGCTCGGAGACGGCGCTGATGTCGCTGAACCGCTACCGCATGCGCCACCTCGCCAAGCAGGGCCACCGCGGCGCGCGCCTCGCCGAGCGGCTCCTGCGCCGCCCGGACCGGGTCCTCGGCGTCATCCTGCTCGGCAACAACTTCGTCAACATCGCCGCCTCCTCCCTGGCGACGGTCATCGCCATGCGGCTCTACGGCGAGGGGGCCATCGCCGTGGCCGCCGGCCTGCTGACGCTGGTCATCCTGATCTTCTCCGAGGTGGCGCCGAAGACCCTCGCCGCCATCCACCCCGAGCGGCTCGCCTTCCCCGGCGCCTACGTCCTCTGGCCCCTGCTGCGGCTGCTCTACCCCCTCGTCTGGCTGGTCAACGCCTCGGCCAACGCCCTGCTCAGCCTCATCCGGGTGCGGGTCGAGGACGTCTCCTCGGGCCAGCTCAGCTACGAGGAGCTGCGCACGGTGGTCAACGAGGCCGGGGGGCTGATCCCGCAGCGCCACCAGCGCATGCTCCTGAGCATCCTCGACCTGGAGCAGGCGAGCGCCGAGGAGATCATGATCCCGCGTCCCGAGATCGCCGGGATCGACCTCAACGACCCGTGGCCGGAGACCCTCGAGCGGCTGATGAACAGCCAGCACACCCGGCTGCCGGTCTACCGCGACACCATCGACCACGTCCTCGGCTTCATCCACCTGCGCCGGGTCGCCGGCGACCTCGTGCGCGGCAGCTTCACGCCGGAGGACCTGGAGGCGCGGCTGACCGAGCCGCTCTTCATCCCCGAGGGGACGGGGCTGCACACCCAGCTGCTCAACTTCCAGCACCACCGCGAGCGCATCGGCCTGGTGGTGGACGAGTACGGCGAGATCCTCGGGCTCGTGGCCCTCGAGGACATCCTCGAGGAGATCGTCGGCGAGTTCACCACCGACCCGGGGGCGGTGACCCAGTCGATCACCCGGCGCAGCGACGGCATCTACCTCGCCGAGGGCAGCGCCACCGTCCGCGAGCTCAACCGCGTGCTCGGCTGGGAGCTGAGCACCGGCGGCCCGAAGACCCTCAACGGCCTGATCCTCGAGAAGCTCGAGACCATCCCCGAGCCGGGGACGAGCCTGCTGCTCAACGGCTACCCGGTGACCATCATCCAGACCCAGGGCAACCGGGTGAAGGCCGCCGAGATCCAGCCCCAGCGCCCGGCCTCGGCCCGGCCAACAAGCCCCTAGAGGCTGCTGACCTCCTGCCACTCGTCCTCGGTGAGCAGCTTGTTGGCGTCGACGAGGATGAGCAGCCCGTCGTCCCGGCTGACCACGCCGTAGATATAGCGCGCCGACTCCTCGTTGGCGACGTTCGGGGCGGTCTCGATCTCGGCGGCGCGCACGCTCGCCACCTCGTCGACGCCGTCGACGAGGATGCCGGCGACGTTCTCGCCGACCTCCATGACGATGATCCGGCTCTTGTGGTCGGCCTCGCGCGGCTCGAGGCCGAAGCGCAGGCGGGTGTCGATGACGGTCACCACCTTGCCGCGCAGGTTGATGATGCCGAGGACGAACGACGGCGCTCCCGGGACCGGCGCGATCTCCGACGGCGGCAGGACCTCCTGGACCTGCATGACGTCGATGCCGTACTCCTCGTCGCCGAGCCGGAAGGTCACCCACTGGCTCGTCGGGCTCTCCGCCTGATCGAGATCCTCCAGCTGGACCGATTCGCTCTCTGCCATGATCAGCTCCCGTTCGCTAGGGGAATTGGGGCCCGAGGCGGCTATTCTGCCCGGGGCGTCGCGGCGAGGCCAGCGCCGTCCTCGGGCGGGACGTCGCGCTCGAGCAGCGCCACGAGGGCCTCGGGGTCGAGCAGCGCGCACAGGTGCTCGCGCACGGTGCCGGCCAGCCACGGCCGCCGCCCCTGCGCCGAGCGCCACTGGACCTGCTCGGGCTGGAGCTTGAGCACGTCGCCGAGCTCCCGGGTCGACAGGGCCCACTCCCCCTCGCCGAGGACCAGCAGCCGGCCCCGGCGCCGCTCCGCGGGCGGCGGCCGCCGCTCCTCGGGCAGCACCAGCGCCGCGGTGTCGACGACGCGCACGTAGCGGCCGCGGTGGTAGATCGCCCCGTGCATCCAGTACGGCTGCCCCAGGGCCGGCTCGACCTGCTCGTCGCGCTCCCAGGAGAGCACGCTGTGGAGCTTGACCAGCGGCACCGCCAGGCGCATCGCCCCGGCGCGCAGGAGCAGGGCCTGGAACCAGGGGCGCGCCCAGCCGGGGGGCGCGCCCCTGGTTC
>NZ_NRSH01000120.1 GCF_016584055.1 Halorhodospira neutriphila
AGCATCGCAGCCCGAGCGGGGCGCCGAGCGGCGCCAGCCGCTCGGCGAGCGCGCGTTGTCCGAGCGAAGCGAGTTTAGCGCGCGGCCCCGCTCGGGCGAGAAGCGCAGGGGACCCGCAAGGGCGCATTCAGCAGACGCCCGCCGGGGGCCCATCCGCGACGGCGGGTCGCTTGCTACTGATCGGCGAGGGAGAGGTCCGGCGCCGAGGGCGGGCGGCGGTCGCCGCCGTCCTCGCCGCTCTCCCCGAACTTCGCCATCAGCCGCACCTCGTTGGCGGAGTCGGCGTGGGCGAGGGCGTCCTCGTAGGTGATCCAGCCGTCGCGGTAGAGCCGGTAGAGGTGGCGGTCGAAGGTCTGCATCCCCTGCTCCTCGGTGCGCGCCATAATCTCCTTGAGGGCGTCGACCTCGCCCTTGCGGATCTTGTCCTGGACGATGGGCGTGCCGAGCAGGACCTCCAGCGCCGCCACCCGGCCCTGGCCGTCGGCGGTGGGGATGAGCTGCTGGGCGACGATGGCCCTGAGGTTCAGCGACAGGTCCATGAGCAGCTGCTCGCGCCGGTCGCTGGGGAAGAAGTTGACGATGCGGTCGAGGGCCTGGTTGGCGTTGTTGGCGTGGAGGGTGGCGAGGGTCAGGTGGCCGGTCTCGGCGAAGGCGACGGCGTAGTCCATGATCTCCCGCGAGCGCACCTCGCCGATGAGCACGACGTCCGGGGCCTGGCGCAGGGCGTTGCGCAGGGCCTGCTCGAAGGAGGCGGTGTCGACGCCTACCTCGCGCTGGGTGACCAGGCACTGGCGGTGCGGGTGGACGAACTCCACCGGGTCCTCGACGGTGAGGATGTGTCCCGGCGCGGCGGCGTTGCGCTCGCCGAGCATGGCGGCGAGGGAGGTGGACTTGCCGGTGCCGGTGCCGCCGACGAAGAGGATCAGCCCGCGCTTGGCCAGCGCCAGGTCGTGGACGACCGGCGGCAGGTTCAGCGCCGCCAGCTCGGGGATGGCGGTCTCGATGCGGCGGACGACCATCGCCGGCCGGCCGCGCTGGTAGAAGGCGCTGACGCGGAAGCGGGCGCCGTCGTCGGTGGCGATGGCGAAGTTCGCCTCCTGCTCGCGCTCGAAGGCCTCGCGCTGCTCGGCGTTCATGGCGGCGTGGACCAGCGCCTCGGCGCCGGCGGCGTCGAGGGGCGCGTCGGCGAGCGGCACCCAGGCGCCGTCGACCTTCACCGCCGGGGCGGCGCCGACGGTGACGAACAGGTCCGAGCCGCGGCGGTGGCTGAGCGCCTCGAGTAGCCCCTGGATCTCCTCGGCGGCCATGGCCTCGCCCTCCCTAGTCGAGCAGCGGGTAGGTGCCGTGCTCGTCGTGGACCTCGCGGCCGGTGAGCGCCGGGTTGAACACGCACATCAGCCGCAGCTCCTCCTCGGCGCGCAGGTAGTGCTTCTCGTGGCCGTCGAGGGCGTAGAGCGTGCCCGGGACGATGGGGTAGGTCTCGCCGCCGACGACCTCGATCTCGCCCTTGCCGGCGATGCAGTAGACCGACTCGACGTGGTTGGCGTACCAGATGAACATGTCGGTGCCGGCCTTGATGATGGTCTCGTGGAAGGAGAAGCCCATGCCGTCGCCCTTGAGGAGGAAGCGGCGGCTGATGAACTCGTCGGTCTCCACTTCGCGCGCGGAGCCGCGGATCTCGTCGAGGTGGCGGACAATCATGGTCGGTCCCTCCTGGGGCAGGGTGGTCTTCCCGGGGCCGCCGCGCGGCGGCCCCGGCGTCGGGGCTAGGCGAGCCCGCGCTTGTGCAGCGCCTCGCCGAGGGCGCGGTCGATGATCGCCAGGCCCGCCTCGAGGTCGGCGTCGTCGATGATCAGCGGCGGCAGGAGCTTGAGGACGTCGTCGTCCGGCCCCGAGGTCTCGATGATCATGCCGTGCTCGAAGGCCACGTCGGAGACCGTGCTGGCCAGCTCCTTGTCGGCGGTGAAGCGGATGCCGCGCATCATCCCGCGGCCGCGGTGCTCGCCGCCGGCGGCCGGGTACTTGTCGATCAGCGCCTGGAGCGCCTGGTGGATGCGCTCGGCCTTGCGCTCGGTCTCGCGCTGCAGGGCGTCGTCGCTCCAGTAGAGCTCCAGGGCGCGCTTGGCGGTGACGAAGGCGAGGTTGTGGCCGCGGAAGGTGCCGTTGTGCTCGCCGGGCTCCCAGATGTCGTGCTCGGGCTTGACCAGGGTCAGCGCCATGGGCAGGCCGAAGCCGCTGATCGACTTGGAGAGGGTGACCACGTCCGGGCTGATGCCCGCCTCCTCGAAGCTGAAGTAGGGCCCGGTGCGGCCGTTGCCCGTCTGGATGTCGTCGAGGATGAGCAGGATGTCGTGGCGCCGGCAGATCTCCTCGATCCCCTTGAGCCAGTCCATGGTGCAGGCGGCCAGCCCCCCCTCGCCCTGGACGGTCTCGACGATCATCGCCGCCGGCTGGTCGATGCCGCTGCCCTTGTCGTCGAGGAGCTTGTCGACGTACTCGAGGGTGCTGACCTCCGGGCCGAAGTAGCCGCAGTAGGGCATGCTCTCGCTGTAGGTCAGCGGGAAGCCGGCGCCGCGGCGCTTGAAGGCGTTGCCGGTGACGGCGAGCGAGCCGACGGTCATGCCGTGGAAGGCGTTGGTGAAGGAGAGGACCTTGTGCCGGCCGGTGACCTTGCGCACGATCTTGAGCGCCGCCTCGACGGCGTTGGTCCCCGTCGGGCCGGGGAACTGCACGCGGTAGTGCAGGCCGCGGGGCTCGAGGATCAGCCGGTTGAAGGCCTCCAGGAACTCCGCCCGGGCCACGGAGGCCATGTCCAGGCTGTGGACGATGCGGTCGCTCTGGATGTAGTCGAGCAGCGGCTTCTTGAGCTCGGGGTTGTTGTGCCCGTAGTTGAGCACGCTGGCCCCGGCGAAGAAGTCGAGGTAGGCGTAGCCGTCGGTATCGTAGACGCGCACCCCCTGCGCCTTGTCGAACGGCTTCGGGAAGGTGCGGATGTAGGAGCGCACGACCGACTCGTGCTGCTCGATGGTCTCCATTACGTCGAGAGTCATGGTGGTCCCTTGCGTGTCGTGGGTCCGGGGGCCGCGCGCCGGGCTCAGCGCAGCGGCGCGATGCGGTAGAGCTCCTCGGCCTCGTGGCCGGCGGGGAAGTGCTCCTCGCGGAAGTACTCGCTGGCCGCCAGCTGGGCGCCGCGCTCCCGCGCCACGGCCCGGAAGAGGGCCTGGGAGGCGGCGTTCGACGGCGAGATGGTCGTCTCCAGGGCCTCGGCCCGGCGCCCCCCGGGCGTGTCGAGGAAGGCGCGGACCAGCTGCTTGCCCAGCCCCTGGCCCTGGGCCTCGGGGTCGACGCCGACCTGCCAGAGGAAGATCGCGCCCGGGCGCTGCGGCGGCTCGAAGCCGGTGACGAAGCCGCAGAGCCGGCCGGCCTGCTCGGCGACCACGCAGGTGTCGGCGAACTCCCGGCAGAGCAGCAGGTAGAGGTAGCAGGAGTTGACGTCGAGGACGCCGGTGCGCTGGACCAGGCGGTGGATCGCGGCGCCGTCCTCGAGCCGGGGGCGCCGGCAGGCAATCGGGGTGTCGTGCGGCAAGGGAGTGGGCCCTGGCGGTATCCTTTCAAGCTATTCCAGCAGCCGGCCGGTGAGCGGTCAAGGCGCCGGGCGCTCGTTCGCCGGCCCTCCGGCGCGGTATAGTGAGCGCCGCTGGTGCCGCCGGGTGCGGCCCCTGCAGGGGGTCGGCCGGGCGGCGGGCCGAGGAGCGAGCGCAGAGGCGGAGAGCGATGCAGCAGCCGGTGATTATCGCCCTGGAGACGTGCACCGAGGGGTGCTCGGCGGCGGTCTACGCGGCGGGGGCGGTCCACCACCGCCTCGAGGAGGCGCCGCGCCGGCACACCGCGCGGCTGCTGCCCCTGCTCGAGGCCGTCATGGCCGAGGCCGGGGTCGCCCGCGGGGCGGTCGACGCGGTGGCCTTCGGCCGCGGCCCCGGGGCGTTCGTCGGGGTGCGCATGGCGGCCTCGGCGGCGCAGGGGCTGTGCACCGCCTGGTCGGTCCCGGCGCTGCCGGTCTCGACGCTGGCGGCCCTGGCCGAGGGGGCGTATCGGCGCCGCGGCGCCGAGCGCGTCCTGGCCGCCCTCGACGCCCGCATGGGCCAGGTCTACTGGGGCGCCTTCGAGCGGGCGGCGGGCGGGCTGATGGCGCCCGCCGGCGAGGAGGCGGCCGCCGACCCGGAGGCCGTCGCCGGCGGCGGGCCGGCGTGGCTCGGCGTCGGGCGCGGCTTCGCCGCCTACCCGGACGCCCTGCCGGAGACCGGCGCCGGGCGCGAGCCCGACGCCCTGCCGGAGGCCCGGGACCTGCTCCCCCAGGCCCTGGCGGACTGGGCCGCGGGCCGGTGCGTGGCGCCGGCGCAGGCCCTGCCGGTCTACCTGCGCGCGTGGACGTAGCGCCGCGCCCTGCCTACGGGGCCGCTAGGCAGTCGCGGAAGCCCTCGGCGAGCCCCTCGAGGAGGCGGAAGTAGGCGTCCGGCCCCGGCTCGAGCCGCGAGCCGATGGGGTCGAGCTCGCCGGCGCGGACGTCGAGCCCGCGCACCAGGGAGCGGACGATGGCCGGCTGGAACTGCGGCTCGCTGAACACGCACACGGCGCCGAGCTCGCGGATGCGCCGGCGCAGCTCGGCGAGGTGGCGGGCGCCGGGCGGCTGCTCGGGGTGGAGGGTGACGGCCCCCACGGCGTTGAGCCCGTAGCGGCGCTCGAAGTGCTGGTAGGCGTCGTGGAAGACGACGTAGGGCGTCTCGCGGACCGGCGCGAGGCGCTCGCGCAGCCGCGCGTCGAGCTCGGCGAGGCGCTCGCGCAGGGCCTCGGCGTTGGCGCGGTAGGCCGCGGCGTGGGCCGGGTCGAGCTCGGCGAGGGCCTCGGCGAGGGCCGCGACGATCGCCCGGGCGTTGGCGGGGTTGAGCCACAGGTGGTAGTCCTGCTGATGGGGCGCGCGCTCCTCGCCGTGGGCCGGCGCCCGGTGGCCGTGCCCGGCCTCGCCCCGGCGGGCGGGGAGCAGCTGGACGCCGTCGAGCTCGGCGGCGGCGAGCACGGCGGCGTCGTCGCCGAGGGCCTCGACGGCGGGCTGGAGGAAGCTCTCCAGGTGGGGGGAGATGTAGAGCAGCAGATCGGCGCTGCGCACCGCCCGGGCCTCCGAGGGGCGCATCGTGTAGGTGTGGGGGGAGTCCTCGGGGTCGAGCAGCAGCCGCGGCTCGCTGACCCCCGCGGTGACGCCGGCGGCGAGGGCGTGCAGCGGCAGGATGGAGGCGACCACGCGCGGGGCGGCCTGGGCCGGGGCGGCCGCGGCCAGGGCGAGCGCGAGCAGGGCGGCGAGAGTAGCGTAGCGCATCGGCGGCCTCGCTTGGCGGAAGCTCCTAGAATGTTATACCGTACCGAATATGCCAGCAATCGCCGAGGCGCCGCCATGGCCGACGACAGCGCCGTAGTGGCCGACTTCCCGGCCGCCGGCCACGACCACGCCCGGTGCCTGGCCGGGGCCCTGGCCACCGCCGAGGCCCTCTGCCGGCACCGCGGCCTGCGCCTGACCGAGCTGCGCCGGCAGGTGCTGGAGCTCATCTGGGCGGAGCACCGCCCCATCAAGGCCTACGAGCTGCTCGAGCGCCTGCGCGAGCGGCGCAGCGGCGTGGCGCCGCCGACCGTCTACCGGGCGCTCGACTTCCTCCTCCAGGAGGGGCTGATCCACCGGGTCGAGTCGATGAGCGCCTATATCGGCTGCAGCGCCCCGGAGCGCCGGCACCCCGTGCAGCTGCTCGTCTGCCGCCGCTGCGCCGCCGTCGCTGAGCTGGCGGACGGCGAGATCGAGGCGCTGCTCCGGCGCAAGGCGCAGGGGCTGGGCTTCGAGGTGGACTCGGCCACCATCGAGCTCGAGGGGGTATGCCCGCAGTGCCGCGGCTAGCCGCCCAGGGCGAGGCGCCCGCCGCGCCGGGCTCGGCGGTGCTCCTCCGCGCCGCGGGGATCGCGGTCACCTACGCCGGGCGGCGCGTGCTCGACGACGTCGACATGGAGGTGCTCGCCGGGCGCATCACCACGCTGGTGGGCAACAACGGCGCCGGCAAGTCGACGCTGCTGCGCGTCCTCCTCGGGCTGACCCGGCCGGCGGCCGGGCGGGTCGAGGGGCTGCGGCAGCTGCGGGTCGGCTACGTCCCGCAGCACTTCACCGTCGACCGCAACCTGCCCATGACCGTCCGCCGCTTCATGGCCCTCTCCGGGCGGGTGGGCCGGCAGCGCTGGGCCCAGGCGGTGGCCGACGCGCAGGTGGCGGCGCTGCTCGACCAGCCGCTGCAGACCCTCTCCGGCGGCGAGATGCGCCGCGCCCTGCTGGCCCGCGCGCTGCTGCGCCGGCCGGCGCTGCTCGCCCTCGACGAGCCGGCGGCCGGGCTCGACGGCCAGAGCCAGGGCGCGCTCTACCGGCTGCTCGGCGAGCTGCGCGATCGCTACGGCTGCGCCGTGGTCGTCATCTCCCACGACCTGAACATGGTCATGGCCGCCAGCGACGAGGTCCTCTGCCTCAAGGACGGGCGCATCGCCTGCCGCGGGGCGCCGACCTCCGTCCAGGAGCACCCGGAGTACCGCCGGCTCTTCGGCTCCCACCTCGGGCCCGACACGGCCGTCTTCCCCCACGAGCACACCGAGGG
>NZ_NRSH01000121.1 GCF_016584055.1 Halorhodospira neutriphila
CATGAGGCTAGCGGGGGAGGTCCGTGAACGGGTGGCGAAACCCTACCAGAAGGGGGGCGGCGCGTTGTGACCCCGCCCCCCTTCTGGTAGGGTTTCGCCACCCGTTCACGGACCTCCCCCGCTAGCCTCATGACGCGTTATCTCTTCATTACCGGTGGTGTCGTCTCGTCCCTCGGCAAGGGGATCTCCGCCGCCTCCCTCGGCGCCGTCCTCCAGGCCCGGGGGCTGTCGGTGACGATGATCAAGCTCGACCCCTATATCAACGTCGACCCGGGGACCATGAGCCCCTTCCAGCACGGCGAGGTCTACGTCACCGACGACGGCGCCGAGACCGACCTCGACCTCGGCCACTACGAGCGCTTCATCAAGGCGCCGGTGACCCGGCACAACAACTACACCACGGGGCGGATCTACGAGCGGGTCATCCGCAAGGAGCGCCGGGGCGACTACCTCGGCGGCACGGTGCAGGTCATCCCCCACGTCACCGACGAGATCAAGCGCTGCATCCAGGAGGGGGCCGACGACTACGACGTGGCCCTCGTCGAGATCGGCGGCACCGTCGGCGACATCGAGTCGCTGCCGTTCCTCGAGGCGATCCGCCAGATGGGCACGGAGCTCGGCCGCGAGCGCTGCCTGTTCATGCACCTGACCCTGGTGCCGTTCATCGGCACCGCCGGGGAGATGAAGACCAAGCCGACGCAGCACTCGGTCAAGGAGCTGCGCTCGATCGGCATCCAGCCCGACATCCTCGTCTGCCGCGCCTCCTACGAGATCCCCGAGGAGGAGCGGCGCAAGATCGCGCTGTTCACCAACGTCGAGCCGCGGGCGGTGATCGCCGCGCTCGACGTGGACAACATCTACCAGATCCCCGAGCTCCTCCACCGCCAGGGGCTCGACCACATCGTCGCCGAGAAGTGGGGCCTGGAGCTGCCGCCGGCCAACCTCAGCGACTGGCACCGCGTCGTCGAGATCATGGCCCACCCCGAGGGGGAGGTGACGGTGGCCATGGTCGGCAAGTACGTCGAGCTCAACGACGCCTACATGTCGCTCAACGAGGCGCTGCGCCACGCCGGCGTGCAGACCCGCCAGCGCGTGAACATCCGCTACGTCGACTCCGAGGCCCTCGAGCGCGAGGGCGAGGCGCCCCTGGAGGGCGCCGACGCCGTCCTCGTCCCCGGCGGCTTCGGCCAGCGCGGCATCGAGGGGAAGATCGCCGCGGCCCGCTACGCCCGCGAGCACCGCATCCCGTACCTGGGGATCTGCCTGGGGATGCAGGTGGCGGTCATCGAGTTCGCCCGCCACGTCGCCGGGCTCGAGGGGGCGCACAGCACGGAGTTCATCCGCCACCCCCACCACCCGGTCATCGGCCTGATCACCGAGTGGCAGACCGAGGAGGGCGAGCTCGAGCGCCGCGACGAGGGTGCGGACCTCGGCGGGACCATGCGCCTGGGCGGCCAGCCCTGCCGCCTGGCCCCGGGCTCGCGGATCCACGCCATCTACGGCAAGGAGGTGGTTGTCGAGCGCCACCGCCACCGCTATGAGTTTAATAACCACTACCGGGACCGGCTCGCCGAGGCGGGGCTGAGCCTCTCCGGCTGGTCCCAGGACGGGCGCCTGGCGGAGGTGGTGGAGCTGCCGGAGCACCCGTGGTTCATCGGCTGCCAGTTCCACCCCGAGTTCACCTCGACGCCGCGGGACGGCCATCCCCTGTTCGCCAGCTTCCTGCGGGCGGCGATGGCCCACCGGGACGGCTGAAGGAGGAGGCGCGAATGGCCGGCTTCGATCTGTGCGGTATCCGGGTGGGGCTGGACCGGCCGCTGTTCCTCATCGCCGGCCCCTGCGTCATCGAGTCCGAGGGGCTGGTCCTGGAGACCGCCGGCGCCCTGCGCGAGATCGCCGACGAGCTGGGGCTGGGGCTGGTCTTCAAGGCCTCGTTCGACAAGGCCAACCGCTCCTCGCTCTCGAGCTACCGGGGGCCGGGCCTAGAGGCCGGGCTGCAGGCGCTCGAGCGGGTGCGCCGGGAGCACGGCCTGCCCGTGCTCACCGACGTCCACGAGGATACCCCCCTCGCCGAGGTCGCCGCCGTGGTGGACGTCCTCCAGACCCCCGCCTTCCTCTGCCGGCAGAGCGACTTCATCCAGGCCGTGGCGCGCCAGGGCCTGCCCGTCAACCTCAAGAAGGGGCAGTTCCTCGCCCCCTGGGATATGGCGAACGTCGTCGACAAGGCCCGGGCGGCCGGGAACGAGCGGCTGCTCGTCTGCGAGCGCGGCGTGAGCTTCGGCTACAACAACCTCGTCTCGGACATGCGCGCCCTGGCGGTGATGCGCGCCACGGGCTGCCCGGTGGTCTTCGACGCCACCCACTCGGTGCAGCTGCCGGGCGGGCAGGGCGGCGCCTCCGGCGGGCAGCGCGAGTTCGTGCCGGTGCTCGCCCGGGCGGCGGTGGCCGCCGGCGTGGCGGGCCTGTTCATGGAGACCCATCCGGACCCGGAGCGGGCGCTCTCGGACGGGCCCAACGCCTGGCCGCTGGAGCGGATGCGTGAGCTCCTCGCCAGCGTCGTGGAGCTCGACCGCGCGGTGAAGGCGCGCGGACTCGTTGAGCAACAGGAGAGCGATTGAATCATGGCGAAGATCGAGCAGGTGATCGGGCGGGAGATCCTCGACTCCCGGGGCAACCCGACCGTCGAGGCCGACGTCGTCCTCGATGACGGCAGCCTGGGCCGCGCCGCCGTGCCCTCCGGCGCCTCCACGGGGACCCGCGAGGCCGTGGAGCTGCGCGACGGCGACCCGCGCTACGGCGGCAAGGGGGTGCGCCGCGCCGTCGAGCACGTCAACACCACCCTGCGCGAGCACCTCCAGGGCGTCGACGGCGCCGATCAGCAGGCCCTCGACCGGCGGCTGATCGAGCTCGACGGCACGGCCAACAAGGAGCGCCTCGGCGCCAACGCCATCCTCGCCGTCTCCATGGCCGCCTCCCAGGCGGCGGCGCGCAGCCGCGGGCTGCCGCTCTACCGCCACCTGCAGGACGAGGGCGAGGGGGCGAAGCTGCCGGCGCCGATGATGAACATCCTCAACGGCGGCGAGCACGCCGACAACAACGTCGATATCCAGGAGTTCATGGTCATGCCCCTCGGCTTCGAGCGCTTCGCCGAGGCGCTGCGCTGCGGCGCCGAGGTCTTCCAGGCGCTCAAGCGGGTGCTCCACGAGCGGGGGCTGAGCACCGGGGTCGGCGACGAGGGCGGCTTCGCCCCGGAGCTGCCCTCCAACGAGGCCGCCCTCGGCGTGATCATCGAGGCCATCGAGCGCGCCGGCTACCGGCCCGGCGGCGACGTCTTCCTGGCCCTCGACGTAGCCAGCTCCGAGCTCTACGCCGACGGCGCCTACCGCCTCGCCTCCGAGGGGCGCAGCTTCGACGCCGCCGGCTTCGCCGACTACCTCGCCGATCTCGTCGAGCGCTACCCGATCTGCTCCATCGAGGACGGCATGGACGAGTCCGACTGGGAGGGCTGGCGGCTGCTCACCGAGCGCCTCGGCGACCGGGTGCAGCTCGTCGGCGACGACCTGTTCGTGACCAACCCGCGCATCCTCCAGGAGGGGATCGACCGCGGGGTCGCGAACTCTATCCTCATCAAGCTCAACCAGATCGGCACGGTCACCGAGACCCTGGAGGCGATCCGCATGGCCGACCGGGCCGGCTACAGCGCCGTGGTCTCCCACCGCTCCGGCGAGACCGAGGACGTCGCCATCGCCGACCTGGCCGTGGCCACCCGGGCGAGCCAGATCAAGACCGGCTCGCTGTGCCGCTCGGACCGCGTGGCGAAGTACAATCAGCTGCTGCGCATCGAGGAGCAGCTCGGCGACCGGGCCCGCTACGTGGGGCTCGAGGCGATCCCGGCCGCCCGGCGCTAGGCCCGGCGGCGATCCGGCGCCCGGCGGGGGCGCCGCGGAGGACGTGGGGTGCGTTGGATCAGCATCGGCTTGGGCGCTGCGCTGCTCGCCCTGCAGTGGCAGCTCTGGATCGGCGCCAGCGGCGTGCCCGAGCTCCTCGAGCTGCGGGCGTCGATCGCCGAGCAGCGGGCCGCCAACAGGCGGGCCGAGCAGCGCAACGACGCCCTCGCCGCCAAGGTCGAGAGCCTCAAGGAGGGGCCCGAGGCCCTGGAGGGCCGGGCCCGCCGGGAGCTCGGCATGATCCGCGAGGACGAGGTCTTCTACCAGGTCGTGGAGGAGTGAGCGTGGCGTTCTGGGCAGTGATCCCGGCAGCGGGCGTCGGGCGGCGCATGGGCGGCGGCTGCCCCAAGCAGTACCTGGAGCTGCTCGGGCGGCCGGTCATCGCCTGGACCCTGGAGCGGCTGCTCGCCCACCCGCGGGTGAGCGGCGCCGTCGTGGCCCTCGCCCCGGAGGACCCGTACTGGGGAGGGGTCGAGCACGGCGCGCAGAAGCCGGTCTACCGGGCCGACGGCGGCGCGGAGCGCTCCGATTCGGTGCTCGCCGCGCTGCGCCGGCTCGCCCGGGTCGCCGGCGCCGAGGACCGGGTCCTCGTCCACGACGCGGTGCGCCCCTGCCTCGGCGCGGCCGAGCTGGACCGGCTCCTCGCCGAGGGCGGGGAGGCCGCCGACGGCGCGCTGCTCGCCACGCCGGTGCGCGACACCCTCAAGCGCGGCGAGGCGGGGCAGGGGGGCGGCCCGGCCGTGGCGGCCACCGTCGACCGCAGCGGGCTGTGGCAGGCGCAGACGCCGCAGCTCTTCCCCCTGGGGCAGCTGACCGCCGCCCTCGAGGAGGCCCTCGAGAGCGGCGCCGCGGTGACCGACGAGGCGCAGGCCGTCGAGCGCCACGGCGGACGGCCGCGGCTGGTCAGCGGCGACCCGGCGAACCTCAAGATCACCCAGCCCGCGGACCTGGCCCTCGCTGCGGCCATCCTCCGGGCCCAGTCCGCGGCGGGGCCGCAAGGGGAGGGGGCGTGATGCGCATCGGCCAGGGCTTCGACGTCCACCGCTTCGCCGACGGCGGCGACGGCTTCCGCCTCGGCGGCGTGCCGATCCCCTACCACCGCGGCCTGCTGGCCCACTCCGACGGCGACGTCCTCCTGCACGCCGTCACCGACGCGCTGCTCGGCGGCGCCGGGCTCGGCGACATCGGGAGCCACTTCCCCGACGACGACCCGCAGTGGCAGGACGCCGACAGCGCGCTGCTCCTGCGCCGGGCCGTCGAGCAGGTGGCCGGGCAGGGCTGGTCGCCGGTCAACGTCGACGCCACGGTGATCGCCCAGGCGCCGAAGCTCGCCCCCTACGTGGCCGCGATGCGCCAGGCGACGGCGGACGCGCTCGCCCTGCCGGCGCAGGCGGTCAACGTCAAGGCCACCACCAGCGAGCGCCTCGGCTTCACCGGGCGCGGCGAGGGCATCGCCGCCCTCGCCGTAATCCTCCTCGAAGGGCGCCCGGGCGCGGCGTGAGCCGCGCCCACGGCGACCCGCTGGGGACGGCGCAGCTGCGCAGCCGCCCCGAGGACTTCCGGGTCGAGGAGGAGCTCGGCTTCACCCCCTCAGGCGCCGGGGAGCACCTGATGCTCCGCGTCCGCAAGCGCGGCTGGACCACCGAGGCCGTCGCCCGCCGCCTGGCCGAGGCCCTGGGGATCCCCCGCGGCCGCGTCTCCTTCGCCGGGCTCAAGGACCGCCACGCCGAGACGGAGCAGTGGCTCAGCGCCCACCTCCCCGGGGCCGCGGCCCCCCTCGCCGCCGGCGAGGAGCTCGCCGACGGCGTGCGCGTCGTCGCCGCGACCCGCAACGCCCGCAAGCTGCGCCGCGGCGCGCTGGCCGGGGACCGCTTCACCCTGCGCCTGCGCGCGGTCGCCGCCCCGCCGGCGGCGGTGGACGCCCGCCTGGCGGCCATCGCCCGGCGCGGCGTGCCCAACTACTTCGGGGCGCAGCGCTTCGGCCGCGGCGGCCGCAACCTCGAGCAGGCCCGGGCCTGGCTCCTGGAGGGGCAGCCCGTGCGCGGGCGCACCGTCCGCGGCCTGCTCCTGTCGGCGGTGCGCGCCGAGCTGTTCAACCGCGTCCTCGCCGCACGGGTGGCGGACGGCACCTGGGAGCGGCTCCTGCCCGGTGACCGGGCCGGGCTCGACGGCCGCGGCAGCCACTTCGCCGTCGAGGCCGTGGACGAGGCCCTGCGGCGGCGGACCGCCCGCGGCGAGATCCACCCCACGGGCCCCCTGGCCGGCACCGGCGGGGAGGGGCCCGGCGGGGCGCCGGCGGCCCTGGAGGCGGCCATCCTCGCCGAGGAGCCCGAGCTGACGGCGGCGCTGGAGCACCGCGGGGTGCGCGCCGACCGGCGGGCGCTGCGGCTGATGCCGCGCGGGCTGATCTGGCGCTGGCCGGCGTCGGGGGAGCTGGAGCTGCGCTTCACCCTGACCTCCGGGGCCTACGCCACGGAGGTGGTCGCCGAGCTCCTCGAGGCCCGGGAGCCGGAGCAGGGCGCCGAGGCCCCCTGAGGCGCGGCCCCGCGGGTGGCCCCGGGGATGGCGCCCTTTCGAGCGCGCCGAGCATCGCAGCCCGAGCGGGGACGCCGAGCGGCGTTAGCCGCTCGGCGAGCGCGCGTTGTCCGAGCGAAGCGAGTTTAGC
>NZ_NRSH01000122.1 GCF_016584055.1 Halorhodospira neutriphila
GCGCCACCCGGGTGTGGGTCCCGCCGACGTCGGCGAGCAGGTAGGCGCTCACGCCGCCCCCGCGCCGCGGGCGCTGTGGGCCTCGCGCAGCGTCTCGACGAAGGCCGTGCGCCAGCGGTGGATGTCGTTGCGGCGCAGGATGCCCACCATCCGCTCCCAGCGCTCGCGGCGCTCGGCGAGGGGCATCGTCAGCGCCCGGTGCAGGCCCTCGACGAGCTCGTCGAGGTTGTACGGGTTGACCTGGACGGCGGCGTCGAGCTCCTGCGCCGCCCCGGCGTGGGTGGAGAGCACCAGGGCGCCGGGGTCCGCCGGGTCCTGGGCGGCGACGAACTCCTTGGCGACGAGGTTCATGCCGTCGCGCATGGGGGTCACCAGGCCGACGTCGCTGCGGGCGAGGAAGCCGAGGACGTTGGTGCGGTGGAAGCCGCGGTTGAGGTAGCGCAGCGGCATCCAGTCGTACTCGGCGAAGCGGCCGTTGATGTGGCCGGCCAGGTACTCCAGGTGCTCGCGGATCTCCTCGTACTCGGGCACGTCGCCCCGGGAGATCGGGGCCACCTGCAGGAAGGTGACCCCGTCGCGCTGCTCGGGGTGCGCCTCGAGCAGCCGCTCGTAGGCCTCGAAGCGGCTCTTCAGGCCCTTGCTGTAGTCGAGCCGGTCGACGCCGACGACCAGGCGCCGGCCGCCGAGGCTGCGCTCGAGGCGCCGGCCCTGCTGCGAGTCCAGCCCCCGCTGCGCCTGGGCGGCCACCTGGTCGACGTCGATGCCGATGGGGAAGACCCCCAGCCGCGGCGGCCGCTCCGGCGGGGCCGGAGCGTGGGCGAGGCAGTCCAGGAAGTTGTCCCGGTCGATGGCCGTCTGGAAGCCGATGAGGTCGTAGCGGCACAGCGCCGCGAGCAGCGCCTCGTGGCCCGGCAGGGCGCGCCAGATGTCCCAGGGCGGGAAGGGGGTGTGGAGGAAGAAGCCGATGGGGGCGTCGACGCCCTGCTCGCGCAGGAGCTGGCCGAGGGGGATGAAGTGGTAGTCGTGGACCCAGATCAGCTCGTCGCCGCCGAGCAGCGGCGGCAGGTGCTCGGCGAAGAGGCGGTTGACCGCCCAGTAGCCGGTCAGCCGGTCGTTGTCGCCGTGGATGTACGACATCCGGTAGTGGAAGAGCGGCCAGAGGACCTGGTTGGCGAAGCCCAGGTAGTAGCGGTTGTACTCGCTGCGCGACAGGCGCAGGGTCGCGTAGCGGACCCCGTTGGCCTCCTGCAGGCGGGGCGCCCGGGCCCCCGCGAGCCGCTCGTCGACACCGCCGTCCCAGCCGAACCACAGCCCCCCGGACTCCTCCAGGGCCGCTCGCAGGCCGACCGCCAAGCCGCCCTGGGCGGCCTGGAGCTGGCTCGGCAAGGCGACTCGGTTCGAGACGGTGACCAGTCTGCTCATGGCCCTACAAGGCCTCCTCCCATCTTCGGCTCAGGCGCATGGCCGAGTTGATCAGCCCGACCATACTGTAAGTTTGGGGGAAGTTGCCCCACAGCTCACCGGTCGCGGGGTCGATGTCCTCGGAGAGCAGGCCGACGTGGTTGCGGCAGGCGAGCAGCCGCTCGAAGATCGCCCGCGCCTCCTCCTCCCGGCCCACGGCGGCGAGGGCGTCGACGTACCAGAAGGCGCAGGTGACGAAGGCCGTATCCGGCGTGCCGAAGTCGTCCTCGTGGACGTAGCGGAAGAGGAAGTCGCCGCGGCGCAGCTCCTGCTCGACGGCGCGCACGGTGCTCGCCAGCCGCGGGTCGTCGGCCTGGAGGAAGCCCCACTCGTAGAGCAGCATCAGGCTGGCGTCGAGATCGCGGCCGCCGAAGCTCGCCGTGTAGCTCTGGCGCTCCTCGTTCCACGCCTCGCGGCCGATCACCTCGGCCATCTCCCGGGCCCGGCCCCGCCAGTAGGCGGCCCGCTCGGCGTAGCCGAGCTTCTCGGCGATGGAGCCGAGCGCGCGCGCCGCCGCCCAGCAGATCGCCGCCGAGAAGGTGTGCACCTTCTCGAAGCCGCGGAACTCCCAGGGGCCGGCGTCGGGCTCGCGGTAGACGGCCACCGCCTGCTCGCCGAGCGCCTCCAGGCGCCGGAACAGCGCCTCGTCGCCGCGCCGGCGCAGCCGCTCGTCGAAGAACAGGTGCGCGGTGGCGAGGATCGCCGAGCCGTAGACGTCGTTCTGCTGCTGCCGGTAGGCCTGGTTGCCGACGCGCACCGGCCCCATGCCGCGGTAGCCGGCCAGCCCCTCAGCGAAATGCTCCTCCAGGTCGTCGCGGCCGTTGATGCGGTAGACGGGGCGCAGGCCGTGCTCGCCGTTGGTCGCCGTCGTGTTGATGATAAAGCGCACGTAGTGCTCCATCGTCTTCGTCGCCCCCAGGCGGTTGAGGGCGTTGATGACGAAGTACGAGTCGCGCAGCCAGCAGTAGCGGTAGTCCCAGTTGCGCCCCGTCCCCGGCGCCTCCGGGATCGAGGAGGTCGCCGCGGCGATCACCGCCCCGGTATCCTCGAAGGTGTTGAGCTTGAGGGTGATCGCCGCGCGGATCACGGCCTCCTGCCACTCGAAGGGGATCGCCAGGCTGCGCACCCACTCCTGCCAGTAGGTGCAGGTCTGCTCGTGGAAGGCGCTGCCGGTATCCCGCGCCGAGTTCGGCAGGGTCTCGTCCGGGCCGAGGACGAAGGTCAGGTCGTCCTCGAGGATGAACGGCGTCTCGTCGACCACCGCCGTCACCGAGGCGTCGGTGGTCAGGCGCAGCACCTGCGAGGAGCCGACGTAGCGGATGTGGTTGCTGCCCTGGGTGATCGTCGGCACGGTGCGGCCGTAGTCGAAGAGCGGCCGGGTGACGACGCGCACCAGCGGCGAGCCGCTGAGCCGGCGCAGCTGGCGGACGATCATCATGGGCCGGAAGGTGCGCCCGTACTGCTCGAAGCGCGGCGCGAAGTCCGTGACCTCGACGGCGCCGCCGCTGTCGTCGTAGAGCCGCGTGACCACGATGGCCGTGTTGCGCTCGTAGGACTGCTCGCTGTAGGCGAGGCGGTCGAGCTCGATGGCGAACCGGCCCTGCCCCTCGCCCGCCGAGGGCGGCCCGAGCAGCGAGCAGAAGACCGGATCGCCGTCGAAGCGCGGCATGCAGGCCCAGGTCACCTCGGCCCGCCGGTCGACGAGGGCCGCAAAGCCGCAGTTGCCGATAATGGCCTGATCGAGAGTGCTCACGTCTCCTCCTTGTCGGCTGGGTAGGCGACCCGCTCGCCGGCGAGCCAGGCGATGACGGCCGCCGGATCGGGGAGGCGCCACTGCGCCGTCGTCAGCCCGGCCCCGACCTTGATCGCGTGGCCGCCGCGCTCGAGGACGGCGCGGAAGGCGTCCTCGTCGGTGAGGTCGTCGCCGAGGCAGACCGGGCGGCGGCCGGCGAATGGCGCCTCCTCAAGGAAGGCCGCCACCGCCCGGCCCTTGTCGAAGCCCGCCGGGCGCAGCTCGTAGACCCGCTTGCCCGGCTGCACCTCCAGGGCGCCGGCCGACTCGGCCGCCAGGCGCTCGGTCAGCGCCCGGATCTCCGGCTCCATCTCCTGCGCCCCCCGGTAGTGCACCGCCAGGGCGCTGCCCTTGTCCTCGAGCAGGATGCCGCGGTGGGCCGCCGCCAGCTGCCCGAGCTCCAGGCGCGCCCGGGCGATGAGCTCCTCGGCCGCCGGCGGCGCCCGGTGGACCTGCCCGTCGGCGCCGCGGCGCTCGGTGCCGTGGAGCCCGGCCACCGGCAGCTGCAGGGGCTCGAGCAGGCGGTCCACCGAGGCGATGGAGCGCCCGCTGATTACCGCCACGGCGCTGTCCGCGCCGGCCTCCAGGGCGGTCAGCGCGCGCCGGCCGGCGGCGGTGAGCTCGGCGTGCTCCGGGTGGCCGACGAGCTCCACCAGGGTCCCGTCGAGGTCGATGAAGAACGCCCAGCGCTCGTCAATCCTCAGCCCCGTGCTCCCCTCGTGCCTGGACAACGGCCTCACCTCCCTCGCTCGCGGTCATTGTGTAGAACCCCTGGGGCGGGACGTCCAGGGCGCTGCTGAACTTCGTGGCCAGATTCTGGTAGGCGATCAGGCCGGCCAGCTCGATCAGCTCCGCCTCGTCGAGGTGGCGCTTCACCGCCCCGACGACGTCGGCGGTCACCGGCGTATCGCTGCGCGTGACCACCTCGGCGTACTCGAGCACGACCCGCTCGCGGTTGGTGAAGGCCGCGCTCTCGCGCCAATCCTCGAGGGCCTCGAGCTTGTCCCGGCCGACGCCGTGGCGCTGCAGCTGCCCGGCGTGGAGATCGATGTTGAAGGGGCAGCGGTTGATCTGGCCGATGCGCACGCCGACGAGCCCGCGCAGGGCGGGCTCGATGGGGCTGGAGCGCCGCTCCGTGGCGCCCTGGATCGCCTCGGCCCCCAGGAAGAGCCGCGGCGAGCGCGCCCACAGGCGCGCGCTCGCGAGCACCCGGCCGTAGCGCCGCCGCTGCCACCAGAGCCACGGCCGCAGGAACCAGGGGTAGTCGATCAGGGGCTTGGGCTCGGCGAACATAGGCGTCATCCTTCTGAGTGGTAGCGTAGGTGGCTGCCGCAGCGGCTGCGGCAGTCGCTGGCCCCGAGGCCCGGCACCAGGACGCGGCCCCCTTGGCGCTGGTTGACCCGGCACTCAGGCTCAGCGTACCGCGCCACGGCGACCACGAGCACCTGCCGGTCGGCGGTGAGGTAGTCGATGTGCCAGCCCAGCGGCTTGCGCCGGCGCAGGTGGCGGGCGATCCGCGCCTCCAGGCCCCGCCGGGCGCTGCCGGTATAGGTGTACCAGCCGGCCGGCAGCCGGACCCGCCCCAGGGCGCCGACGCGCAGCTCCCGGGGCTCGAGGACGAGCAGGCTCAGGCAGTAGGTGGCCGGCTGCACCGCTGGCGCCTCCGCCGCTCGGCTCACTTGCTCAGCCGGATCTCGCGGATCAGGGCGTTGAGCTCCTCGAGCTCGAAGGGCTTGAGGATGTAGTCGTCGAAGCCGCTCGCCAGGGCGCGGCGCCGCGCCTCGTCGGTGGCGTCGGCGCTGACGGCCACCACCGGGACGGCCTCCAGGGCCGGGATCGCCCGCAGGCGGCGGACCAGCTCGTAGCCGTCCATATCCGGCAGGTGGATATCGAGCAGGATCAGGTCCGGCGCGTAGCGCTCGGCGATCTCGAGGCCGCCGACGGCGTCGTTGGCCTCGAGCAGCTCGACGCCCCCGCGCTGGCCGGCCAGCCCCTGGAGCAGCAGCTGGTTGACGCTGTTGTCCTCGACGTAGAGCAGCTGGATGGGCGCCTCGCCCTCCGCGTCGTCGAGCAGCTGCGGGTCGAGGCTCGGCCCGTAGGAGCGGTCGTGCCCCTCCGCCTCGGCGGCCGGCAGGCGCAGGCGGAAGTGCGAGCCCTCCCCGGGCTCGCTGGCCACCAGCGCCAGGTCGCCGCCCATAAGCCGGCTCAGCCGCAGGGCCAGCGCCAGCCCCAGCCCCGCCCCCTCGATCTCGCCGAGCTCGTGGCCGAGGCGCTCGAAGGACTCGAACAGCGCCGCCGAGCGCTCCCGGGGGATGCCGATGCCGGTGTCGCGCACGTCGATGGCCACCTCCTCCTCGCCCTCGGGGTGGAAGCTCAGGGTGACGCTGCCGCCGTCGCGGTTGTACTTGACGGCGTTGGTCAGCAGGTTGAGCACGATCTGCTTGGCGCGCAGCCGGTCCGCCCACACCCGGCAGGCCGAGCCCTCGGCCGCCTCCTCGAGGCGGATCGAGACGCCGCGCTCGACGGCCTGCTCCCAGGCGAGGCGCACGCACTCCTGGAGCAGCTCGCCGACGCGCACCGGCTCGGGGCTGAAGGAGGTCTTGCCGGCCTCGACCCGCGCCAGGTCGAGGAGGTCGCCGACGAGGTCGCGCAGGTGCCAGCCGGCGCTCAGGATATGGCGCAGGTACGCCCGGTGCTCCTCGGGGTCGCGCTCGATGCCGGCGTTGAGCAGCTGCGCGAAGCCGAGGATGGCGTTGAGCGGGGTGCGCAGCTCGTGGCTCATGGCCGAGAGGAACTCCGACTTGGCCCGGTCGGTGCGCTCGGCCTCCCGCCAGGCCTCGCGCAGCTCGGCCTCGCGGCGCTTGTAGGGGTCGATATCCTGCAGCGCCCCGCGGACGGCGACGACCCCGCCATCGTCCCCGCGCACCGGCTCCCCCGTGGCGCGCAGCCAGCGCCGCTGCCCGGCGGCGGTCAGCGCCTCGAACTCGATGTCGTAGGGGCTGGCCTGCTCGACGCAGTCGCGGAAGGCGCGCTCGATGGGTGCCCGGTGCTCCGGGGCGTAGAAGCGCCAGGCCTCCTGGGTGCTCCGGGGGCCCGCCTCCTCGGCCGGGAGCCCGAACAGGGCGCACGCCTCGGCGGAGAGCTCGATCCGCTCCTCGCCGAGCTCAACCCGCCAGGCCCCCAGCCCGACCGCATCGGCGGCGGCCTGCAGGTCCCTTCCACCGCGCCAAAGGTCATCCCCACTCACGCC
>NZ_NRSH01000123.1 GCF_016584055.1 Halorhodospira neutriphila
CCCCAAGCAGGAGTTCAAGAAGGACGCCTTCAACATGTTCCAGGAGATGCTCGAGGGCCTCAAGCGCGAGGCCGTCGGCGTGGCGCGGCTGCTGATGCATCCGCTCGGCGTCCTGGCGGCGCTGCTCCTCGACCGCCTCGACGTCCTCCTCGGCCTGGACCTGCACCCGCAGGAGCACGCCGACGGCCTCGCGCTTGAGGCCCTCGAGCATCTCCTGGAACATGTTGAAGGCGTCCTTCTTGAACTCCTGCTTGGGGTTGCGCTGGGCGTAGCCGCGCAGCGCAACCCCCTGGCGCAGGTGGTCCATGGCCGCGAGGTGCTCCTTCCAGTGCTTGTCGAGGACCTGGAGCATCGCGGCCTTCTCGAAGTGGCGGACCACCTCGGCGCCGGCCTCCTGCTCCTTGGCCCGGTAGGCCGCCTCGATCTCCGACTGGATGCGCTCGCGCAGGCTCTGCTCGTGGAGCTCGTCGTCCTCCTCGAGCCAGCGCGCCACCGGCAGCGGCTGGTTGAACTCCTCGGCGAGGGTCCGCTCGAGGCCCTGGATGTCCCAGAGCTCGTCGATGGAGCCGGGCGGGATGTGCTCGGAGATGACCTTGTCGATGACGTCGCGGCGGATGGCGTCGACGGTCTCGGAGACGTCGTCGGCCTCGAGCAGCTCGTTGCGCTGCTCGTAGATCACCTTGCGCTGGTCGTTGGCGACGTCGTCGAACTCGAGCAGGTGCTTGCGCATGTCGAAGTTGTGCGCCTCGACCTTGCGCTGGGCGTTCTCGATGACCCGCGAGACCATCCCCGACTCGATGGCCTCGCCGTGCTCCAGGCCGAGGCGCTGGAGCATGCCGGACATGCGCTCCGAGGCGAAGATGCGCAGCAGCGGGTCCTCGAGGGAGAGGTAGAAGCGCGACGAGCCCGGGTCGCCCTGGCGCCCGGAGCGGCCGCGCAGCTGGTTGTCGATGCGCCGCGACTCGTGGCGCTCGGTGCCGAGCACGTGGAGCCCGCCGGCGGCGACCACGCGGTCGTGGCGCTCCTGCCAGTCGGCCTTGCGCCGCTCCACCTCCGCCGGGTCCGGGTCGTCGCCGAGCTCGGCGAGCTCGGCGTCGAGGTTGCCGCCGAGGACGATGTCGGTGCCGCGGCCGGCCATGTTGGTGGCGATGGTCACCTTCCCGGGCCGCCCGGCCTCGGCGATGATCTGCGCCTCGCTCTCGTTGTGCTTGGCGTTGAGGACGCTGTGCTCGACCCCCGCCTGCTGGAGGGCGTTGGAGACGCGCTCGGAGGCCTCGATGGAGGTCGTGCCCACGAGCACCGGCTGATCGCGCTGGACGCAGTCGCGGATATCCTCGATGAGCGCGTCGTACTTCTCCTCGGCGGTGCGGTAGATGAGGTCGTGGTGGTCCTGGCGGATCATCGGCTTGTGCGTCGGCACCGACAGGACCTCGAGGCTGTAGATGTGCTGGAACTCGAAGGCCTCGGTGTCCGCCGTGCCGGTCATGCCGGCGAGCTTGCCGTAGAGGCGGAAGTAGTTCTGGAAGGTGATCGAGGCGAGCGTCTGGTTCTCGGGCTGGACCGGCACCCCCTCCTTGGCCTCCACCGCCTGGTGCAGCCCCTCGGACCAGCGCCGGCCGGGCATGGCGCGGCCGGTGAACTCGTCGACGATGACGATCTGGTTGTCGCGCACGAGGTAGTGGACATCGCGCTGGTAGAGCGTGTGGGCGCGCAGGGCGGCGTTGAGGTGGTGGACGAGGTTGATGTTGCGGGCGTCGTAGAGCGACTCGCCGGCGCCGAGCAGGCCCTCGGCGCGCAGCAGCTCCTCGGCGCGGTCGTGGCCGACCTCGGTGAGGAAGACCTGCCGGGCCTTCTCGTCGACCTGGTAGTCGCCGGTGGCCTCCTCGCCCTCCTCGAGCTCCTCCTCCTGGGGGGTGAGCCGGGGCACGAGCCGCGCCATCGCCTCGTAGAGGTCGCCGGACTGCTCCGCCGGCCCGGAGATGATCAGCGGCGTGCGCGCCTCGTCGATGAGCACCGAGTCGACCTCGTCGATGAGCGCGTAGCCGAGCGCGCGCTGGACCTTGTCCTCCTTGCGGAAGGCCATGTTGTCGCGCAGGTAGTCGAAGCCGAACTCGTTGTTGGTGCCGTAGGTGATGTCGGCCTGGTAGGCGGCGACCTTCTCCTCCTGGGGCTGGCGGGGGACGACGACCCCCACCTCCATGCCCAGGGCGCGGTAGACCCGCCCCATCCAGTCGGCGTCGCGGCGGGCGAGGTAGTCGTTGACCGTGACCACGTGGACGCCCTGGCCGCTCAGGGCGTTGAGGTAGACCGGGAGCGTGGCGACCAGGGTCTTGCCCTCGCCGGTCTTCATCTCGGCGATCCGGCCCTCGTGGAGGACGATGCCGCCGAGGAGCTGGACGTCGAAGTGGCGCAGGCCGAGCACGCGGCGCGAGGCCTCGCGGACGACGGCGAAGGCCTCCTCGAGGAGGTCGTCGAGGGCCTCGCCCCCGGCGAGGCGCTCCTTGAAGGCGTCGGTCCGGGCGCGCAGCTGCTCGTCGGTGAGCTCGGCGATCTTCGGCTCGAGGGCGTTGATGGCCTCGACGCGCTTGCGCATGCGCTTGAGCGCGCGGTCGTTACGGGTCCCGAAGACGCGTTTGGCGATGGTCTGCAGCATGGGGTCTCTTCACAAATCGTCCGGCGAAGTCAAGGGACAGGATACAGGCAACGGCCGCCCGGGTGGTAACGCGCCCCTGGCGCGCCGGCGGCGGGGACCGGTAGATTGGGCGTATTCGCCCCAGGGGCCTGTACCCTGCTCGCTCCCCCTACGACCCGCAGCCGGAGGCAGCGTTCCGTGACGGCCAAGCCGCGCAAGTTCAACCCGGCCGCCCCGAGCAAGCGCGAGGGCAGCCTCCACCGCCTCGCCCCGCGCCTGGCGCAGCGCCCGGGGCCGCTGCGGGCGGTGGTCGACCACGCCCGCGAGCTCGAGCGCCTCACCCGGCGGCTCCAGCGCGCGGCGCCGGAGGCCGTGCGCGGGCGCTGGCGCCTCGCCCGGCTCGACCCCGAGGAGATCGTGATCCTCGCCGAGAGCAGCGCCTGGGCGACGCGGCTGCGCTTCCTCGCCCCGCAGCTCCAGGACGCCGCCGAGCGCCTCGGCGGCCGGCGCCCGCAGCGCGTGACCGTGCGCGTGGCCCCCTCGGCGCCGCAGCCGCGGGTCGGTGCTGGCCGCGGCGTCCCGGAGAGCGACAAAAAATAGGCCCGAGCCGGAGCCCGGGCCCAAGAGAGGGCTTTCGCTAGCGCCCCGGGACCGCGCCCGGGGCTCCCCACCAGTCTAGAAGTCCACCTGGAAACGTGTGGCGACGTAGCTGGCGCTACCCAGGGCGTCCTGGTCGGCGTTGACGTAGTTGAGCATCCACTTGGCGTGGGCCACCGGGTACCAGTTCAGGCCGAAGGTGGTCACGTTCGTCTCCGCTACACCAGCCGCAGCTACGCTGGTTGAGTTGCCATCACCATCAATCGCTGAAACACCGGCCATCTCCTCGGCATCGAGCACCGAGTAGCGGGCCACGAGCTCCCAGGCGCCGGAGCCGCTGTTGGCGCCGGTGAAGGGGCGGTTCGGCTTGACCCGGCCGAAGCCGCCGTCGGCCTTGTCGTAGGGCCGGCTCTCGCCGGTGAGGAAGAACCCGCCCTGGACGTAGTAGGTGTCGACGCTCGGGTCGGTGCCGTCGGCGGTGCTCAGGCTGAGCTGGCCGTACTCGCTCTGGAAGTGGGCGGGGCCGAGGACCGCGCCGAGCTCCACCCCGGAGACCTGGGTGTCGTCCACAAGGATCTCCACGCCAGTTTCAGAGTCGCTGACATCCCGCGTGGCTACAAAATCATCAGTCTTGTGGACCTCCGGCTCCAGGCCGAGCTCGAAGGTGTCGACGTTGCGCTGGGAGAGGGAGGCGCCGAGGTGGACCACCTGGCGGCCACCGTTGCTGTAGACCACCGGCGCGGTGATCCGGCCGGTGATGGCGCTCTTGCCGTTCTGGCCGGTGTCGAAGACGCCGAGGGCGACGTTCACCTGGTCGTCGCCGTAGTGGTCGGTGAGCATCAGGCCGTGGTTGCGGCCCTGGCTGATGACGCCGTCCGTGAGCATGGTCCGGGACATCAGGGAGATGTACTTGCTCGAGGTCTGCTCCTCGAGGCTGATCGGCTCCTTGAAGTGGCCGACCTTGACGCTCGGCAGCCCGCCGAGGCCGTGGGCCTTGATGTAGGCGTCCTTGGTGGAGACATCGCCGTCGCCGAAGTCGATCTGCAGCTTGTAGGCGAGCCACGGGGCCACGGCGCCCTCGGCGAAGAAGCGGGCCCGGCGCAGCTCGGCGCCCTCCTCGAGGTCGTCCACCCCCAGCCCGTCCTTGAGGCTGTCGTCGCTGTCGATGGCGAAGGTCTGGTCGTACATGATCCGGCCGCCGAACTCGCTGACGTACGAGCTCCACGGCTCCTGGCCGCCCTCGACCCCCTCGAGCTTCGACTCGAGGTTGGTCAGGCGGTTGTCGATGTAGTCGTAGACGTCGGACTGGGTCTGGGCGCCCGCCTGCGGCGCCGTGAGGCCGCCCGCGGCTACCAGCAGTGCGGGCGCGGCCAAGCGGAAGTGTCCAGTCATCAATCGTCCTCCTGCCGAATCGGGCCAATTTAGGTGCGTTGCAAAAGGGGAATCTGCCCGAGCCAGATGAAGGCTTCCTTGCCGCCGGGCTACAAGACGATGAAAGGCGGCCGCTGGAGCAGCGGCACGGCGCCCGCCGGGGGGCGCTCCTGTCGGGCAAGATTACAACCGTCGGGACGGTTTACCACCGGGCACTTCGACGCAATCTGTATCTTGCTGTTATGCAGAGACTTTCAAGGGCCGAGCGGTGCTGGCACGCCTCCTGCTTATGCTTAGCGTGAGTGTGCACGCTCCCCGGCCTAGCGGCCGGGTTCTCCCTTTGAAGGCCGACGACTCAGGAGGCCCCAATGCAGTACAGAAATTGGCTTGCAGTGATGTTCGCCCTCATCCTTGGCCTGAGCTCCGGCGCCCTCCTCGCCGAGGAGCACTCCGGCGAGGGCGCCATGGGCGAGGAGGAGCCCAGCGCCGAGGAGGCCGAGAGCATGGAGGGCGAGGCCACCGAGGAGGAGCAGCTCGAGGAGGGCGAGGCTACCGAGGAGGAGCAGCTCGAGGAGGGCGAGGAGCGCCCCGAGGAGGAGAGCGGCAGCTACTAGCTGCGGCCCTCTCCGCTGACAACGCTGGAGCGAAGGCCGGCCTTGCGGGGCCGGCCCTCCTCTCGCCTACCGCTGTCACTCCGCATGGCCGAGCCGGCGCTCGCTGAGCCGGCGCACCACGCGGCAGAGCCCCTCATTGAAGAGGTGGTGATCGTCCAGGATCTGGGCCCGCCCCACCGCGATGGCCTCGGCGAGCTCCTCGGGGTCCCGCTCGAGGACCTTGAAGCCGGCGCGGTTGGCGAAGACCAGCCGCCCGTCGGCGTCGTAGCCGGCCAGGCGCACCCGCAGCCACTGCTCGTCCCCGCCCTGGATCTCCATCCACGTCCCCTCAGGCAGGCGCCCCAGGCGGCGGACATTCGCCTCCCGCCCGCCGGCCTCGGCGGCGTCGTCGTTGGCGCTGGCCTGGGCCAGGTCCGGGTCGTCGCGGGTGAGGCAGCGCAGGTACTCCCCCTCCAGCGCCTGCAGCAGCTTGCTCAGCTCGAAGGGATCGCCGAGGACCTCGCGCAGGCCGTCGGCGAGCTCGTGGAGCAGCAGCGGGATCTCCATGACCAGGCGCTGGCGGTCCGCGTCCTCGGCCTGGGGCTCGAAGCTCCACAGGAGCCGCTCCATGAGCGCGCAGCTGCGCACCCACGCCTCGGAGTCCGGCCCCTCGGCGACGTAGACCAGCAGCAGCCGGCGCGCCCACGCCCCCCGCAGGACCCGCTCGACGAGGGCGGGCGGCTCGCGGCCCTCGAGGCAGCGCTCGAGCTCGTGCTCGACGCGCTCGCGCCCGCGCTCGACCCGCTGGTGGCCGTAGACCGCCCGCGCCGCGTGGTGGCGCTCGCTCTCCGGCGAGGGGCCGGCTGCCCCCTCCTCGACCGGCTCCTCGGCGCCCGGGGCGGCGGCGAGGAGCTCGAGCGCCTCCCGGCAGAGCGCCGGCAGCGCCCGCTGCAGCTCGTCGGTGAGCACCTCGAGGACCACCTGCCGCGCCGCCGGGGCGAGCGGCGAGCAGCGCGCCACCCGCAGGAACAGGTCGGTGAGCTGCGCCGGGGCGAGGGGGTTCTGCCCCGCGGCGACCCGCCGGCCCGGGAGGGCGGCGTCCAGGGCCCGCCGCACCTCCTCGAGGGTGTCGCCGACCGCCCCCTGCAGGGCCGCGAGCAGGCGCGCCTCGGCCCCCTCGCCGCCGGGTGCCAGGGGCGGGTGGGCGGCGCTCGGGTCGGT
>NZ_NRSH01000124.1 GCF_016584055.1 Halorhodospira neutriphila
CGTCGCGGAGGCGGCCCGGGCGGGGGTCCTTGGGCTCGACGCCGCCGTGGAGCGGCTGGGGCGGGTGCGGGGCGAGCGGCCTGAGCTCGCCGAGCGGGCGGTCCTGCTGGAGGCCGAGCTGCTGTTCCAGGCGGAGCGCTTCGCGGCGGCGGCGCGCACCTACAGCCGGGGGCTGGAGGCGGCGCCCGGCAACCCCGATCTCCTCTACGGCCGCGGCCTCGCCCGCGCCGAGCTCGGCGACATCGACGGCGCCGAGGCGGACCTGCGCCGCGTCCTCGAGCGCAAGCCCGAGGACCCCTACGCCCTGAACGCCCTGGGCTACACCCTCGCTAACCAGGGCCGGCGGCTCGAGGAGGCCGAGTCGCTGATCGACCGCGCCCTGGCGCAGAAGCCGGAGAGCGCGGCGATCCTCGACAGCAAGGGGTGGCTGCTCTACCGCCAGGGCCGGCTCGAGGAGGCGCTCGGCTACCTCGAGCGCGCCTTCGCCGAGCAGGGCGGCGGCGAGATCGGCGCCCACCTCGGCGAGGTGCTCTGGGAGCTCGGCCGCCGCCAGCGCGCCCGCGAGGTCTGGGGCAAGGCCTGGGAGGCCGACCCGGGCCACCCCCTGCTGCAGGAGACCCTGGAGGCCTACGGGGTGGGGCCGGATGCGCTGTAGCAGCGGAGGGCCTCGGCGCTGCGGCCGGCTGGCGCGGGCAGGGGGCGCCGCGCTGCTCCTCGCCGTGCTCGGTGGCTGCGCGCTGCTGGCGCCGCAGGGGCAGCGGGAGGCGGCCTACGGCGAGTTCNTTCCTCGAGGCGCGCGGGGCGCTCGAGGCGTGGTCCGTCGCCGGGCGGGCGGCGCTGCGCGACGCCGGCGAGGCCGTCACCCTGTCGCTGCGCTGGCGCCAGCGGGCGCCGGGGCGCTACACCCTCGCCCTCTCGGGGCCGTTCGGGAGCGGCTCGGTGCGCATCCGCGGGCGGCCGGGGCAGGTCGCCCTCGAGGAGGGCGGCGGGCGGCGCTTTACCGCCGAGAGCCCGGAGGCGCTGGTGGCGGCGCGCACCGGCTACGAGGTCCCCGTCACGGCGCTGCGCGACTGGATAGTGGGGCGCCCGGCCGCGGGGCTCGAGCTCGAGGCGCGGGAGCTCGACGGCGAGGGGCGCCCGGCGCGGCTCGTCCAGGGCGGGTGGCGCGTGACCTACCACGGCTGGCAGACGGTGGAGGGCATCGATATGCCGACACGCTTCGAGGTCCACCGCGGCGCGAAGGCGCTGCGGGTGGCGCTGCGCGGCTGGAGCCTGGGCCATGGCGAGTAGCTGGAGCGCCTGGCCGGCGCCGGCGAAGCTCAACCTCTTCCTGCACGTCTGCGGGCGCCGCCGCGACGGCTACCACGAGCTGCAGACGGCCTTCCAGCTCCTCGACTACGGCGACGTCGTGGAGCTGCGCCCGCGCCGCGACGGCGCCATCGAGCGCTGGGCGCCGCCGGCGGGGCTGGCGGCCGACGACGACCTGACGGTGCGGGCGGCCCGCGCCCTCAAGGCCGAGGCCGGGGTGGCCGCGGGCGCGGACATCCGGCTGCGCAAGCGCCTGCCGGCGGGCGGCGGCCTCGGCGGGGGGTCGTCCGACGCGGCGACGGTGCTGGTGGCCCTCAACGAGCTCTGGGGCGTGGGCTGGGGCGTCGAGGCGCTCGCCGCGCTGGGGCTGCGCCTCGGCGCGGACGTCCCCGTCTTCGTCCGCGGCTTCAGCGCCTGGGCGGAGGGGGTCGGCGAGCGGCTCGAGCCGCTCCCCGAGCCCGCCGGGGGCTGGCCGTGGTACCTCGTCGTCGACCCCGGCGCCCAGGTCTCCACCGCCGCCGTCTTCGCCGATCCAGAATTGACACGGGACTCGCCCCCCCTCAAAATATCCGACCTACGTGAAGAGGGGGGGCGTAACGACTGCGAGGCAGTCGTTCGCCGGCGCTGGCCGGAGGTCGACGAGGCCCTGGCGTGGCTTTCGGGCTACGGGGCGGCGCGGATGAGCGGCACAGGCGGGTGTTGCTTCGTCCCGTTCGCCGAGCAGGGGCAGGCGCAGCAGGCGCTGAGCGCCCTGCCCGAGCGCTGGTCCGGCTTCGTGGCGCGTGGCGTGACCCACTCGACATTGCGGGGGGCGGCCGCCTGAGCCCGCCCCCGCGAGGCCCATCGACTACTGGGGCGTAGCCAAGCGGTAAGGCACCGGTTTTTGGTACCGGGAATCGCAGGTTCGAATCCTGCCGCCCCAGCCAATTCCGCTTGACGCTGATCCGGAAGGTGAACGTTTAGCCGTGCAAGTCAACGGACCCATGATGGTATTCGCCGGGAACTCCAACCCGGCCCTGGCGGAGTCCATCGCAGCCCACCTCAAGACGCGCCTCGGCCACGCCGTCGTCGACCGCTTCAGCGACGACGAGGTCATGGTGGAGATCAACGAGCACGTCCGCGGCAAGGACGTCTTCGTGGTCCAGTCCACCTGCCAGCCGGCCAACGACAACCTCATGGAGCTGCTCTCCATCGTCGACGCCCTGCGCCGCTCCTCGGCGGCGCGCGTCACGGCGGTGATCCCGTACTTCGGCTACGCCCGCCAGGACCGGCGTCCGCGCTCGCAGCGCGTGCCGATCTCGGCGAAGCTCGTCGCCGACATGCTCCAGGCCGCCGGCTACGACCGCATCGTCACGGTGGATCTGCACGCCGACCAGATCCAGGGCTTCTTCAACATCCCGGTGGACAACGTCTACGCCTCGCCGATCCTGCTCGGCGACATCTGGCGCCAGCTCTACCCGCGCAAGGTCGTCGTCTCGCCGGACGTCGGCGGCGTGGTGCGCGCCCGCGCGGTGGCCAAGCGCCTCGACGACGCCGAGCTGGCCATCATCGACAAGCGCCGGCCGCGGCCCAACGAGTCGTCGATCATGCACATCATCGGCGATGTCCAGGACAAGACGTGCATCATCGTCGACGACATCGTCGATACCGCCGGCACCCTCTGCCAGGCGGCGACCGCGCTCAAGGAGCGCGGCGCCCGCAAGGTGGTCGCCTACATCACGCACCCGGTGCTCTCCGGCAGCGCCGTCGAGAAGGTCTCGAGCTCGGGGCTCGACGAGCTGGTGGTCAGCGACAGCATCCCCCTCGGGGAGGCGGCCGCGGCCTGCCCGGAGATCCGGCAGCTGAGCATCGCCGAGATCCTCGCCGAGACGATCCGCCGGGTCAGTAACGACGAGTCGGTCAGCGAGCTCTTCGTGGAGTGATTCCCAACCCAGGAGTGAATCGATCATGACGGTGGAAATGACCCTCGACGCCCAACCGCGCACGGAGACCGGCCGGGGCGCCATGCGCCGCCTGCGCCAGCAGCGGCGCGTGCCGGGTGTCGTCTACGGCGCGGGCAAGGAGTCGCAGCCCGTCGCCCTCGAGAGCGATCAGCTCTACCGGCTGCTGCAGGAGGAGTCGTTCTTCTCCACGGTGCTGACGGTCAACGTCGGCTCGGACCAGGAGCAGGCCATCGTCAAGGACCTGCAGCGCCACCCGTACAAGCCCCTCGTCCAGCACATCGACCTGCAGCGCGTGCGCTCCGATCAGCCGATCGCCGTCCACGTGCCGATCCACGTCGAGGGCGAGGAGGTCGCTCCGGGCGTGCGCCGCGGCGGCGTGCTCCACCACGACATGCTCGATCTCGAGGTCGTCTGCCTGCCCAAGGACCTGCCGCCGTTCATCCGGGTCGACGCCTCGCGGCTGAACGTCGGCCAGGCGGTGCACCTCAGCGACCTCGAGCTGCCCGAGGGCGTGGAGCCGGCGATGCTCCAGCAGGGCGGCGACCCCAACGCCCCCGTGGTCTCGATCCAGGCGACGCGCAAGACGCGCGGGGCGAGCGCCGAGGAGTCCTCGGGGAGCGAGTAGCCCGGCGTGGCCGGTGACGAAGGGGCCTTCCGGCTCGTCGTCGGCCTCGGCAACCCGGGGCGCAGGTACGAGGGGACCCGGCACAACGCCGGGTTCTGGCTCGTCGACGAGCTGCTCCACCGCCTCGGCGGCGAGCTGCGCGAGCAGGGCCGGTTCCACGGCGCCGTGGCGCGGCTGGCGGTCGACGGCTACGACTGCCGGCTGCTCGAGCCGAGCACCTACATGAACCACAGTGGCCGCAGCGTCGCGGCGCTGGCGAGCTTCTTCAAGATCCCGGCGGCGCAGATCCTCGTCGCCCACGACGAGATCGACCTCCCGCCGGGTGGGGTCCGCCTCAAGCGCGGCGGGGGCCACGGCGGGCACAACGGGCTGCGGGATATCCAGTCCGCCCTCGGCACGGCCGAGTTCGCGCGGCTGCGCCTCGGGGTCGGCCACCCCGGCCACCGGGACGAGGTCATCCCCTACGTCCTCACCCGGCCCTCGCCGGCGGAGCGCCAGCGCATCGACGCGGCGGTGGCGGAGGCCGCCGGCTGCCTGCCGCAGCTGCTCGCCGGGCAGTGGGACCGGGCTTGCCAGCGGCTGCACACCGGCGTCAAGGGCGGCTGAGGAGTCGAGAGCGACTATGGGCTTTAACTGCGGCATCGTCGGCCTGCCCAACGTCGGCAAGTCGACGCTGTTCAACGCGCTGACGCAGAACGAGATCCCGGCGGAGAACTACCCCTTCTGCACCATCGACCCCAACGTCGGCGTGGTGGCGGTGCCGGATCCGCGCCTCGAGCGCATCGCCGAGCTCGTCCGCCCCGAGCGGGTGGTGCCGACCACCATGGAGTTCGTCGACATCGCCGGGCTCGTGGCCGGCGCCTCGCGCGGCGAGGGGCTAGGCAACCAGTTCCTCGGGCAGATCCGCGAGACTGACGCCATTGCCCTGGTCCTGCGCTGCTTCGAGGGCGAGGACGTCCACCACGTCGCCGGCCGGGTGGACCCGCGCGCCGACGCCGAGACCATCCACACCGAGCTGGCCCTCGCCGACCTGGACACCGTCTCCCGCGCCCTGGCCCGCCAGGAGCGCGCCGCCAAGAGCGGCGACAAGGAGGCCGTCAAGCGCCGCGAGCTCCTCGAGCGCGCCCGGGCCGCCCTCGACGAGGGGCAGCCGTTGCGCACCCTCGAGCTCGACGAGACGGAGCGCCAGCGCCTGCGCGAGTACCACCTGCTGACCCTCAAGCCGCTGATGTACATCGCCAACGTCGCCGAGGACGGCTTCAGCGGCAACCCCCTGCTCGAGTCCGTCGAGGCCCTGGCGGGGCAGGAGGGCGCCGAGGTGGTGCCGGTCTGCGCGGCCATCGAGGCCGAGCTCGCCGTGCTCGACGAGGCCGACCGCGCCGAGCTGCTCGCCGGCTACGGGCTCGACGAGCCGGGGCTGAACCGCGTCATCCGGGCCGGCTACCGGCTCCTGGGGCTGCAGACCTTCTTCACCGCCGGCCCCCAGGAGGCCCGGGCGTGGACCGTCCCGCGCGGGGCGACGGCGCCGGAGGCCGCCGGCCGGATCCACACCGACATGCAGCGCGGCTTCATCCGCGCCGAGGTGACGGCCTACGACGACTTCATCGCCTACGGCGGCGAGCAGGGGGCGAAGGAGGCCGGCCGGTGGCGGCTCGAGGGCAAGGAGTACGTCCTGGCGGAGGGGGACGTGGTGCACGTGCGCTTCAACGTCTGAGCGCTGCCCCCTAGGCCCCCTGCCGCGCTCCGGGCGCGGCAGGGGGCCAGGCCCAGCGTCAGTGGCGGTGCTTATCGGCGAGCTTGCCGAGGCGGTGGTCGAGGACGCGCTCGAGCTTGCGGGAGGCGCCGCGTACGGCGTCGTAGGCGTCGTCCGCCGAGTTCTCGGCGAGGACGGGGTCGAGCCCGCGGGGCCGGGCCTCGAGCCGGCAGTGCTTGTTGACCTCGCCGCCCTTGGGGCCGTTGACGTCCTGGAAGTGGACCTCGATGCGGGTCAGGTGGTCGCCGAAGCGCCGCTCCACGGTCTGCAGCGACTCGCGGATGCTCTGCTCGAGGGCGTCGGAGACGTGGACGCCGGGGCCGGGGTTGATCTGGATCTGCATGGAACGGTCTCTCCCTTCTGCAAAGGGTCGTTGGGCATCCTGGTGCGGCCATCGGTAACGGCCCACACACCCAGGATATTTTGACCGACGCCGACAGCGCGACCAAGGGGGGCGAGAGCTTGACAGCGAGCCGGTAAGCCTTAAGAATATAGGATCTGCAGTGGCTATGTAGCTCAGTTGGTTAGAGCGTCGCACTCATAATGCGAAGGTCGGTGGTTCGAATCCACCCATAGCCACCAGATTCCCTCGAGCCCTCGGACCCCGTCCCCTTCTCAGCCGTCCCATGCCCCGGGATGATCGGGGAGAAGCGCAAGGCGTACCCGGGCGATACCCCGCACCCTCCTGCCTGTCCACCCGCTTGGGGAGGCAGTGCGGGTAGTGGAGCGGGTAGCCGCCGCGGGCGCCACGCGGCTACCCGCCCGCCGCCTCCGGCCTTTTTTGCACAGCCGTGCACGAGGCTTGCGCATCCCTGTCAAGCCCGCTCCGCCGGCGCCCGGGCGCCCCGGCGATATTCGTAATCTCTTGATTTCTAGGGGTTCGCCGGTCTGGCGAGAAACTGCCCACCCTCCGCCGGGCCGCCGGTGTGCGGAGTCTCGCCGGAAAACGTCCACAGAGTTTTCCACAGGCTGTGTGGACATACGCCGCCCCGTGCCTCGGGCCCGGCTGCGCCCCTAGAGCTGCTCTATCCCTAGGGCGGTGAGCGCGCCGGTCACCGCGGCCCAGCCGGCGAGGCTGGCGACCATCCACTGCACCGTCCGCCGCCGCGGCGTCCCCAGGGCGAGGGCCATCACCGAGGCCATGTGGATGCCGGTGACCACCGGGGCGAGCAGGGCCAGGCCGGGCAGGCCGTAGCGCCGCCAGACGCGCCTCGCCCGGGGGCCCCAGCGACGCCGCACCGGCCCGCGGCGGCGCTCCCACCAGCGGAAGAGGGCGACGATGGCGAGCACCGGCAGGGCGTTGCCGATGAAGGCGGTGGCCGTCACGGGCAGCGTCGGCAGCCCCATGGCCGCCCCCGCAGGGATGACGACGACGAGCTCGATCCACGGCGTGGCCGCGAGCACGAAGACGAGCCCGAGCTCGATGGCGGTCTCTACTACCACGGGAGGTCAGCTTGCTCCGGGGGGGGTGCTGCAAGG
>NZ_NRSH01000125.1 GCF_016584055.1 Halorhodospira neutriphila
GCCTACCCCCTCGAGATCTCCGAGCGCCTGCGCACCCTCACCGAGGCGACGGACCGGCAGCCGCACTAGCGGGCCGGCCCCCGCCGCGCCTAGGGGCCCTCGGAGCGCAGCCCCTGGAGGAGCTCGTTGAGGGTGAAGCCGTAGCGCTCGGCGATGGCCTTGAGCTCCCGCTGGGCCTGCTGGATGTGGGAGCTCCGGCGGTGCTCGATCGCTTGCTCGACCTCGCCGCGCAGCTCGCGGAGCTGCTCCACCGAGTACTTCGACAGGTCATCCATCGAGGTTACGATCCCTCATCGTCGGTCATGGGGGTTGCACGGGGACGGCGCAGCGGGCCGTCACGGGTTGAGCCGCAGCCAGGTCCAGCCCTCGGGGCGCAGCTCGTAGCGCTCACGCTCGTGGAGGCGGCCGTCGCCGGCGCTCCACAGCTCGATGCTCGAGGGGACGAGGCGGTAGCCGGACCAGTGGGGCGGCCGCGGGATCTCGCCGGGGTACTGGCGCTCGAGCCGGGCGACGCGCTCCTCGAGCTCCTCGCGGCTGCCGAGCGGCTGCGACTGCTGCGAGGCCCAGGCGCCGAGCTGGCTCAGCCGGGGCCGCTGCGCCCAGTAGGCGTCCGCCTCGGCGGCGCTGACCGCCACCGTCACCCCGCGGAGCTCGACCTGCTCGCCCAGCGGCGCCCAGAACAGGCACAGCGACGCCCGCGGGTTCTCGGCGAGGTGCTGCCCCTTGCGGCTGCACCGGTTGGTGTAGAAGACCGCCCCGCTGGCGTCGAGGCCCTTGAGCAGCACCGTGCGCGCCGCCGGCCAGCCGTCGTGGCCCACCGTCGCCAGGGTGGCCGCCGTGGGCTCCGCCACCGCCGCCGCGCGCGCCCGCTCCAGGGCCGCCCGGACCCGCCCGACGGCCTCCTGGTAGCAGCGATCCGACTCGCCGCCGCTGTCACTCATCCGGCTCGACCCTCAGCGTCAGCCCCTCTTTGCTGGTGATCCGCACCCGCTGGCCGCTGCGGATAGGCCGCTCGGCCACGGCGTTCCAGCGCTCGCCGGCGTAGTGCACGTGGCCGTGGCCGCTGAAGGCCTCCTCGGCGTACGCCTCGGCGCCGATGAGCTCGTCGGCGCCGCCGAGGCGGGGCCGGCGCCAGGCCCGGGCGGCCATCATCGCCACGCCGGTGAACACGAGCAGGCTGGCGGCCGTAAAGCCGGCGACCAGCGCCAGGGAGAGCTCGAAGCCCGGCGCCTCGGTGTCGAAGAGCATCACCGAGCCGAGGACGAAGGCCACGGCGCCGCCGAGGCCCAGGACGCCGAAGCTCGGCGCGAAGGCCTCGGCGATCATGAAGGCGATCCCCAGGCCGATCAGCCCCAGGCCGGCGTAGGCGATGGGCAGGGCCTGGAAGGCGTAGAGCGCCAGGAGCAGGCTGATCCCGCCGATGACCCCGGGCACCAGCGCCCCCGGGTTCGCCAGCTCGAAGATGATCCCGTAGATGCCGACGAGCATCAGGATATAGGCGACGTTCGGATTGGTCAGCACCGCCAGGAGGCGGTTGCGCCAGTCCGGCTCGATGCGCTCGACGGGCAGCCCGGCCGTGCGGAGGGTGCGCTCCCCCCGCTCCAGGGCCACCGTGCGCCCGTCGGCCTTCTCGAGCAGCTCGTCGACGCTCACGGCGATGAAGTCGGCGATATTGAGCCGGACCGCCTCGGCCGCCGAGGCGCTGATCGACTCGCGCACCGCGCGCTCGGCCCACTCGGCGTTGCGCCCGCGCATCCGCGCCAGCCCCTGGATGTAGGCGACGGCGTCCTCGACGGCCTTGCGCTCCGTGGCGCTGGCCGGCCGGCTCGGGGACGGCTCCCCCGCCGGCTCGCCGCCGTCGCCTTCGCCCTCGCCCTGGCCGCCCTCGCCCTCGGCGGGCTCCTCCTGGCCGTCCCCGCCGGGGAAGATCCCGCCCCCGCCGCCGACCTGGACCGGCGTCGCCGCGCCGAGGTTGGTCGCCGGCGCCATGGCCGCGACGTGGGAGGCGTAGAGGATGTAGGTCCCGGCGCTCGCCGCGCGCGCCCCGCTCGGGGCCACGTAGGTGGCCACGGGGACCGGCGAGGCGAGGATCTCGCGGATGATATCGCGCATGGCGCTGCTCAGCCCGCCGGGGGTATCCATGCGCAGGATGACGAGCGCCGCCCCCTGCTCGCGGGCCTGCTCGAGCCCGCGGGTGATGTAGTCCGTGGTGGCCGGCCCGATGGCCCCCTCGACCTCGAGGAGCGCCGCCGTCCCGGCCCGCTCCTGCCCGCCCAGGGGGAGCGCGGCGAGGGCGTAGAGCAGGACGGCGGCGATCAGGCGTCGGATCAGCATGGCAACCTAGACCTTGCAGCGGCGGAGTGCCCCCCGCCGCCGCGGGTCAGTTGCCCTGCAGCGCGGCGAGGATCTCGTCGCGGACCATCTCGACGGGCCGCTGGCCGTCGACGGTGATGTAGCGGGGGGCGCCGTCACCGCCGCGCTCCGCCCACCGGGAATAATAGTCGACCAGGGGGCGGGTCTGCTCGTGGTAGACCGACAGGCGGTGGCGGACCGTCTCCTCCCGGTCGTCGTCGCGCTGGACCAGCTCCTCGCCGGTGACGTCGTCCTTGCCCGCCTGCTGGGGCGGGTTGTGGACGACGTGGTAGACCCGCCCGGAGCCCGGATGGACCCGCCGGCCGGACATGCGCTCGACGATCGCCTCGTCGGGGACCTGGATCTCGACGACGGCGTCGATGCCGATCCCCTGCTCGTTCAGGCCGTCGGCCTGGGCGATGGTCCGCGGGAAGCCGTCGAAGAGGAAGCCGTTGGCGCAGTCGGGCTCGCCGATGCGCTCCTGGATCAGGCCGAGGATGACGTCGTCGGGGACGAGCCCCCCCTCGTCCATGACCTGCTTGGCCTGCTGGCCGAGGGGGGTCCCCGCCTTGACCGCGGCGCGGAGCATGTCCCCCGTCGAGATCTGGGGGATGCCGAGGGCCTCGCAGATGTAGCCGGCCTGGGTGCCCTTCCCGGCGCCGGGCGGGCCTAGCAAGATCAGCCGCATTGATTCACCTCATAGATCGCTTTACGGGCGCCAATCGGCGCGAAGCCTATCACCGGCCCTGGGCGCCTGCAATGAGCGCTCAGCGGGGCCGCAGGGCCGTCAGGCGCCCCCGGATGTCCAGGACGTAGACCACCCCCTCGGGGGTCGCCAGCGGCGGGTGCTGCACCGGCGCCGAGGAGACCTGCGTCCGGGCCACGAGCTTGCCGTCGCGCAGGCGCAGCCAGTTGACGTAGCCCGCCTCGTCGCCGAGGACCAGGTAGTCGCCGGCGACCACCGGCTCGGTCAGGGTCAGCCCCTCGAGCCGGTCCTGGCGCCAGGCGGTGGCGCCGTTGCGGCGGTCGAAGGCCCAGACCCGGCCGTCGTCGGCGGCCAGGTAGACCTCCGCGCCGTGGCTGGCCAGCCCGCGGTGGCTCGAGACCGCCCGCCGCCAGAGCTCGCGCCCGGTGGCCATCCGCACGGCGGCGATGGCCCCCTGGTAGGTGACGGCGTAGGCGGCGCCGCGGTCGATCACCGGGTCCGCGGCGATATCGGCCATGCGCTCGAGCTCGGTGCGGCCGCTCGGCTCGGTGACGGTGTACTCCCAGCGCACGCTGCCGTCCCGGGCGTCGAGCGCCACCAGCCGGCCGCTCTGCAGGCCGACGACGACGCTGCTGCCGGCGACGGCCGGGGCGCTGTTGCGCCGCAGGGTCAGCGCCGGGATGGTGCGGTCGAAGAGCCACTGCCGCTCCCCGGTCTCGGCGTCGAGGCCGAAGACCCGGCCGTCGGCGCTGCGCACCACGACGACCCCCCGCGTGTAGCGCGGCTGCGCCAGCACCTCGCTGGAGACGCTCGCCTGCCAGCGCCGCTCGCCCGAGGCCCGGTCGAGGGCGTAGACCCGCCCCTCCCGGTCGGCGACGATCAGCCGCTCCCCGGCCACGGCGGGCCCGGCGGAGAGGGGGCGCGCCAGGCGGCGCTGCCAGATCGGCTCCCGGTCCTCGGCGCTGAGCGCGCGGACGTGGCCGCGGGCATCGGCGAGGTAGAGCCGGCCGTCGGCGTAGACGGGCGCCAGGTCGAAGGCCGGCGACTCGAGGTGGCCGAGGGGCCAGCTGCTCGCCTCGAGCCGGACGGTCAGGGCGTCCTCGCCCGCCGGGCGCGGCTGCGGCAGCGGCTCCTGCAGGGAGCAGGCCGCGGCGGCGACGGCCGCGAGGGCGATAGCGGAGATCGCGCGCCAGCCCGCCAAGGCTCAGGCCTCGGGGCTGATGGCTTGGAGCTTGGTGCGCACGAGCTCCCGCGACTGGGGGGCTAGCCCGCCAGCGTCCAGCGCCGTGCGGTACGCCTCGGCGGCCTCCTCGGGGCGGTCGAGCTCGCTGAGCAGATCCCCGCGCAGCTCCGCGTAGACGGCCCGGAAGCCCTCGGAGACCTCGCCGCCGTCGAGCGCCGCCAGGGCGCGCTCGGGATCCTCCTGGGCCAGCGCCCGCGCCTGGCGCAGGCGGGCGAGCTCCGCCATGGGTCGGTCGCCGGCGTGCTCCACGAGCCAGCCGAGGGTCTGCGCCGCCTCGCCGTACGCCCCGGCCGCCGCCTGCTCGCGGGCCAGGCGCAGCGCCGTCAGTGCCGCGTAGCCGCTGCCGGCGTGGGCGTCGAGCAGGCGCTGCCCGGCCTCCTCGAGGGCCTCGAGCCCGGCGTCCTGGCGCTCCTGCTCGAGGTAGTCGGCGTAGGCCCCGGCGGCGCGCTGCTGCGTACGCTCCTGCCAGGTCTGGTAGCCCCACCACGCCGCCAGGCCCGCCGCCGCGACGGCGGCCCCGAGCAGGAGCGCCGGGCCGTTGCGCCGCCACCACGCCTTGAGCCGCTCGAGCTGCTCCTCATCGCTCTGATCCATGACTCCCCCTCGCGCCCGTCGGCGCCGTTGCGTTCAGTCGATCCAGTCGGCCCACTCCGCCACGAGCTCGTCGAGGCCCAGCCGCCGCTGCCCCGCCTCGCCGCGCAGGTCCTTGACGGTGATGCAGTCCTCGGCCAGCTCCTCGTCGCCGAGGATCAGGGCGAAGCGGGCGCCGCAGCGGTCGGCGCGCTTGAGCTGCGCCTTGAAGCTGCCGGGGCCGGTGTGGCATTGCAGGCGCAGCCCCGGCAGGGCGTCGCGCAGCCGCTCGGCGAGCGCCAGGCCCTCGCCGCTGCCGGTCGCCACCACCAGGTAGGCGTGGGGCGGTCCGCCGCGGCCCGCCGCCCCCGAGTCCTCGAGCAGCGCCACGAGCCGCTCGAGCCCGAGGGCGAAGCCGATGGCCGGGGTCGGGCGGCCGCCGAGCTGCTCGACCAGGCCGTCGAAGCGGCCGCCGGCGCAGACCGTGCCCTGCGCCCCGAGCCGGTCGCTGACCCACTCGAAGACGGTCCGGGTGTAGTAGTCGAGCCCCCGGACCAGGGCCGGGTTGACCTCGTACGCCACGCCGGCCCGGTCGAGCAGAGCCCGGACGGTCTCGAAGTGCTCGGCGGAGGCCTCATCGAGGGCGTCGAGCAGCCGCGGCGCATCGGCCATGACCGCCTGGACGCCGGGGTCCTTGCTGTCGAAGATGCGCAGCGGATTGGTCTCGAGCCGGCGCCGGCTGTCGTCGTCGAGCCGGTCCTCGTGGCGGCGCAGGTAGGCGGTGAGCCGCTCCCGGTACGCCGCCCGGGCCTCCGGGGTGCCCAGGGAGTTGAGCTGCAGGCGGACGTCGTCCAGCCCCAGGGCGCGGAGCATGCGCGCCGTCATGAGGATCATCTCGGCATCGAGCTCGGCGGCGGCGACCCCGAAGACCTCGGCGCCGACCTGGTGGAACTGGCGCAGCCGCCCCTTCTGCGGGCGCTCGTGGCGGAACATCGGCCCCATGTACCACAGCCGCGGCTCGCCCTGGTGGAGCATCCCCGACTCGATGCCGGCGCGCACGCAGCCCGCCGTCCCCTCCGGGCGCAGCGTCACGCTCTCGCCGTTGCGGTCCTCGAAGGTGTACATCTCCTTCTCGACGATGTCCGTCACCTCGCCGATGGAGCGGCGGAAGAGCTCCGTGCGCTCGAGCACCGGCAGGCGGATCTCGCGGTAGCCGTAGCCCTCGAGCACGTCGCGGATGACCGCCTCGGCGTGCTGCCACAGCGGGCTCTGCTCCGGCAGGACGTCGCAGAAGCCGCGAACGCTCTGAATCCCCTTGCTCGCCAACTGCCCTACTCCGATTCCGAAGAAAGCTCCAGGCGCGCCACCCGGCCG
>NZ_NRSH01000126.1 GCF_016584055.1 Halorhodospira neutriphila
CTTGGGACGGGTCCCATATCGGAGGGGTCGGACTTCGGGCGCGGATCGGCAAGGTCGATCCAAACCAGGGGGCTTCGAGATGAGTGGGGGGTGGCGAGCGGACATATCTGCGGCTTGCCGGGGAGCACCGCACGGTGACGGGAGGTGGGGATGGTGAGGGCCTGACTTGCCTACGAGGGTCGTGTGCAGGTGGTCATCGGACGCTGGTCGCCGCTGCCCTCATTGGCGTAGTAGCGGGCGCGTGGCGCCGTAGCGGTGGGCGGGCGGCCAGCCTCGCTGAGGTCGAGCATCAGCACGCAATCCGGAATGTGTCAACCTTTACCCGACGGTCGAGGTGATTTTTCCTGCTTACGTTGCTCCTTGTGCGAGGGGGTAGATTGCCTTGGGCTGAGGGCGGGGGCAAGACCTTTAAGGGTGTAAGGGATTGCGGAATGTGTCAACCCCTGTCCGACAGTAGGGGCTCGTTTTCTTCATGAATGTCCACCTTGGGGGTGGGGGTTGATAGCGCCTCGGCGCTCGCCTTGAGGAAAGCGTCGGCGCTCTGGGCCACGCCTTCCTCGGGGTTGATGGCGACCTCCTGAGGGGGCTTGTTGGCGATGGGGCGCCCCCTCGGGAACCGGCCGGTATTGCTCTCGTAGTAGGCATCGAGAGCGGCCTGGCGCTGGACGCGCACCGCCTCCGCGCGCCCCTCGAAGACCTCTGCCGGGGTGTAGTAGCCCAGCCCCTCATGCGGGCGGTGTTTGTAGCCCTCCATGAACGCCGCTAGCCACTCGCGGGCGTGGTCGATGCCCTCGAACCGCCCAGGATAGCCCGGGCTATACTTGAGCGTCTTGAAATGGGCCTCACTGAAGGGGTTATCGTTGCTTACCCGGGGTCGGGAGTAGCTGCGCCGGACCCCGTGACTGTCGAGGAACTCCCGGTAGCTCTGGGCGATCATGGGGGCTCCGCGGTCCTGGTGGACCACGAGAGCCCCCGGCTCAATGGCATGGCGCTCCAGTGCATGGCGGAACAGGTGTTGCGCCAGGCCACCGTTCTCCTTGCGCGAGACCATCCAGGCGACGGGGTAGCGCGAGAACAGGTCCAGGACCTCGTAGAGGTTGAGGTAGACCCCCTTCCGGGTCGTGGGTAACTTGCTGATATCCCAAGACCAGCCCTGGTTGGGCGCACGGACGATCACCTGCGGCCTGACATGGCGCTGCGGCGGCCGCTGGTTGCGCCGCTCCCGGCTCTGCCCGCGGCGCCGCAGGATCCGGTAGATCGACGACACCGACGGCAAGGGCCGCCCCTGGTTGAGCTCCCGGGCGTGAATGACTCGCACCGCCTCGTCCCGGTAGGTAGCGCTGTTCACCGTCTCGAGGACATACGCCACCTCCGCCTCCGAGAGCTGACGGGGCTGCTTGGAGGCCGCTGTGTCCGGCTGTGCCCGCGAGGGCCGCTTGCGGGGATAGGTCCCCGTCCGGGACAGCCCGAGGGCGTCACAGGCCCGGCTGCGTGGCACATACGCTGGACGCTCCGCCAGGCAGCTCATTGCGATTCCCCGTTCTGCAGATCCTCGGACAGGGTGGCGACTTTTTTTTGAAGCTCTACAAGGTCTTCCGCGACCTTGGCGCGGTGCTCAAGCTGCGCTTTCTCCTTCTCCAGCTGCTCGATGCGCCGGTCACGGGTGTCTTTCGCCTTGCGGCCGCCGGAGCTAGGCTCCAGGCCCTGCGTGCCTTGCTCTTTGAGGGTCTTGCGCCAGTTGGCAAGCTGGCTCGCATAGAGCCCCTGCTCCCGGAGCCACGCCGTCTTCTCTCCCTTCGGCAAGGCGTCGTGCTCCTCCAGCAGGCGCTGCTTCTCCGCGCTGCTGAACTGCCGGCGGGTGCGGCGCTCCAGGCTCGGCTCCGGCTGTACTTCCTCGGTGTCGTCAGTCATCGGCTCGTCCTCCGATCAGTGCCCCAAGGTTATACAAGTTTTACCCTTGGCACTGTCGGACGGGAGGCTGACACATAGGGTGATGGCCATGACCTCGGTGATCTCGAACCTCCCCGACTCGATGAACCGGCTAGTGGCCTCGTGGCGCAGGTCGTGGAAGCGTAGATCCTCGATCCCGGCTCGCACGATCCAGCGCCGCCACATGGAGGAGGCGCCTTCGTTAGACCAGGGCCAGACCTTGCCGTCGATGCGGCGCGGTAGGGACTGGAGTGCTCTGACAGCAGCGGTCGATAGCGGGACGTCGCGGGCCTCGTCGGTCTTGGTCTCGGGTAGGTGGATGATCCGCCTCGGGAGATTGATGTACTGCCAGCGCATGGCGATGATCTCGCCACGACGCATGCCGGTCTCGAGGGCCAGGGTCAGGTAAGCACGCTGGACGGGGGAGCTCGCGGCAGCGTAGAGCGCCTGCTCCTCGCCTGCCTCTAACCTCCGGTCTCGCTGTCGGCTCGGTGCAGGGCGGCGAAGGGCTCGAACCGGGTTGGTGAGCGCCTCCATCCGCCACTCCTTGCGCGCATGCTCGAACACGGCGCTCAGCGCAGCGAGGTCGTTGCGCACCGTGGCGGGGGAGGCCTCCTTGAGGCGTTGGTCGCGGATCTCCGCAATATCGGCGCTGCGGACGTTGGCGAGGGCGGTCTTGCCGATACGGTGCTGGCCCCAGCGCCGCAGCCGGTTCGCCTCTTGGGGGGCGCCCTTCTTCGTCGGGGTGACCTCGCGAGCGTAGCGCTCGATGGCCTCGGTAAGCGTGGTGCGGCGGGCCTCGGAGGTGTCGACCCAGCTGCCACGGTCCATGGCGAGCTCGGTCTCGCGCGCCCACTGCTGGGCGTCCGCCTTCGTGGAGAAGTTCTTGCTCTGCTCGGGGTAACCGCAGCGCCGGACTTTCGCCTGCCAGCGCTTGCCGCGTTTGAGGATGGTAGCCATAGCCGACTGTCCCAATACTGTCCCAGTGAGGAGGTTCGAGGGCCGGCCAGTCGGCTAGGTTGTTGATTCTGCTGGTGGGCCGTGTTGGATTCGAACCAACGACCAACGGATTAAAAGTCCGGTGCTCTACCAGCTGAGCTAACGGCCCTGAGACGCCCAATTCTAATCGACGCCGGGGGGCGAGGGAACCGCCTCTACTCGTTCTCCCGGGTCTGGCGGAGCTGGGTGAGGCGCTCCTCGGCCAGGCCGGCGGCGGTGCTCTCGGGGTACTGCTCCCGGACCCGCTCCAGGCGCTGGCGGGCGGTCTCCAGCTCGCCGCGCTTGAAGGCGATGTAGCCGAGCTTGAGCTGCGCGTCGGGCGCCTTGCCGCTGTCGGGGGAGGCCTCGAGCACGCGCTGGAAGTGCTCGGCGGCCTCGTCGAGCCGGCTCTCGGCGTAGTAGGTCTCGGCGATCCAGTAGCGGGCGTTGTCCGCGTACTCGCCCTCGGGGTAGCGCTCGAGCAGCCGCTCGAGCCCGGCGCGCGCCTGGGCGTAGTCGCCGGCGTTGAGCTGGCCGAAGGCGCGCTCGTAGAGCGCCTGCTCGGAGGCCTGCTCAGGGGAGGCGTCGCCGCCGCCCTCGGCCGCCGAGAGCTCCGGGATGGGGATCTCGCCGGCCTGCTGGCCCGCCGCCTGCTCGCCGCCGGACGCGGCCCCGCCCTCCGGCGCCGCGCCCTGGGCCCGGAGCTCCTGGAGGCGGCTGTCCAGGTCCTTGTAGTGCTCGCGCTGGCGGCGCTGGAGCTGCTGGAGCTGGCGCTCGAGGGTCTCGATCTCGCCGCGCAGCTCGCGGTTCTCGTCCTTGATGCGCTGGATATCGCGCACCAGGTCGGCGAGGCCGCGGGCCTCGGGGTCCTGGCCGTCTCCCGCCTGCGCCGCGGCGCCGGCCGGGCCCAGCCCCAGCAGGGCGGCGAGCGCCGCGGCGGCCAGGGCCCTGCGGGGGGCGGACAGGGCGCTACTACTCGCTGTCATAGACGAGCTCCGCGCGGCGGTTCTCGGCCCAGGCCTGCTCGTTGGACTCCGGGACCAGGGGCTGCTCCTCGCCGTAGCTGACGGTCTCGACCTGCTCGGTGCCGGCGCCGTGGGCGCGGAGGAGCTCCTTGACGGCCTCGGCGCGCCGCTCGCCGAGGGCGAGGTTGTACGCCCGGGAGCCGCGCTCGTCGGTGTGGCCCTCCACGGTCATGCGCAGCTCCGGGTGCTCGCCGAGGAACTCGCCGTGGGCCTTGAGCACCGGCAGGGCGTCCTCGGGGATCTGGCTGGAGTCGAAGGCGAAGTGGATCCGCCGCGTCTTCAGGGGCGTATCGGGGTCGTCGAGGATGGCGGCGTCGAGGGGCTCGTCGGGGTCGAGGCCGCGGACGGCGAGGCCGGCGCTCTCCGCGGCCTCGGCCTCCGGGCCGGTGCCGTCGCGGGCGCCCTCCTCGAGCCAGCTGGCGCAGCCGGCGAGCAGGGCGAGCAGGGCGGCGGCCGCGGCCAGGCGCAGCCCGGCGCGCGGCCGGCAGGGCAGTCGGGTGGGGTCGTTTGCGGGCGTGCTCATGGTCCTCCCTCGCTGATGACGCCTCGGGGGCCCAGCCTACCAGGCCGGCTCGCGGACCTGGGCCCCCGGGCGCTGCGTCGCCTCCAGCGGGGTCACCGCGTCCCCGATCAGGGAGGCCGTCTCCAGGTAGGCGTTGCCGTCCCCGCCGGCGCTGTAGAGGACCCAGTCGCCGTTGGGGGCGAAGCTCGGCGACTCGTCCGCCGGCCCGTCGCTGAGCACCCGGAAGGCGTCGCGCTCCAGATCCTGGACGGCGATATGGTACGCCCCCTCCCGGCGGTGGACCATCGCCAGGCGCTCGCCGCTCGGCGAGAGGGTCGGGTGGGCGTTGTAGGCGCCCTCGTAGGTCACGCGCTCGACCTCGCCGCCGTCGACCCCCGTGCGGTAGATCTGCGGCTTGCCGCCGCGATCGGAGGTGAAGTAGATCGTCTCGCCGTCCGGGGCCCAGGCGGCCTCGGTGTCGATGGCCCAGTGGTTGGTGATCGCCCGGGTCTCGCCGCTGTCGAGGTCGATGAGGTAGATGTTGGCGGCGCCGTCGCGGGAGAGGGTGACCGCGAGGCGCTCGCCGTCCGGCGACCAGGCCGGGGCGCTGTTGATCCCCTTGAAGCTGGCCACGCGCCGGCGCTCGCCGGTGGCCAGCTCCTGGACGAAGACCTGGGAGCCGCCGCCCTCGAAGGAGACGTAGGCGAGCCGGTCGCGGGAGGGGGACCAGGCCGGGGAGAGCAGCGGCGCGGAGGCGCGCAGCACGGTGCGGCCGCGGTGCCCGTCGGCGTCGGCGACCACCAGCCGGTAGCGCTGCTCGGGGGGATCGCCGCTGCCGCCGCCGTCCGCCTTCTGCTGGGAGACGGCGATGTAGGCGATCCGGCTGCTGAAGGCGCCCTCGTCGCCGGTGATGGCCTTGTAGATGCGGTCGGAGAGGGTGTGGGCGAGCCGGCGCAGGCTCCCCTCGCCGACCCGGTAGCTGCGCCCGTCGGTGCGCTCGCCGCGGAAGGCGTCGAGGAGCTCGAAGCGGGCGCGGTAGTCCTGCTCCTCGCCCGGGCGGAGGCCGCCGACGACGAGGTAGTCGACCCCCAGCGCCCGCCAGGTGGAGAACTGCACGTCCTCGATGCGCCCCGGCGTGGCGATCAGGTCCGCCTCCGGGAGGACCTCGAAGCGCCCGCTGCGGGCGAGGTCGGCGGCGATGATCGGGGCGATCCGGGTCTCGGGGCTCGCTCCGCCGGCGGTCTGGAAAGGGACGACGGCGATGGGCGTGGCGGCCTCCATGCCGCCGATGATGTCGATGACCACCTCGTCCTCGGCGCGGGGTGTGCCGGGGAGCAGGGCGCCGGCGAGGACGGCGGCGAGGGCGGCCGGCCTGGCCTTGGCGCGCCAGGAGCGGGGCGGTGCGGTGGTGGGGCGGGGCGGTCTGCTCACGGGCTAGCTCCGGTCCGGGGCGAAGCGGAAGGTGATCGTCTGCATGCGCTGGCGCAGCGCCGGCTCCTCGGGGAAGGGCACCGGCGAGGCGCGGCGGACGGCCCGCTCCACGGAGTGGTCGAAGCCGGGGTGGCCGCTGCCGCTGAGGATCTCGACCCGGCGCACGGCGCCGGCGGCCGAGAAGGAGACGCGCACCACCGCCTCGAGGCCGTCGGGGGTGCCGCTCGGCCGGCGCCAGTGGCCCTCGACGGCGCGGGCGATCTGCGCGGTGTAGCGCCCCTGCAGGCGCCGCAGCCGGCGCTGCTCGGCGGCGCGCTGGCG
>NZ_NRSH01000127.1 GCF_016584055.1 Halorhodospira neutriphila
GCCGGGCAAGGGCGCGCCGCGGGGCCCTGGCTGTGGCTCAGCGGCGCCTTCGCCCTGGGCGGCGGCTTCCTGCTCGCCCGGCGGGTCATCGACTGGCGCCTGCCGCTCGGCGTGCTCGCCGGCGCCGGCGCCACCGCGGCGCTGCTGCAGCTCGGCGGCGGGGCGCCGGTGGCCTTCCACCTCCTCGCCGGGGCCACCTGGATGGCGGCGTTCTTCATCGCCACGGACCCGGTCACGGCCCCCGTCGAGCCCGCCGCGCAGTGGCTCTACGGGCTCGGCATCGGCGCCCTCGCCCTGGTCATCCGCGAGCTCGGCGGCCACCCCGACGGCTTCGCCTTCGCCGTGCTGATGATGAACGCCACCGCCCCGCTGCTCGACTACCTCACCCGCCGCAAGGAGGGGGTCCAGGCTTGACGCTACCCGCCGGTATCCGCGCCGGGCTGGTGCTCGCCGGCTTCGTCGGCGCCGGCCTCACGCTGGTCGGCGCCGTCCACGAGGCCACCGAGGAGCGGATCGCCGCCGCCGAGCGCCAGGTCGTCCTCGATCGCCTCGAGGCGGTCCTGCCGCCGGGCTACGACAACGAGCCGGCGGAGGCGGCCTACGAGCGCCCCGCCCCCCTCGGCGACGGCCCGCCCATGCGCATCTACCCGGCCTACGGGGAGGGGCGCTACCTCGGCGCCGCCGTCGAGGTCACCGCCCCGGAGGGCTACGCCGGCCCCATCCGGCTGCTCATCGGCGTGCGCGCCGACGGCCGCGTCGTCGCCGTGCGGCCCGTCCGCCACCAGGAGACCCCGGGGCTCGGCGACGCCATCGAGGCCGGGCGCAGCGACTGGATCCGCTCCTTCAACGGCCACCGCCTCGGCGAGCCGCCGCGCCGGGAGTGGCGGGTCGCCGCCGACGGCGGGGCGTTCGACGCGATCACCGGGGCGACCATCACCTCCCGCGCCGTCGTCGACGCCGTCCGCGCGGTCCTGCTCGACTTCGAGTCCGCCCCGGGGCGCTACCGCGCCCAGCGCTCCGCCGGCGGCGAGGCCGCCCCTTAGTCCCCGCAGAGACGGCACAGGAGCCACGCGATGCAGCCGACACCGAGCGCCCGGACGATCCTCCGCGACGGGCTCTGGCACAACAACGCCGCCCTCGTCCAGCTCCTCGGCCTCTGCCCCCTGCTGGCGGTGACCACCTCGGCGGTGGCGGGGCTCGGGCTGGGCCTGGCCACGCTGCTGGTGGTCACCGCCTCGAACCTCGTCGTCTCCCTGATCCGCCACTACGTCCCGCAGGACGTGCGCATCCCGGTCTTCATCCTGGTCATCGCCGCCTTCGTCACCGTCATCGAGCTGCTCATGGCGGCGTGGCTCCACGAGCTCTACCGCACCCTCGGGCTCTTCCTGCCGCTGATCGTGACCAACTGCGCCATCCTCGGCCGCGCCGAGGCCTTCGCCTCGCGCCACCCCGTCGGCCCGGCGCTTGTCGACGGGCTCGCCACCGGGCTGGGCTTCGCGGCCGTGCTCATCGCCCTCGGGGCGCTGCGCGAGCTCCTCGGCCACGGCACCCTCCTCGCCGGCGCCGAGCAGCTCTTCGGCGAGGCCGCGGCGGGCTGGAGCGTGGAGCTCGTCGAGGGGGATGTCTTCCTCCTCGCCATCCTCCCGCCCGGGGCGTTCATCGGCCTGGCGCTGATGCTGGCGCTCAAGAACTGGCTCGAGGCCCGGCGCTCGGGGTGACGACCCCGCCTGCCGGCCCCCAACCCAACGAGGAGCATCGCACCGTGACCCCTGAGACGGTCTACGAGCTCTACCGCCGGCTCCGCGAGGCCCTGCCGGAGCCGGAGACCGAGCTGCTCTACGACTCGCCCTACGAGCTGCTCGTGGCGGTGACCCTGTCGGCGCAGAGCACCGACGAGAGCGTCAACCGCGCCACCCGCGAGCTCTTCCCGGTGGCGAGCACCCCCGAGGCGATCGTCGCCCTCGGCGAGGCGGGCCTCAAGCCGTACATCCAGCACATCGGGCTGTACAACAACAAGGCGCGCAACCTCATCGCCGCCAGCCGCAAGCTGCTCGAGGAGCACGACGGCGAGGTGCCGCGGACGCGCGAGGCGCTGGAGGCGCTACCCGGCGTCGGGCGCAAGACGGCCAGCGTCATCCTCAACGTCGCCTTCGGCGAGCCGACCATCGCCGTGGATACGCACATCTTCCGGGTGGCCAACCGCACCGGCCTGGCCCCCGGCAAGGACGTCCGCGCCGTCGAGGCGGGGCTGGAGGCGGTGACCCCGGCGCCCTTCCGGCTCCACGCCCACCACTGGCTGATCCTCCACGGGCGCTACACCTGCACGGCGCGCCGGCCGCGCTGCGGCGCCTGCCCCATCGCGGACCTGTGCGCGTACCCGGAGAAGACCCCCGAGAACACCTAGGGGACGGTGGGGGGCGCCGGCACCCCCCACCGGAAGGGGTGTACCGCGCTCAGCCGCGGCGCTTGGCGCCGAGGCGCAGGCGCAGGGCGTTGAGGCGGATGAAGCCGGCGGCGTCCTGCTGGTCGTAGGCGCCGGCGTCGTCCTCGAAGGTGGCCACGGAGGCGTCGAAGAGGCTCTTCGGCGACCGGCGGCCGACGACGGTGACGTTGCCCTTGTAGAGCTTCAGGCGCACCGTGCCCTCGACGTCCCGCTGGGTCTGGTCGATCAGCGCCTGCAGCGCCTCGCGCTCGGGGGCGAACCAGTACCCCTGGTAGATCAGCTCCGCGTAGCGCGGCATGAGCTCATCCTTGAGGTGCGCGGCGTCGCGGTCGAGGGTGATCGACTCCATGGCGCGGTGGGCGCGCAGCAGGATGGTCCCGCCGGGGGTCTCGTAGCAGCCGCGGGACTTCATGCCCACGTAGCGGTTCTCGACGATGTCGACGCGGCCGATGCCGTGGCGCCCGCCGAGCTCGTTGAGCCGGGAGAGCAGCGCCGCCGGCGAGAGGCGCTCGCCGTCGACGGCCACCGGGTCGCCGCCGGCGAACTCGATATCCACGTACTGCGGCGCGTCCGGGGCGGCCTCGGGGGCGTTGGTCCACAGCCACATCCGCTCCTCGGCCTCGGTCCAGGTGTCCTCGAGGACCCCGCCCTCGTAGGAGATGTGCAGCAGGTTGGCGTCCATGGAGTACGGCGCGCCGCCCTCCTCGCGCTTGCCCTCGATGTCGATGCCGTGGCGCTCGGCGTACTCGAGCAGCCGCTCGCGGGAGTTGAGGTCCCACTCCCGCCACGGGGCGATGACCCGGATGCCGGGCTCGAGGCCGTAGTAGCCGAGCTCGAAGCGGACCTGGTCGTTGCCCTTGCCGGTGGCGCCGTGGGCGACGGCGTCGGCGCCGGTCTCGCGGGCGATCTCCACCTGCCGCTTGGCGATCAGCGGCCGGGCGATGGAGGTGCCGAGCAGGTACTCGCCCTCGTAGACGGCGTTGGCGCGGAACATGGGGAAGACAAAGTCCCGGGCGAACTCCTCGCGCAGGTCGTCGACGTAGATCTCCCGGATCCCGAGCGCCTCCGCCTTGCGCCGGGCCGGCTCGAGCTCCTCGCCCTGGCCGAGGTCCGCGGTGAAGGTCACCACCTCGCAGCCGTAGGTCTCCTCGAGCCACTTGAGGATCACCGAGGTATCGAGGCCGCCGGAGTAGGCGAGAACGACTTTCTTGACGTCGGGCATGGGGTTGGGGCTCCGATTGGGTTCTAAGGCGTATGGGGCCGTACAGGATACTATAGGGCGCAGGCGGGTTCAGGCCCCCTCTGGGCCCCGCCGATCCACCGACACCGACCACCTGAGGCACCCCTGATGAATCGCACGACGCTCACCCTGCCCCGCCCCGACGACTGGCACCTGCACCTGCGCGACGGCGCCCTGATGCAGGCGGTGGCCCCCCTCGCCGCGGCGAGCTTCGCCCGCGCCATCGTCATGCCGAACCTGCAGCCGCCGATCACCACCACCGAGCGGGCGGCGGCGTACCGCCGGCGCATCCTCGCCGCCCTGCCGGCGGGCACGGCCTTCGAGCCGCTGATGACGCTCTACCTCACCGACAACACGCCGGCCGCGGAGATCGAGCGGGCGGCGGCCTCGGGGATCGTCCACGCCGTCAAGCTCTACCCCGCCGGGGCGACGACCCACTCCGACGACGGCGTCACCGACCTCGCCCGCTGCACGGAGGCCCTCGCCGCCATGGCCGAGCACGGGCTGCCGCTGCTCATCCACGGCGAGCGCATCGGCGCGGGGATCGACCTCTTCGACCGCGAGCGCGCCTTCCTCGAGGAGACCCTCCCGCCGCTGCGGGACCGCCACCCCCGCCTGAAGATCGTCCTCGAGCACGTCAGCACCGCCCTCGGCGCCGAGCTCGTCACCGGCGACGACCCGCGCCTGGCCGGGACCTTCACCCCGCAGCACCTGCTCTACAGCCGCGACCGCCTGCTCGCCGGCGGGCTCAAGCCGCACTACTACTGCATGCCCATCCTCAAGCGGGAGGCGGACCGGGAGGCGCTGCTCGAGGCGGCCACCTCGGGCCACCCGCGGGTCTTCCTGGGGACCGACTCGGCCCCGCACCCGCGCCGGGCCAAGGAGTCGGCCTGCTGTAGCGCCGGGTGCTTCAGCTCCCCCGTCGCCCTCGGCCTCTACGCCGAGGCCTTCGAGGCCGCCGGCGCCCTCGAGCGGCTCGAGGCCTTCGCCAGCCGCAACGGCCCGGCCTTCTACGGCCTGCCGGTCAACGACGAGCGCGTCGTCCTCGCCCGCGAGGAGGCGGCGGTCCCCGAGGCCTACCCGGCCGGCGGCGAGGACACCGTCGTACCGCTGCGCGCCGGCGAGTCCCTCGCCTGGCGCCTGCGCGCCGAGGCGAGCGGCTAGGCGTGCCGCGCCGGGCGTGCTGGCATAGAATGGCTCTAAAGGGTATGCGCACGCCCTGCCAGGCTCCCGTCACGGCATCGAGGAGGCGAGATCGCCATGAGTGAAAGCGCCATCCAGGAGGTCATCCGCCAGCAGGTCGGCGAGAACCCCATCATCCTCTACATGAAGGGCACGCCGGAGCAGCCGATGTGCGGCTTCTCCCAGCGGGCCGCCCAGGCGCTGGCCGCCTGCGGGCGGGAGTTCGCCTACGTCGACGTCCTCCAGGACGACGAGGTCCGCGAGGGGGTCAAGGCGTTCGGCGACTGGCCGACGATCCCGCAGCTCTACATCGACGGCGAGCTCACCGGCGGCAGCGACATCATCATGGAGATGTTCGACACCGGCGAGCTGCAGCGGCTCATCGACGGCGCCGGCGGCGGCGAGGGCACGAGCGGCTAGCCCGCGCCGCCCCCGGCGGGGGCTCAGGCCGGGGAGAAGCTCGAGGGCCGCCCCACCGCCTCGTCCCAGCGGTTGACGATGGCGCAGAAGAGCTCGGCGGTCTTCTCGGCGTCGTAGATCGCCGAGTGCGCCTCGCGCTTGTCCCACTCCAGCCCCGCGGCCCGGACCGCCTTGGCGAGGACCGTCTGGGCGTAGGCCAGCCCGGCGAGGGTCGCCGTGTCGAAGCTCGAGAAGGGGTGGAAGGGGTTGCGCTTGTAGCCCGTCCGGGCGACCGCGGCGTTGAGGAAGTCGAGGTCGAAGGTGGCGTTGTGGCCGACGAGCACGGCGCGGTTGCAGCCGGTCTGGCGCAGCTCCTGGCGCACGGGGTTGAAGACCTTGCGCAGCGCCTCGCGCTCGGGCACGGCCATGCGCAGCGGGTGGTCGGGGATGATCCCGTTGAGCTCGAGGGCCTTGGGGTCGATGTTCGCCCCCTCGAAGGGCTCCACGTGGCAGGAGTGGGTCTCGGCCGGGTAGAGGCGCCCCGTCCCCGGGTCGACGCGCAGGATCACCGCCGCGATCTGCAGCAGCGCGTCGCTGTGCGCCTGCAGCCCGCCGGTCTCCACGTCCACCACGACGGGGAGGAAGGCGCGGAAGCGGGTGCGGATCGGGGGCGCCCCGCCCTCAAGGGCCGCGGTCTCGGCGGACGGGTCGGTGACGCTGTGCTCGGACATAGCCTCGTTGCCTTGGGAGCGGTAGCGGGCATGCTAAGGCGGCGGGCGCCCGGGGACAACCGCGGGGCTAGCCGCCGCTGCCGGGCTCGCCCCAGCCGCCGCCGCCCGCCGTGGCG
>NZ_NRSH01000128.1 GCF_016584055.1 Halorhodospira neutriphila
CCCCGGGGCGCTCGGGCGCCGGCCCGGCGCAGGCGCAGAGCCCCAGCGCGGCGGTGAGCAGCAGCGCCGCGGCCCCGCCGCCGCCCCGGCGCAGCGGGCGCCGGGGCGAGGCAGAAGCGGCGATCTGGGGCGAGGGCTCGGGCATTTTTCCGCAGGGTCGTTGCTTTACCGGCGCGGTCGCGATTCGTGACAATATCGCGTAGCTTCACGGATAGTGCCCTAAACCCCCTGGGAGACGCTAGCTCCTATGCCCCTGTTCGCCATTGGATTGAACCACGACAGCGCCCCGGTGGCCGTCCGCGAGAGCCTGGCGTTCAACGCCGGGGCCATCGGCGAGGCCCTCCAGGACGCGAAGGCGGAGACCGGCGCCCACGAGGTGGCGATCCTCTCGACGTGCAACCGCACCGAGATCTACGTCCGCCTGCCGCACACCGACCCGGAGGCCGTCATCGGCTGGATGACGCGCTACCAGCGGGTGGACCTGCGCAAGGTGCGGCCCCACCTCTACGTGCGGCGCAGCACCGACGCCATGCGCCACCTGATGCGCGTCTCCGCCGGGCTCGACTCCCTGGTCCTCGGCGAGCCGCAGATCCTCGGCCAGGTCAAGGACGCCTACCACAAGGCCGCCGAGGCGGGCAGCCTCGGCGCCGTGCTCGAGCGCCTCTTCCAGCACGCCTTCTCCGTGGCCAAGCAGGTGCGCACGGACACCGACATCGGCTCGAACCCGATCTCGGTGGCCTTCGCGGCCGTGACCATGGCCAAGCAGATCTTCGACGACTTCCACAAGCGCACCGCCGTGCTCATCGGCGCCGGCGAGACCATCGAGCTCGTCGCCCGCCACCTCGGCCAGCAGGGGATCGGCCGGGTGCTCGTGGCCAACCGCAACGTCGAGCGCGCCAAGCGCCTCGCCGAGGCCCACGACGGCGAGGCCTTCAGCCTCAACGACCTCTCCCGGCGGCTGCCCGAGGCCGACATTGTGGTATCCTCGACCGGCAGCTCGCTGCCCATCCTCGGCAAGGGGTCCGTGGAGCGGGCCGTCCGGGCCCGGCGCCACCGGCCGATGTTCATGCTCGACCTGGCCGTGCCGCGGGATATCGAGCCCGAGGCGGCGGAGATGGACGACGTCTACCTCTATACGGTCGACGACCTGCGCGACGTCGTCGCCGAGAACATGCGCTCCCGCCAGGACGCCGCCGCCCAGGCGGAGGCCATCGTCGAGCGCCAGGTCGGCCAGTACCTGGAGTGGCGCCGCGCCCGGGACGCCGGCGAGGCGATCCGCACCTTCCGCGAGCGCGCCCACAGCTACGCCCGGGCCACCCGGGCGCAGGCCGCACGGCGCCTGCAGCGCGGCGACGATCCCCACGAGGTCCTGGAGTGGATGACCCACACCCTCACGCGGCGGCTCATCCACGCCCCCACCGTGGGGCTGCGCGCGGCGGCGGCCACCGGGGACCGCACCCGGATCCAGCACGCGCTAGAGACGCTCGCGATCGAACAGCACCTAGTAGAGAGGTCCAGTGAAGGCGACGATACGAGACAAGCTGGAGCGGATGGCGGATCGGCACGAGGAGATCGGCGCGCAGCTAGCGGATCCTGACGTCGCCACCGACCCGTCGCACTTCGCCGAGCTCTCGCGCGAGTACGCCCGGCTTGAGCCCGTCGTCCAGGATCTTCGCGCCTACCGTGAGGCGGCCGACAACGCCGCCCACGCCGAGGCCATGCTCGCCGACAGCGACGCCGAGATCCGCGCCCTCGCCGAGGAGGAGCTCGAGAGCGCCCGCAGCGAGCTCGAGGCCCTCGAGCAGCGCCTGCAGCGCCACCTGATCCCCCGCGACCCCAACGACGAGCGCAACATCTTCCTCGAGATCCGCGCCGGCACCGGCGGCGACGAGGCGGCGCTGTTCGCCGGCGACCTGTTCCGGATGTACGCCCGCTACGCCGAGCGCAAGGGGTGGCAGACCGAGATCTTCTCGGCCCGCGAGGGGGAGCACGGCGGCTACCGGGAGATCATCGCCCGCATCGAGGGCCGCGGCGCCTACTCGCGGCTGAAGTTCGAGTCGGGGGCCCACCGCGTCCAGCGCGTGCCGGCCACGGAGTCCCAGGGCCGGATCCACACCTCGACCTGCACGGTGGCGGTGCTGCCGGAGCTCGAGGAGGTCGACACCATCCAGGTCGACCCCAACGAGCTGCGCGTCGACACCTTCCGCTCCTCCGGCGCCGGCGGGCAGCACGTCAACACCACCGACTCGGCGGTGCGCATCACCCACCTGCCGACGGGGATGGTCGTGGAGTGCCAGGAGGAGCGCTCCCAGAACAAGAACCGCGCCAAGGCGATGGCCTTCCTCCAGGCACGGCTCACGGAGCAGGAGCGGGCCCGCCAGGAGTCGGAGCGCAGCGAGGAGCGCCGCCTGGCGGTGGGCACCGGGGAGCGCTCGGAGCGCATCCGGACCTACAACTTCCCGCAGGGGCGGGTGACCGATCACCGGATCGGCCTGACGCTCTACAAGATCGAGCAGATCACGGAGGGCGACCTCGACGCGGTCATCGAGCCGCTGATCAACGAGCACCAGGCGGAGGTCCTCGCCCAGGTCGCCGAGGGCGCGGGCTAGCCTGCGCCCGCGCCCGCGGCCCTGCCGCTAGGCGACGTTCTGGCGCTCGCGGATCTCCTCGAGGGACTTGCAGTCGATGCACAGGGTCGCCGTCGGCCGGGCCTCCAGCCGGCGCAGGCCGATCTCCACCCCGCACTGCTCGCAGTAGCCGTAGTCGCCGGTGCGGATCTTCTCGAGCGACTGGTCGATCTTGCGGATGAGCTTGCGCTCCCGGTCGCGCGCCCGCAGCTCGAGGGCGAACGCCTCCTCCTGCGTGGCGCGATCGGCCGGATCGGAGTGGTTGTTGGCGTCGTCGCGCATGTGGTGGACGGTCCGCTCGACCTCCTCCTGGAGATCGCGCTTCCACGCCACGAGCAGCTGCCGGAAGTGCTCCAGCTGCTCGTCGCTCATGTACTCTTCGTCGGCCGCTGCCTCGTAGGGCTCGAAGCCTTTGACGGGCAGGGCGTGTCGATCAGCAGCCATCTTTCCTCTCCCCTTGGTTGACCCGCCCCAGCTGAGGCCGGCAACCGTCGCGCTCTCATGGTTCTGGCTTGTGCCGCAATGCGGCGCTTCCCTGAAACTGATACACCACCGCCCCGGTGACGTCAATCTCCCGCCTAGGCCACCCGCCGGGCCGGCAGCACCCCGCGCAGGGCGCCCGCCGCCTCGCGCAGCAGGCCCTCGGTCGTCGGCCAGTCGATGCAGGGGTCGGTGATGGAGACCCCGTACTCGAGCGCCGCCGGGTCGTCGCCGAGCTTCTGCTTGCCCCAGCCGAGGTGGCTCTCGAGCATGACCCCGACGATGGAGCGGTTCCCCTCGGTGATCTGGCGGACCAGGTCCTGGAAGACCATGGACTGCAGGCTCGGGTCCTTGCTCGAGTTGGCGTGGCTGCAGTCGACCACCACCCGCGCCGGCAGCCCCGCCTGCTCCAGCGCCTGCTCGCACAGCCGGATGCTCACCGAGTCGTAGTTCGGCTGCGCGCCGCCGCGCAGGACGATGTGGCCGTAGCGGTTGCCGCGGGTGCGCACGATGGTGGTGCGCCCGTCCTGGTCGATGCCGAGGAAGCTGTGCGGCGCCGCCGCCGACTGCAGGGCGTTGATCGCCACGTCCTGGCTGCCGTCGGTGGCGTTCTTGAAGCCGACCGGCGTCGACAGGCCGCTGGCGAGCTCGCGGTGGGTCTGCGACTCGGTGGTGCGGGCGCCGATGGCCGTCCACGAGATGAGGTCGCCGTAGTACTGCGGCGCGATCGGGTCGAGCGCCTCGGTGGCCGTGGGCAGCCCCATCTCGGCGATCTCCAGCAGCAGCTCGCGGGCCACGCGCAGCCCGCGGTCGATGCGGAAGGAGTCGTCCATGTCGGGGTCGTTGACCAGGCCCTTCCAGCCCACGGTGGTCCGCGGCTTCTCGAAGTAGACGCGCATGACGAGGTAGACGCTGTCGCCGACCTCATCGTGCAGGGCCTTGAGCCGCCGGGCGTACTCGCGGGCTGCCTCGGGGTCGTGGATCGAGCACGGGCCGACGACGACGAAAAGGCGGTGGTCCTTGCCGTCGAGGATATCCCGCAGGACCTGCCGGCTCTCCAGGACGGTCTGCCGGGCCTGATCGCTCAGCGGCAGCTGCGACTTGATCTCGGCGGGCGTCGGCAGCCGCTCGCCGTCGGCGACGTTGACGTCGTTTACGTGATCGTTCTCTGGCATCTCGGTCTCGGTCCGGTCCTCCCCGCCCGCAGCGGGAATCGGTGGCTGAATCGAACCAATACTACTGGCCTGCAGCTCGCGCCTTCAAGCGCCGTCAGCCGACGCAGCGGCGCTGCTCGGCGAGCTCGTAGAGCGGCGGCTGCCCGCTCACCGCCTCGGCGTCGATGGTCAGCCGCTCGACGGTGCCCTCCACGGCCGGGACGGCGTACATGGGCTCGAGGAGGATCTGCTCGAGCACGGCGCGCAGCCCGCGCGCGCCCGTGCCGCGGGCGTGCGCCCGCTCGGCGAGGGCGAGCAGCGCCTCGCGGGTGAAGAGCAGCTCGCAGCCGTCGCGCTCGAACAGCGCCTGGTACTGGCGGACCGGGGCGTTGCGCGGCTCGGTGAGCACGGCCACCAGCTCCTGGACCCCGAGCGGCTCGAGGGACTCGATCACCGGGAAGCGGCCGATCAGCTCGGGCAGGAGGCCGTAGCGGCAGAAGTCCTCGGCGGCGGGCTCGGGGGCGCCGCCCTCGCGCTCCACCGCCGCGGTGAAGCCCACCCCCCGGGGCGCGGCGCGGCGCTCGGCCAGCTCCGCCAGGCCCTCGAAGGCGCCCCCGGCGATGAACAGCACCTGCCGGGTATCGAGGGTCACCTCGCGGCGCTGGCGGCGCTGGACGGTGACGGTCACGCTCCGCCCCTCGAGGAGCTGGAGCAGGGCCTGCTGCGCCCCCTCGCCGGAGATGTCCCGGCCGCCGTTGGCCCCCTCGCGGGCGGCGAGCTTGTCGAGCTCGTCGATGTAGACGATCCCCCGGGCCGCCCGCTCGGGGTCGTAGTCGCAGGCGGCGAGCAGCCGCTCGACGACGCCCTCGGCGTTGTCACCCGTATACCCCGAGGCGGTCAGGGTGGTGGCATCGACGGAGACGAAGGGCACGTCGACGCAGCGGGCGAGGCGCTCGGCGATGTAGCTCTTGCCGGAGCCGCTCGGCCCGACGAGGAGGATGTTGCTCTTGCCGATCTCCAGGCTCGGCCGGCGGGCGGCCCAGAGCAGGCGCTTGTAGTGGTTGTAGACCGCCACGGCGAGGGCCTTTTTGGCCCGCTCTTGGCCGATGATATAGTCATCGAGGTAGGCGCGGATGCGCCGCGGCGCCGGCAGGCCCTCGAGCAGCCGGGAGGCGTGCGCCTGGCGCTCGAGCTCGAGCACCCGGTTGCAGTGGCTGAGGCAGACCTCGCAGATGTACGCCTGGTCCCCGCCGATCAAGGGCCCGGCGAGCGCCTCGTCCTGGCCGCAGAACGAGCAGCGGCGCAAGGCGCGGTCCGCTTCCTCAAGCACCCCGGGCTCGAAGGGAATCCCTGGGGCCTCGCTGCGCGATCCCGGCATGGCTTCCACCCCCTAAACCGAACAACCGAATTCACCCGACTGCAACGGCACGTAAAACGAGATCTTGAGTGTGGTAGAGTTATGAGTATGGACCGGAAGCTCCTCGATATCCTCTGCTGCCCCGTCTCCAAGCGGCCCGTACAGCCCCTGCCGGACACGGACCTGGAGCGGCTCAACCGCCTCATCCAGGAGGGCCAGATCCGCTACATGGACGACAGCGAGGTGGAGGCGCCCCTCGAGCAGGCGCTGATCACCGACAACGGCAGCCGCATCTACCGCGTCGACGACGGCATCCCCGTCATGCTCGAGGAGCGCGGCCTGCCCGGCTCCGCCCTGGAGCAGCCGCCGCCGCGGGAGTGACGCGCGAGCGCCCGCCCGCAAGCGCCCCCCGCCGAGGCGCTGACCCGCAGCCGCGGATCGACGCCGCG
>NZ_NRSH01000129.1 GCF_016584055.1 Halorhodospira neutriphila
CCTACCAGCTCCTCCATGTGCTGCGCGACAGCCTGGAGCGCGGCACCGGCGACGGCTGGAGCCTGCGCCGGCTGCGCGAGCAGGTGCTCAAGAGCGCGGTGCGCGTCCAGCGCCATGCCCGGCGGCTGCACGTCATCCTGGAGCGGCGCGCTGCTAGCCACTGGCGCGCCTTGCTCCGGCGCTTGCCCAGGGTCTACCCGGCCCCTGGATAGCTTGCAGCGCGAGGTACAAGCCGGCCGCGTCAGGCCGCTGGCGTGCCCGGCGGTGGGCTGTTATGGCCTCATGCCGCCATGTAGCCTTCGGGGAACGGGAAACCGCCCCGAGAGAGCGCCTGGAGATTACCGCTGCAGCCGTGAGCGGCCCAACTGCTGGCCACGAACTGCCCAACCACCGCCATCAACAAGGCCGCATCTTGGCTCTCACGGCCTTCTCGTGAATAAAACAGGCGCAATGGTGCGCAGGACGAAGAGGACGCCCTCCATGCTCCGACGGTCTAAGACCTGAGACCGACCTCCTCTGTAGGGAAGTTTGTTCCGGCGTTCAGGGAGCAACGGACGTATACGGGGCCCAGACATCTCCGAGTGGCGAATTGGCTGGCAGTGCAATTACTTCTCCATGACTTGCCTCCTTTTTAGGCCCTTGCTGTCCGTCAGTTTACTTTCACTGTTTACACCCCTTTCAGGGATTATTCGGATAGCCACTTAGTGTAAAGGTGACCAAAATGGCTTATAATGCAATAACCATTGATACCTCTGTTTTTTCTCAATACAGCTATCAAATCGAAAGTGGCTTATTTAAGCAGCTCGATCAATTTTATGTGATGCCAGCTATACTTGTTTTTTCGGAAATTGTAGTCCGGGAAGTTTGGACGCACATGGAAAAACAAGCTTCCGAGACTGTTAAGCAGCTGGAAGCGGCTCTTGATAAGTGTGGTAAAAATCTCAACTCTTCTTCTGGGTCTATTAATCAAGTGCGCTCACTTCTGGTTCCGTCTATTGATTGTCGCGATATGATAGGAAAACGACTGCATCACTTTATAGAATCAAAAAATGGAGAAGTTGTTAGTGTGAAAGAGCAAATATCAATTGATGAGATAGTTGAGCGATATTTTTACTCTGAGGCGCCGTTTTCGGGGTCTGGCAGTAAAAAAAATGAATTTCCTGATGCAATGGCATTGCTTTCATTGGAGAAGTGGGCCATGAGGAATGGGTATCAGGTCCTAGCGGTATCCAGAGACGGTGACTGGAAGCGCTTTTCTCAAGTTTCGGATTATATCGATGTTATAGAAGATTTGGCTTCGGCGTTAGAGTACTTTCAGCCAGACAATACGGCTCATGAATTTTGCTATTCGCTGAAAAATATATTATATAGATCCCCGAAACACCCTTTGCACGAAGAAATTATATGTAGAATTGAGACAGAATTATCCGAATGTATGCCGGTGCCCGAAGCCGACTCTATTTTTCTTTATGATTGGGATAGCGTAGAAATTGAAACCCAGGAGGTAAAATTAAGAGATGACGAAAGTTTGATCCCTGTTCAGGCACAGAAGGATAGTTTGGTTGTTCAAGGAGTTTTTTCCGTGGCTGCTATAGCTAGATGCTATTTTGATTTCTCTGTCCGTGATTCCATCGATAAGGATTACGTACCTATGGGGTCGTGTGTCGCATCTGCTGAACTTGAGCCAGATGTTGATGTTCTTATTCATCTTTATGGTGATTTTTCTAGCGTGGAATTGGTCACGGTAGAGCATGTTGAGCTTCTTACAGAGATAAGATCGGTTAATTTCGGAGAAGTTGAGCCAAGCTGGATGAAAGAACCGCCAGCACCTCAGTGACCAGGAGCGCGCCGTCAACGAGACTCCCTGTGATGCCGCTCAGGCGATTTTTTTCAGCAGTCTGCTAGCTGCTCACGCGTGTACGCCATCGTCGGTGACCTCGATGCATGGCTCGTGGGTAGCTTGAAGGCGGGCAGTCTCCGAATCAGTCGCCGGCCGCAGCATCATCGCCTTGTGGAACGGGACGTCGGCCTGCTGGTAGGCCTCGGCGACGCTGTTGGCGGCGACGAGGTAGCAACGCTGGTCTTTGGCCTTGATCCAGAAGTGCCTCATGACAACTCCCCGGTGTCTGTAAAAGGAGTTGTCGCCTCAAGGCTTCTCACTCCGCCTCTACCTCGGCGGCCTTTTCGCCTGACCGATCGGGGTTCAGCCACACCGATCCGATCGGCGTCCAGTCACGGGTCGTGTCACTTCAGCGCCGCGGCTTCTGCGCCTTGGCCTGCTCGTAGAGGGCCTGGTGGTTGGCCAGGATCGGGCGATCCTCGTCGCTGTAGCGCTGCTGCGGGGCGCTGTCCACAACGGGCAACGCCCCTTCTTTTTTCGCTCCACCACCTGGTGATCCCGAGCGCAGGCTTACGCCTCGCTCGTACTGCCGCTCAGCTGGGCCTGAGCAGCATCCCGCCCTCGGCTCCTTCCCTCCTGCACCTCCGTGAGCGCCTCGGTGCGCGGGCCGAGCGAGGTGCGGCCGGGTGCCGCGGCCATCCACTACACTTGCCGTATACCCCTCGAGAGCAGCTCTGGGGTGCGCCGTAATGGCGTATTGTTCGGCTTGTTACGGAGGTCACGGCAATGTCTAGCGCCAATCTGAAAGTCCTCGGTCTCATCGGCCTCGGCCTGGTTGCGGTTATCCTCGCCGCCAACAACCTCAGCGCCTGGGCGTGGTGGGAGACCAGCGGGACGCAGCGGGAGATGTACGACGCCCTCATCATCGGCTTCAACGGCCTCGCCGGGGTCTGCCTCATCGTCGGAGGGGCCTTGGGGGCGGATCCGTACCGGGGCTCGTCCCAGGAGGACCTCCCCGGCCCGGGCGGTGCGTTCTCCGCCGTGGGCGAGGGGCCTTCCGTCTTCCGGGAGATCTTCTACGAGACGGAAGGGGCGTCGGCCGGCTACGATCTGGCGATCAAGCTCGGCTTCGTCATCCTCCTGTGCGGGCACGCCCTGATCGTCTACTCCCGCGCCGTCACTTGATGGAAGGGGGCTGCAGGCGCCTGCAGCCCCCTCTTTCTTTGGGCTGCGTGGCCGCTCAGTACATCCGCCGCCGGAAGAGCCACCCCGCCACGCTCAGGCTGAGCAGGCCGATGGCGGCCATGGGCAGGAACTGCGTCAGCACCAGGTCCAGCCCGCGCCCCTCCAGGAAGACCCCCCGGACCACCACCATGAAGTAGCGCAGGGGGTTGAGGTAGGTGATCGCCTGCACCCAGCCGGGCATATTGGCGATGGGGGTGGCGAAGCCCGAGAGGATCACCGACGGCACGAGGAAGAGGAAGGCCCCGAGCAGCCCCTGCTGCTGCGTCACGGCGAGCGAGGAGATCATCAGCCCCACGCCCACCGTCGAGAGGAGGTAGAGCAGGGTGCCGGCGTAGAGGGTGGCCAGGGAGCCCTGCAGGGGGACCTGGAACCACAGCACGGCGATGGCGGCGATGACCGTCGCCGCGAGCAGGCCGACCAGGAAGCCGGGCAGGGCCTTGCCGATGAGGATCTCCACCGGCCGCAGGGGGGTGACGAGGAGCTGGTCGAAGGTCCCCTCCTCGCGCTCGCGCGCCACCGACAGCGCCGTGACCAGGATCGTGGTCACGGTGATGAGCAGCCCGATGATGCCGGGGACGAAGAACCAGCGGCTCTCCAGGTTGGGGTTGAACCAGGCGCGGGTGACCAGCTCGGCCGGCGGCGGGCCGGTGCCGTGGCGCTCGAGCCGCTGGGCGTTGAAGGCGTTGACGATGTCGCGGACGTAGTTGAGGGCGATCAGGGCGGTGTTGGAGTTGCGCCCGTCGAGGATCGCCTGCACCGGGGCCGTCTCGCCGCGGGCGAGGTCGCTGCTGAAGTCCGGCGGCAGGCGCAGGACGAGCAGCACCTCGCCGGCCTCGACCAGCGGCGCGATCTCGTCGGTATGGCGGATGGTGTGGGTGCGCTCGAAGCGCGGCGAGCCCTCGAAGCGGGCCACCAGCTCGCGGCCGGCCTCGCCGCGGTCCTCGTTGTAGACGGCGAAGGGCACGCTGGTCAGGTCGAAGGAGGCGGCGTAGCCGAAGATCGCCAGCTGGATCACCGGCGTGGCCACGATCACGAAGCGGCTCTTGGGGTCCTTGAGGAGGGTGAGCAGCTCCTTGGCGAAGAGCGTGAGGATGCGCCGCCACATGGGTCTTGGCCTCGTGTCACTCCAGGCGCTTGTGCGCCCGGCGCCGGATCAGGATCAGGAACACCAGCCCCATGGCCGCCAGCGCCAGGGCGTTGGGGGCGATCACCGCCCAGACGTCGCCAGCGAGGAAGACGGTCTGCAGGATGGCGACGAAGTAGCGCGCGGCGATGAGGAAGGTCAGCCCCTCGATGGGCCAGGGCATGCTGTTGAGGTCGAAGATGAACCCCGAGAGCATGAACGCCGGCAGGAAGGTGGCGACGATGGCCGCCTGGCCGGCGACGAACTGGTTCTTGGCGATGATCGAGATCAGCAGCCCCATGGCCAGCGCCACCACCAGGAAGAGCGCCGCGGCCCCGGCGAGCACCACCAGCGAGCCGCGCAGCGGCACCTCGAAGAGGAGCAGCGCCATGAGCGTCGACAGCGCCATGCCGCCGGCGCCGAGGAGGAAGTAGGGCAGCAGCTTGCCGGCGATGATCTCGGCCATGGAGACCGGCGTGACCAGCAGCGCCTCCATGGTGCCGCGCTCCCACTCCCGGGCCATGATCATCGCCGTCAGCAGGGTGCCGATGAGCGTCATGATCACCACGATCAGGCCGGGGACGAGGTAGTTGCGGCTGCGCACCTCCGGGTTGAACCACACCCGCTGCTCGAGCGTCACCGGCGTGGGCGCCTCCGCCGCCCCGGCGCGCTCGGCGAGCCAGCCGGACCAGACCCCCTGCACGTAGCCCTGGATGATGCGCGCCGTGTTGGCGTCGACGCCGTTGACGATAAGCTGGATCGGCGCCGGCCGGCGGTCGGCGAGGCCGGCGGCGAAGTCGCCGCGCAGGTGCACGAGCCCGTCGATGGCGCCGCGGGCGAGGTCCCGCTGGGCGGTCCCGGCGTGCTCGTAGCGGTGGACGTGGAAGTAGCGCGAGCCGGTGAAGCCCGCGGTGAAGGCCGCCGTCTGGGCGCTCCGGTCCTCGGTGACGATGCCGAGCTGGATGTCCTCGGCGTCGAGGGAGACGCCGTAGCCGAAGAGGATCAGCAGCACCACCGGCATCAGGAAGGCGATGGCGACGGCGCTGGGGTCGCGCACGATCTGCAGGAACTCCTTGCGGATGAGCCCGCGCAGGCGCATCGCCCCGCCGCCGCGCCGGCTCACGCCGCCTCCTCGCCGCTGAGCTCCTGCTCGATGAGGGCGATGAAGGCGTCCTCCATGCTCGGCTCCGGGCGCTCGGCCGAGCGGGCCTGGCGCTTGACCGCCCGGGGCGTGTCCAGCGCCAGGATGCGGCCGGCGGCCATGATCGCCAGCCGGTCGCAGTACTCCGCCTCGGCCATGAAGTGCGTCGTCACCAGCACGGTGACGCCGCGCTGGGAGAGGGCGTTGATCCAGTGCCAGAACTCCCGCCGGGCCAGGGGGTCGACGCCGGAGGTGGGCTCATCGAGGAAGAGGATCTGCGGCTCGTGGAGCAGGGCGCAGGCCAGGGCCAGGCGCTGCCGGTATCCCAGGGGCAGCTGCAGGCTGTCGGTGTCGGCCACCGGGGCGAGGTCGAAGGCCTCCAGGGCCCACTCGATCCGCTCCTGCTGGCGGGCGTTGCGCAGGCCGTAGACGCGGGCGAAGAAGCGCAGGTTCTGCCGGACCGTGAGGCTGGCGTAGAGGGAGAACTTCTGCGACATGTAGCCGATCCGCGCCCGCGCCGCCGCCGCGGCGCGGCGCAGGTCGCGCCCGGCGACGCTCAGCCGCCCGCCGCTGGCCGGCAGCAGGCCGCAGAGCATGCGGAAGGTGGTGGTCTTGCCGGCGCCGTTGGCGCCGAGCAGGCCGAAGACCTCGCCGGCGCCGACCTCGAAGTCCACCCCCTTGACCGCCTGGAGCGGCGCTTCG
>NZ_NRSH01000130.1 GCF_016584055.1 Halorhodospira neutriphila
CCGCTACTGCTTCCGCCGCGGCTTCCCCTACGCCGAGCACGGCGGCTGGCGGGCGGCGCTGCAGCGCCTCGAGGCCGAGGGGGCGCCGGCCGAGGTCATCCTCAGCGGCGGCGACCCGCTGCTGCTCGACGACGCCGCCCTCGGCGAGTGCCTCGAGCGCCTCGCGGCGCTGCCCGGCGTGCGCCGGGTGCGCATCCACTCCCGGCTGCCCGTCGCCGTCCCCGCCCGGGTCACCGCCGCGCTCGCCGAGCGCCTCGCCGGGACGCCGCTGCAGACGGCGGTGGTCGTCCACGCCAACCACCCCAACGAGATCGACGCGGCCGCCGCCGCGGCGCTGCGCCGGCTGGGCGCGGCGACGGGGGCGCTGCTCAACCAGGCCGTGCTCCTGCGCGGGGTCAACGACGACGCCGCCACCCTCGAAACCCTCTCGGAGCGGCTCTTCGAGGCCGGCGCCCTGCCCTACTACCTCCACCTCCTCGACCCGGTGGCCGGCGCCGCCCACTTCGAGGTCGACGAGGCCGCCGGCCGGCGCCTGGTCGACGCGCTCGCCCGCCGCCTGCCCGGCTACCTCGTCCCCCGGCTGGCCCGGGAGGAGCCCGGCGCGGCGGCGAAGACCGTGCTCGCCGCCGGGCTCACCGGCTAGGCCGCCGGGCCGCGCCTCGGCCCGGCCGCCGCCGCGCGGGCTACCACGACGGCGCTCAGGCGGCGCTGGCCCTCAGGGCCTCGATGCGCTCCTCGATCGGCGGGTGGGACATGAACAGCCGCTTCAGGGTCTCGCCGCCCATGCGGCCGTTGATGCCGAAGGCCTCGATCTCCTCGGGCATGTCCTGGGGCGCCGCCGAGCCCCGCAGCCGCTCCAGGGCGGCGACCATCTTCTCGCGCCCGGCGAGGCGGGCGGCGCCAGCGTCGGCGCGGAACTCGCGGCGCCGGGAGAAGTACATGGTGATCATCGAGGCGAGCACGCCGAGGACCATCTGGGCGAAGATCATGGTGATCCAGAAGCCCGGCCCGTGGCCCTCCTCGTTCTTGAACACGACCTGGTCGACGAAGCGCCCGGCGATGTGGGAGAGGAAGATCACGAAGGTGTTCACCACGCCCTGGATCAGGGTGAGCGTGACCATGTCGCCGTTGGCGACGTGGGTGACCTCGTGGGCGATGACCGCCTCGGCCTCGTCGCGGCTCATCTGCTGGAGCAGCCCCGAGCTGACCGCCACCAGGGCGCTGTTGCGCCGGGCGCCGGTGGCGAAGGCGTTGACCTCCGGGGCGTCGTAGATGGCCACGTCGGGCATGCCGATGCCCTCGCGCTCGGCGAAGCGGCGCACGGTCTGCACCAGCCACCGCTCGGCCTCGCCGCGGGGGCTCTCGAGGACCTGCGCGCCCATCATGCGGATGGCCATGGGCTTGGACATCGCCAGCGAGATGAACGAGCCGGCGAAGCCGATGCCCGCGGCGAAGATCAGCAGCGTGGCCGTCTCGGCATCGATGCCCGAGCGCTGCAGCAGCTGCTCGACGCCGAGCAGGTTGAGGATGATCGACAGCACCAGCACGACGGCGATGTTGGTGCCGATGAGAAGCGCGATACGGGTCAGCATAGGCTGGCTCCTTCCACCGGGTACGGTTTCCAATCGACGGTCTGCCGCGGCGGCGCGCAGGGCGCACCGGCCCGCTCGCCGCCTCTCCTTAGGTAGTGGCGCAGCGGCGGAAGTTCAACCGCCGCCGGCCGGCACCGCCGCCAGGCGCGCGACGCGGCGCAGCCCCTGGGGCAGCTGGACGCCGCGGCGGCCGCGGGCGGCGCGGAAGGGCTCGAGCTGCTCGGCGCCCAGGCGCTTGCCGGACTTGCCGGCGGCCACGTAGAGCCCGGCGCCGGCGGGCAGCACCGCCACGGCGACGGCCACCTCCTCGCGGCTGCGCAGCCGCTGCGCCGGGATGCCGATGAGCTTGTTGCCCTTGCCGCGGGCCATCTCCGGCAGCTCCTCGAGGGGAAAGACGAGCAGCCGGCCGTCGGAGCTGGCCACCGCCAGCTCCGCGCCCTGCGCCTCGGCGGGCACCGGCGCCGGGGCCAGCGGCGCCGAGCCCGCCGGCACGGTGAGCACCGCCTTGCCGGCGCGGTTGCGCGAGAGCAGCTCCTGGAGCGGGACCTGGAAGCCGTAGCCGGCGTCCGAGGCGAGCACCCAGCGCCCCTGCGCCTCGCCGGCGAGCACCGCCTGGAAGCGCGCCTGCTCCGGCGGGCTGAGCCGCTTGGTCAGCGGCTCGCCCTGGCTGCGCGCCGAGGGCAGGGTGTGGGCCGGCAGCGCGTAGGCGCGGCCGTGGGAGTCGAGGAAGACCACCGACTGGTTCGAGCGCCCGTGGGCGTGGTCGAGGTAGCCGTCGCCGGACTTGTAGGACAGCCCCACCGGGTCGACCTCGTGGCCCTTGGCGGCGCGCACCCAGCCCTTCTGGGAGAGCACGGCGGTGATCGGCTCGCTGGGCATGAGCTCGGTCTCGTCGATGGCCCGCGCCGGCTCGCGGTGGACCAGCGGCGAGCGGCGCTCGTCGCCGTAGGCCTCGGCGTCGGCGAGCAGCTCCGTGCGGACCTGCTCGCGCAGCCGCTCCTCGGAGCCGAGGGTGGCGCGCAGCGTGTCGCGCTCGCGCTCGAGCTCGCCCTGCTCGGCGCGGATCTTCTGCTCCTCGAGCCGGGCGAGGTGGCGCAGGCGCAGCTCGAGGATGGCCTCGGCCTGGGCGGCGGTGAGCCCGAAGCGCTCCATGAGCACCGGCTTGGGCTCGTCGTGCTCGCGGATGATGGCGATGACCTCGTCGATGTTCAGGTAGGCGGTCAGCAGCCCCTCGAGGATGTGCAGCCGCTCCTCGACGCGCTCCAGCCGCCAGCGCAGGCGCCGGCGCACGGTCTCCGTGCGGAAGGCGAGCCACTCGGTGAGCAGCCCGCGCAGGGAGAAGACCTGCGGCCGGCCGTCGAGGCCGATGGCGTTGAGGTGGACGCGGTAGCCGCGCTCCAGGTCCGTGGTGGCGAACAGGTGCTCCATGACCCGCTCCGGGTCCTGGCGCTTGGAGCGCAGCTGCACGACGATGCGCACCGGCTGGTCGTGGTCGGACTCGTCGCGCAGGTCGTCGACCATGGGCAGCTTGCGCGCCTGCAGCTGCCCGGCGATCTGCTCCATGACCTTGGCGCCGGCCACCTGGTACGGCAGGGCGTGGACGACGATCTGCGCCGCCTCGCGCTCGTACTCCCAGCGCGCCCGGGCGCGCACGGTGCCGTGGCCGCGCTCGTAGATCCGGTGCAGCTCGTCGCGCGGGGTGACCACCTCGGCGGCGGTGGGGAAGTCCGGGGCCGGCAGGTGCTCGCAGAGCTCGGCGGTCGGCGCCTCGGGGCGGTCGATGAGGTGGCTGCACGCCGCCACGGCCTCGCCCAGGTTGTGCGGCGGGATGTCGGTGGCCATGCCCACCGCGATCCCCGAGCCGCCGTTGAGCAGCACGTTGGGCAGCCGCGCCGGCAGCCGCTCGGGCTCCTGCAGGGCGCCGTCGAAGTTCGGCCCCCACTCCACCGTGCCCTGGCCGAGCTCGCCGAGCAGGACCCGGGCGTAGGGGGTCAGGCGGGCCTCGGTGTAGCGCATGGCGGCGAAGGACTTGGGGTCGTCCGGCGAGCCCCAGTTGCCCTGGCCGTCGATGAGCGGGTAGCGGTAGGTGAACGGCTGCGCCATGTGGACCATGGCCTCGTAGCAGGCCGCGTCGCCGTGGGGGTGGTACTTGCCCAGGACGTCGCCGACGGTGCGCGCCGACTTCTTGTACTTCGCCGCCGCCGAGAGGCCGAGCTCCGACATGGCGTAGACGATGCGCCGCTGCACCGGCTTGAGGCCGTCGGCGACGTGGGGCAGCGCGCGGTCGAGGATGACGTACATGGAGTAGTCCAGGTACGCCCGCTCGGTGAACTCGCGCAGGGGCTGGGTCTCGAACTCGGTCGCGGTGGTATCGGTCATTTTCCCTCAGCAGGCACGGGGGGTTCGCGGGCGCTAGAGGACGACTTCCGCCAGGTTGCCCTTGCTCTCCAGCCACTCGCGCCGCTGCGCGGCGGCGCCGCGGCCGAGGAGCATGCCGAGCAGCGCGTCGGTCTGCTCGGCGTCGTCGACGGTGAGCTGGACGAGCCGGCGGGTGTCGGGGTCCATGGTGGTCTCGCGCAGCTGCACGGGGTTCATCTCGCCGAGGCCCTTGAAGCGCGTCTCCTGGACCTTGCCCTTGGGCTTGTCGGCGGCGATGCGGTCGAGGATGCCCTGGCGCTCGCCGTCGTCGAGGGCGTAGTAGGTCTGCTTGCCGACGTCGATGCGGTAGAGCGGCGGCATGGCCACGAAGACGTGGCCGCCGGCGACGAGCGCCGGGAAGTGGCGCTGGAACAGGGCGCAGAGCAGCGTGGCGATGTGCGCCCCGTCGGGGTCGGCGTCGGCGAGGATGCAGACCTTGTGGTAGCGCAGCGCCGAGAGGTCGTCGGCGCCGGGGTCGACGCCGAGGGCGACGGCGATGTCGTGGACCTCCTGGGAGGCCATGACCTCCTCGGGGGCCACCTCCCAGGTGTTGAGGATCTTGCCGCGCAGCGGCATGACCGCCTGGTACTCGCGCTCCCGGGCCTGCTTGGCGGAGCCGCCGGCGGAGTCGCCCTCGACGAGGAAAAGCTCGCTGCGCACCGGGTCCTGCCCGGTGCAGTCGGCGAGCTTGCCGGGCAGCGCCGGCCCCGAGCCGACCCGCTTGCGGGTGACCTTCTTGGCGGCGCGCTGGCGGCGCTGCGCGGCGCGCACCACCAGGTCGACCAGCGCCTCGGCCGCCTGGGTGTGCTCGTTGAGCCAGAGGCTGAAGGCGTCCTTGACGGCGCCGGAGACAAAGGTAGCGCAGCTGCGCGAGGAGAGCCGCTCCTTGGTCTGCCCGGCGAACTGCGGCTCGTGCATCTTCACCGACAGGACGTAGGTAATATGCTCCCAGACGTCCTCCGGGGCGATGCGCACCCCCCGCGGCAGCAGGCCGTGGAGCTCGCAGAACTCGCGCACCGCCTCGGTCAGCCCCGTGCGCAGGCCGTTGACGTGGGTGCCGCCGAGCGGCGTGGGGATGAGGTTGACGTAGCTCTCCGCCGGGCCGCTGCCCTCGGGCAGCCAGGCCAGGGCGCACTCCATCTCCTCGTGCTCGGCGCTGAGCCGCGCGGTGAACGGCGGCTCCGGCAGGTGCTCGAGCTCGGCGACGGCCCCGGCGAGGTAGTCGCGCAGCCCGTCGGCGTAGCACCAGCTCAGCTCCTCGGCCTCGGCCTCGTCGTCGACGGCGGTGGCGTCGCGCAGCCGCGTGGTCAGCCCCGGGCAGAGGACCGCCTTGGCCCGCAGCAGGTGCTCGAGCCGGCCCCGGGAGAAGCGCGGGTGGTCGAAGTAGCCCGCCTCCGGCCAGAAGTGCAGCGTCGTGCCCGTGGCCCGGGCCTTGCCGACGCGCTCGAGCTCGGTGAGCTTCTCGCCGGCGGAGAAGGCGATGGCGTACTCGTGGCCGCCGCGGCCGATGCGCAGCTCCAGGCGGCTCGACAGGGCGTTGACCACCGAGACGCCGACCCCGTGCAGGCCGCCGGAGTAGCGGTAGCTCTTGCTCGAGAACTTGCCGCCGGCGTGCAGCCGCCCGAGGATGACCTCCACCGCCGGGACGCCCTCGCTCGGGTGGGTGTCGACGGGCATGCCGCGGCCGTTGTCGCTGACCGCCAGCGAGCCGTCGCGGTAGAGGGTCACCTCGATGCGGTCGGCGTGGCCGGCGACGGCCTCGTCGACGCTGTTGTCGATGACCTCCTGGGCGAGGTGGTCCGGGCGGGTGGTGTCCGTGTACATCCCGGGGCGCCGGCGCACCGGCTCCAGCCCGGTCAGCACCTCGATATCGGCGGCGTCGTAGCTCGGCTGCGTCTTCTTCGTCATGGGGCGGCTCGGCGGTCCTCGTCTCAATAGCGCACTCAGCGAGCGTAAGTCTCAAGTCCTGAGCGGCAACTTACAAGTGGGGGGGGGCAGGCGCCGCCGGGCCCAGGA
>NZ_NRSH01000131.1 GCF_016584055.1 Halorhodospira neutriphila
CTCCCGGGCCGGGGAGCGCTGGCTCATCGACGGGCTCCTGGTCAACGGCTCGGCCCGCACCGTCGGCCGGCTGGCGGCGGGGCTGCGCTACACGCAGACCGGCTACCTCTACCACTACGCCTTCGTCATGGTCATCGGCGTCCTGCTGCTGATCTCACTGTTCGTCGTGCGGACCCTATTCATCTAGGGCGCGGGACGCCGGGCGCACCAACGTAAGCAGGGGAAGAACGGATGTTCGACGGTTGGTTACTGAGCCAGATCATCTGGCTGCCGATTCTCGGCGGGGCCGCGGTGCTCGCCATCGGCGAGCGCTCCGTGACGGCGGTGCGCTGGACGGCGGCCGGGGTGGCCGGGGCGGCGTTCGCGCTCAGCCTGGCCCTCTGGGCCGGCTTCGAGCCCGGCGCCGGGATGCAGTTCGTCGAGCGGCTCGCGTGGGTGCCGACCTTCGACATCCACTACCACCTCGGCGTCGACGGCATCTCCATGCCGCTGGTGGTGCTGACCGCCTTCGCCACGCTGCTGGTGGTCGTCGCCGGCTGGCGGACGATCACCTACCGCCCGGCGCAGTACATGGGCGCCTTCCTGATCATGGAGGGGATCATGATCGGCGTCTTCGCGGCGCTCGACGCGATCCTCTTCTACGTCTTCTGGGAGGCGATGCTGGTGCCGATGTTCCTGCTCATCGGCATCTGGGGCGGCGCCAACCGCGTCTACGCCACCATCAAGTTCTTCCTCTACACCTTCCTCGGCTCGGTGCTCATGCTCCTCGCCTTCCTCTACCTGCGGATGCAGGCGGGGAGCTTCGGCATCCTCGACTTCCAGGGCCTGGAGCTCGCCGCCGGGGCGCAGACGCTGATCTTCCTCGCCTTCCTCGCCGCCTTCGCCGTGAAGGTGCCGATGTGGCCGGTGCACACCTGGCTGCCGGACGCCCACACCGAGGCGCCCACCGGCGGCTCGGTGATCCTCGCGGCCATCACCCTGAAGATGGGCGCCTACGGCTTCCTGCGCTTCGCGCTGCCCATCGTCCCCGGGGCGAGCCAGGACCTGGCGTGGCTGGTGATCGCCCTGTCGCTGATCGCCATCGTCTATATCGGCATGGTGGCCATGGCCCAGGAGGACATGAAGCGGCTGATCGCCTACTCCTCCATCGCCCACATGGGCTTCGCCACCCTCGGCTTCTTCGTGATCTTCCAGATGGCCGCCGCGGGCGTCGGCGACGGGGCCCTGATGGCCCTGACCGGCGGCTACGTGCAGCTGATCTCCCACGGCTTCATCTCCGCGGCGCTCTTCCTGTGCGTCGGCGTGCTCTACGACCGGCTCCACACCCGCCGGATCGCCGACTACGGCGGCGTCGCCAACCGCATGCCGGTGTTCGCCACGCTCTTCGTCCTCTTCGCCATGGCCAACGCCGGCCTGCCCGGCACCTCCGGGTTCGTCGGCGAGTTCCTGGTGATCCTCGGCAGCTACCAGGCGAGCTTCTGGTACGCCGCCATCGCCGGCCTGACGCTCATCGTCGGCGCGGCCTACTCCCTGTGGCTGGTCAAGCGCGTCGTCTTCGGCCCCGTCGCCAACGAGCGCGTCGACGGGCTGCAGGATCTCGAGGGCCGCGAGCTGGGGACGCTCGGCGTGCTGGCGGCCGCCGTCATCGGCCTCGGCCTCTACCCGGCGGCGCTGATCTCGGTCGTCGAGCCGACCCTCGTCGCGCTGCTCGAGGAGGTCAGCGCCGCGCCCACGGCTGCCCGCTAAGGCTTAAGGAGAGGCAATGGACTTCGAGATGCCCCAATTCGCCCTCGCGCTGCCGGAGATCTGGCTCCTCGGCGCGGCGTGCACGGTCCTGGTGGTCGACCTGTTCGCCCCCGGGCAGCGCCGCGGCGCGACCTTCGCGCTCACGCAGCTGGCGCTGCTCTCCACGGCGGCGCTCGCCGTGGCCACCCAGTGGGGGGTGGAGGGCACCACCTTCGGCGGCCACTACGTCGCCGACGCCATGGGGGCGCTGCTCAAGGCCGCGGTGACCCTGCTCACGGCCCTGGCCCTGGCGTACTCCCGCCCCTACCTCGAGCAGCGCGGCCTGCTCAAGGGCGAGTACTACCTGCTCGCGCTCTTCGCGACGCTGGGGATGCTCGTCATCGCCTCCGGCGGCAGCCTGCTCGCCCTCTACCTCGGCCTCGAGCTGCTCTCGCTGCCGCTCTACGCCCTCGTCGCCATGGACCGCGACTCGCGCCGGGGCGCCGAGGCGGCGATGAAGTACTTCATCCTCGGCTCGCTGGCCTCGGGGATCCTGCTCTACGGCCTCTCCATGGTCTACGGCGGGGCGGCGAGCCTGGAGCTGGCGGCCGTCGCCGAGGCCGCCGCCGCCGAGGAGGCGCCGCTGCTGCTCCTGTTCGGGATGACCTTCATGCTCGTCGGCGTGGCCTTCAAGCTCGGCGCCGCGCCCTTCCACGCCTGGGTGCCCGACGTCTACCAGGGCTCGCCGACCCCGGTGACGCTGTTCATCAGCACGGCGCCGAAGGTCGCCGCCGTGGCGCTGTTCATGCGCCTGCTCGTCGACGGCCTCGGCCCCATGCACGCCTCGCTGCAGCCGATGCTCGTGCTGCTGACCGTCGCCTCGCTGCTGATCGGCAACCTGGTGGCCATCGTCCAGACCAACCTCAAGCGGATGCTCGCCTACTCGGCCATCGCCCACGCCGGCTTCATCCTGCTCGGGCTCGCCACGGGCACGGACGCCGGCCAGGCCGCGGCGCTGTTCTATACGGTGACCTACGGCATCATGGCCGCCGGCGGCTTCGGGCTGATCACGGTGCTCTCCCGCGCCGGGGTGGAGGCCGAGGAGATCGCCGACTACGGCGGGCTCAACGAGCGCCACCCGCTCTTCGCCGGCGTCCTGCTGCTGCTCATGATCTCCATGGCCGGCATCCCGGGGACGGTGGGCTTCTACGCCAAGTACCTGGTCATCAAGGCCGCGGTGGAGGCGCAGATGCTGCCCATGGCCCTGTTCGCCGTGGTCATGGCGGTCATCGGCGCCTTCTACTACCTGCGCGTGCTCAAGGCCGCCTACTTCGACCGCCCGGGCGAGGCGGCGGGCGCCTCGGCGGCGCCGCTGACCCCCGGGGCCTCGGCGCCGATCCGGGCGCTGCTGCTCGTCAACGGCGCGGCCGTGCTCGTGCTCGGCATCTTCCCCGAGCGGCTGATCTCCGCCTGCCAGGCGGCGCTCGGGCTCTAGGGGCGGCCCCGCGCCATGGCCCCCGTTGGGCCGGCAATTTGCCCTTGATAGCCAACGGGGTAACGCCTATAATTCACGTTGTCGATTGCGGGGTGGAGCAGTCAGGCAGCTCGTCGGGCTCATAACCCGAAGGTCGCAGGTTCAAATCCTGCCCCCGCTACCAGCTTTCTTTGAAAAGCGGCCGTCGAGCCGCTTTTTTTGTGGTGCCGAATGTCGCAGGTTCAGACGCTTCACTCCCTGCTGGAGCCGACAGTGGAGGGGCTCGGCTACGAGCTCGTCGGCGTCGAGCTCGTCGGCTCCAAGGGGAATCGCACGCTGCGGGTGTTCATCGACACGCCGGCCGGCGTGCGCGTGGAGGACTGCGAGGCGGTGAGCCACCAGGTGAGCGGCCTGCTCGATATCGAGGACCCGGTCCCCGGGGCCTACCACCTCGAGGTCTCCTCGCCGGGGCTCGACCGGCCGATCTTCAAGGCGTCCGACTACGAGCGATTCCGGGGCGAGCAGGTGAGGCTGCGGCTCGTGGAGCTGTACGAGGGGCGCCGGCGGGTGACGGGCACGCTCCAGGGCCTCGAGGGCGAGGCGGTGGTCGTGCTCGATACCGAGGGGACGGAGCGCCGGATCCCGTTGGAGCTGATCGACCGGGCGCGGCTCGAGCTCGAGCCGTAAGCCCGGTCGCTGCCGTTAGGAGAGCGGAGTCGGAGGCATGAGCAAAGATATCCTTCTGGTCGTTGAGGCCACCTCCAATGAGAAGGGGGTCGATCGCGAGGTCATCTTCGAGGCCATCGAGGCGGCCTTGGCCTCGGCGACCCGCAAGCGCCACGTCGAGGACATCGACGCCCGCGTGCGCGTCGACCGGGAGACCGGCGACTACGCGACCTACCGGCGCTGGGAGGTGGTCGCCGACGAGGAGGCGGTGGAGAACCCCGACCGGCAGGTGACCCTGGAGCAGGCGCGCCAGCGCGACGCCGGCGCCGAGGTCGGCGGCTACGTCGAGGAGCCCATCGAGTCCGTGGACTTCGGCCGCATCGCCGCGCAGACCGCCAAGCAGGTCATCGTGCAGAAGGTCCGCGACGCCGAGCGCGCCCAGATCGTCGAGGCGTACCAGGGCCGGATCGGCACCCTGGTGACCGGCACGGTCAAGCGCATGGAGCGCGGCAGCGCCATCCTCGACCTCGGCGAGAACGCCGAGGCGATCATCGCCCGCGAGGAGCTCATCCCGCGCGAGAGCGTGCGGCCCAACGACCGGGTCCGCGGCTACCTGCGCGACGTGCGCTCCGAGCCCCGGGGGCCGCAGCTGTTCGTCAGCCGCACCTGCAACGCCTTCCTCGTGGAGCTGTTCAAGCTCGAGGTCCCCGAGGTGGGGCAGGGGCTGATCGACATCCTCGGCGCCGCCCGGGATCCGGGGATGCGGGCCAAGATCTCGGTGCGCGCCCTCGATCCGCGGATCGACCCCATCGGGGCCTGCGTCGGCATGCGCGGCTCGCGGGTGCAGGCGGTCTCCAACGAGCTCGGCGGCGAGCGCATCGACATCATCCCCTGGGACGAGAACCCGGCGCAGTTCGTCATCAACGCCTTGGCGCCGGCGGAGATCGAGTCCATCGTCGTCGACGAGGATCGCGGCGCCATGGACATCGCCGTCGCCGACGAGCAGCTCTCCCAGGCCATCGGCCGGGGCGGGCAGAACGTGCGCCTGGCCAGCGAGCTGACGGGCTGGGAGCTCAACGTCATGACCGCCGAGGAGGCGGAGGCGAAGAGCGAGCGCGAGGCCAGCGAGCTGGTCCAGCTCTTCGTCGACAACCTCGACGTCGACGAGGAGGTCGCCGGCGTCCTCGTCCAGGAGGGCTTCTCGAGCATCGAGGAGGTGGCCTACGTGCCCACCGCCGAGCTGCTCGAGGTCGAGGAGTTCGACGAGGAGATCGTCGAGACGCTGCGCAACCGGGCCCGCGACGTCCTGCTCGCCCAGGCGATCGCCGAGGAGGGCAGCGAGCAGCAGCCCTCCGAGGAGCTGCTCGCCCTCGAGGGCATGGACGAGGCGACGGCCCGGGCGCTCGGCGAGCGGGGGATCACCAGCGTCGAGGATCTGGCCGACCAGTCCGTGGACGAGCTCATGGAGGTCGAGGGCATGGACGAGTCGCGCGCCGGGCAGCTGATCATGAAGGCGCGCGAGCCGTGGTTCGCAGCGGACGTCGACAGCGAGCGGGCCGAATGAACTGAGGAGAGGACGAGCTCGGTGAACGGGCCCGCGTCCGGAGAGTGGGTATGGCGAAGACGACGGTCAAGCAGTTTGCAGAGACAGTAGGCATCCCGGTCGAGCGGCTGCAGGCCCAGCTCGAGGCGGCTGGCCTGGGGGCCCGCGATGCGGAGGCGAGCCTCTCGGCGGAGGACAAGGCGACGCTGCTCGCCCACCTGCGCCAGGGCGGCGAGGTCCAGCAGGACGACGGCGCCGGCCCCAAGAAGGTCACCCTCAAGCGCCGCAGCCACAGCCAGCTCAAGATGCCGGCGGGCCGCGACGCGGGCAGCCGCGGGCCGCGGCAGACGCGCACGGTCAATGTCGAGGTCCGCAAGCGCCGGACCTACGTCAAGCGCAGCGATATCGAGGCCGAGGAGAAGCGCCGGCAGGAGGCCGAGGAGCAGCAGGCCGCCGCGCAGCTCGAGGACGCCCTCGAGGCCGAGGAGGCGCAGCGCGCGGCGCAGGAGCAGCCCGCCACGGCGGAGGCCGGCGAGGGCGCCGCCTCGGGCGAGGCGCAGCCGGAGCAGGCGGGCGCCGAGGCCTCGGCCTCGC
>NZ_NRSH01000132.1 GCF_016584055.1 Halorhodospira neutriphila
CCCCAGAGCGCACAGCGCCACCACCGCCGCCGGCGCCGCGGGGCGACCTGGAAGGCGGCCTGCACGCCGGAGACGGCGCTGCCCTCGCCGCCGCCGTCCGCCTGGCGGCGCTGGACGTCGTCGAGGACGTCGCCGAGCAGGCTCACGCCGCCGCCTCCCGCCGGCCCTGCAGGCGCCGGCGCAGCCGCCCGAGGGCCGAGCCGCGGCGGGCGACGGCGTCGGTATCGGCGATGGCCCGGGCGATGTGGCGGCGGCGGACGCGCTGCTCGCCCTCGCCGTAGGCGACGAGCAGGCCCTTGTGGGCGAGGGTGTTCACCAGCCGCGGCACCCCCTCGGCGGCGCGGCCGATGAGCCGCACGGCGCGCCGCGAGAAGAGCGCCCGGCCGCGGTAGCCGGCGGTCTGCAGGCGGTGCTGGAGGTAGTCGTCGACCATCCGCCGCGGCAGCGGCTCGAGGCGGTGGGCGAAGCTGCAGCGCTGGCGGAGCTGGCGCAGGTGCGGCTGGGCGAGGCGCTCGTCGAGCTCCGGCTGGCCGACGAGGACGACGTGGAGGAGCTTGTCCTGGTCCCCCTCGAGGTTGGTGAGCAGGCGCACCATCTCCAGGCTCTCGTCGGGCATGACCTGGGCCTCGTCGATGAGCAGCACCGCCCGGCGCCCCTCGGCGGCGAGGGCCTGGAGGCGGTCGTGGAGCTGGGTCAGCAGCGCGTGGGCGTCGCCGTCGCCCGGCTGCACGGCGCCGAGCTCGCGGGCGGCCACCTGGCGCAGGGACTCGGGGTCGAGGGCGGGGTTGGGGATGGCGGCCACCACCCAGTCGTCGCCGAGCTCGTTGCGCAGCATCCGGCACAGGAGCGTCTTGCCCGTGCCCACCTCGCCGGTCAGGCGGATGAAGCCCTCGCCGTTGGCCAGCGCCGTGCGCACGACCTCGAGGGCCTGGCGGTGGCCGGCGCGGGTGTAGAAGTACTCGGTGTTCGGGGTCAGCTGGAAGGGGTAGGCCTCGAGGCCGAAGTGCTCCAGGTACATACTGCCTTTCCTACTCCGTGTAGCGCTGCTGCAGGTGCTCGGAGCGCTCCTCGAGCCGCTCGGCCCAGGTGCCCTGCTCCACCACGCGGGGCCGCAGGAGGATGACCAGCTCGTACTCCTGGGTCTGCTGGCGCTGCTGGGTGAAGAGCCAGCCGAGCAGCGGGATCCGGCCGAGCAGCGGCACCCGCGAGGTAGCCGTCTCCTCGCGCTCGTCGATGAGCCCGCCGATGACAATCATCTCGCCGTCGCGGGCGCGGACCAGGGCGTCCGCCTGGCGGACGTCGCTCTCGGCGAGCCGGAAGGAGATCGTGTCCTCGCCGCTGAGCTGCAGGCTCCGGGCGACGTCCTCGACCTGGGTCACCGAGGGCTGGATGTGCAGGGTGATCCAGCCGTCCTCGCCGACCTGCGGGGTCACGTCGAGGGCGACGCCGGAGAAGAAGGGCTCGAACTCCGGCTCGAGCTCGGTGAGCAGCTGGTCGTTGACCGTGCGCCGGTCGATGTTGATGTCGGTCTGGTAGAAGGAGTCGGTGCCCGCCTTGATCACCGCCTTCTGGTTGTTGAGCGTCGACACCCGGGGGCTGGAGAGGACCTGCAGGTCGCCGCGGCGCTCGAGGATACTGAGCACGCCCGTGAAGCTCGCCGGCCCGTCCTGCCCCTCGCCGCTGCCGCGGAAGACGTTCAGCTCGAAGGTGCCCTCCGTACCCACGGCGGCCTCGCCGGTGGCGCTCACCGAGCCGCTGAGCACCCGGCCGGCGTCGCTGCCGAGGGCGCTCCAGTCGATCCCGGCCCGGAAGCCGTCGCTGAGCTCCACCTCGACGATGCGCGCCTCGAGGATGACCTGGCGGTTGAGGCTGCGCTGGAGGCGGCCGACGTACGCCTCGACCTTGCGCAGGGTCGCCGGCAGGGCGCGCACGGCCAGGGTGCCGGCCTCGGGGCTGGCGACCACCGAGGCCCCCTCGTGGCCGCTGAGCATGCGCTCGACGGTCTCCTCGATGTCGCTCCACAGCGCCGACTTCGAGCTCGTCTCGACCTCGCTGCCGCTGCCGCCGCCGTTACCGTCACCGCCGCCCTCGCCGCTGATATCCCCCGAGCTGATCCGCGTGCTCGAGCTCCCCGTGCGCTGGACGTTGAGGTAGTCGAGCTCGAAGAGCCGGGAGTCGAGCCGCGCCGGGGTGACCGTGTAGGCGGTCTCGGTGCGCCGGATCTGGTAGCCGTAGACCTGCTCGACGGTGGCCATGATCTCGGGGACGGCGACGTCGCGCAGGGTCAGGGAGACGGTGCCCTCGACCTCCGGGTCGACGACGACGTTGTAGGGGGTGTCCTCGACGACGCCGTGGAAGAACTCCCGGGCCGGGACGTTGTCCACCGTCAGGTCGAAGCGCGGCTGCTCGGCGCGCAGGGCCGAGGGGGCCAGGGCGCTGGGTGCGCGCAGGGCCGAGGCCACCGAATCGGGGGGCGTCGGGTCGAGCTCGGCGGCCTCCGGCGCCTCCCCCTGCGGGAGATCGAGGCGCTCGCGGACCTGCTCGGCCCGCTCCTCGCCGCTGCGCGGCGCCCCCGCGCAGGCGCTCAGCAGCGCGGCGGCGAGCAGCAGCGCCCCGCCCCTGGAGCGGCGCAGCAAGCGGATCACGGCAGCTTTCCCCACGGCACCTTCCCCTGCGGCTGCGCCGGCGAGCGGCGGCGCATCTCCACGCCGTGGCCGATCACCGGCACGGTGTACGTCGTCTCGTCGGCAACCAGGTCGACACTGCTCGCGCCGATCCGGCGCAGGCGCAGCCCCTCGACCTCGGCGCCGAGGCGGTACCAGCGCCCCTCGATGAGCGCCCGGCGGCGCGCCCGCTCCAGGCGGACCATCGCCACCTCCGGCAGCTCCTCGGCGTCGATCCCGGCAGCGCCGCCGCCGCGCCCCGGCGGGCGCGTCGGATCCCCCCAGCCGGGCTCGAGGGCCGCCGCGGCCAGGGGCGCCGCCGCGGCCGCGAGGACCGCCAGGCGCAGGAGGAGCCGCGCTCCGCTAGACACCGATCCACGCCTCATAGCCGGAGAGGGTGCTGAGCTCCAGGGTCACCCGGGCCTGCGGATACGTCTCGACCTGGTACGTCATCGACTGCCAGTTAAACTGCCAATCTAGGGATTCTACGGATTGCAGATACGCAGTGACAGCACGGTAGCTCGCCCGCACGACGAGGCGCACGGTGTGGCGGTAGATGGGCGGCAGCGGCGCCTCGCCGTCCTCCCCCGGCGATTGCGGGGCGACGAGCTGCTCCGGGGGGAGCTGCTCCAGGCGCACGAGGGTGACCCCCTCCTGCTCCGCGACCAGGGCCTCGAGGACCGCGCGCATGCGCGCCGGCTCGATGAGATCCGGCAGCCGCTTGGCGTAGCGCGCCTCCCAGTCGGCCAGCTCCGCCTCGAGGGCCTCGATCTCGGCGGCCAGCTCCTCGTCGGGGTCGCCCTGGAGCTCGGCCTGCAGGCGCTCGCGCCGCGCCCGCCCCTGCTCGATCTCGGCGCTGACCGTCTCGATCCGCTGCGCCGTGCGCTCGAGCTGCTCCTGGCCCGGCAGCCACGCCCAGTAGTACCAGAGCGCCCCGAGGCCGAGCGCCGCGACCCCGAGGAGCAGGACCCGCTCGCGGCGCGTGCGCGCCTCGAGGGCATCGCGCAGCGGGGCGAGGAGGTCTTGGAGGCGCTGATTCCAGATCGCTACTGCTCCCCTTCGCCGGTATCTGCGGCTATTGTATCTGTGGCGATCCGGAACTCGACGTGCCCCTCGGCGTCGAGGCGCTGCATCCGGAAGTCGGCGAAGCGCGTGCCGCTGAAGGCCGGCTCCCGGGCCAGGGCGTCGAGGAAGCGCGGCACCAGCCGGGGGTGGGTCGCGCGGCCGTGCAGGCGAAGCCGCTCGGCGCCGACGGTGAAGTCGGTCAGCCACAGCCGCGCCACCCGTTGCCGGGCCAGCCCCTCGAGGATCGGCGAGAACCCCTGGCGCTGGCGCTCGCTCATGCCGGCGAGCTCCTCGGCGAAGCGCCGCTTGAGCCGCAGCTCGCGCTCGAGGGCGTCGTAGCGGTCGACGAGGCGCTGGTCCGGCTTGCGCTCGGCGAGGCGCTGCTCCAGCTTGCCGATCTCGGCGACCAGGGCGTCGCGCTGGCGCTCGAGGCCGGCGAGCTCGGCCTCGCGCTCGCCGAGGAGGTAGGCCTGGCCGGCGTAGAGCGCCGCGAGGACGGCGAGGAGGCCGCCGAGGTAGGCGGCCAGGGCCGGGGCCGCGAGCCAGTCGACGCGCTTGGGCGGCGGGACGTAGAAGGAGGCCGTCGCCGGCTGGGCGGCGGGCAGCGCCGCGGCGGCGGCCAGGACCCCGTGCGCCTGCGCCGCCTCGTCGGGCGCCGCCTCGTCCGGCAGGTCGAGGATATGGCCCAGGTCCAGCCGCGCCGCCGGGACCGTGACACCCTCGTTGAGGCGGTCCAGGAGGGGGCCGGGATCGGTCTCGGCGGGCAGCAGCAGGACCTGGGAGGCCTCGACGGAGGCGAGCTGCGCCTCGTAGTAGTCGATGGAGCGCTGCACCTCGAGGACCAGCCCCTCGTAGTCGAGGCTGCTCTGCCGCGCCAGGCGCTCGACGCCGTACTTGTGGGGGCGCGCCAGGTAGAGGTGCTCGCCGCGGCTGATAGCGATGGTCCCGCCGCTGCGGCCGATGAGCACCAGCAGCGAGGCCGGCTCCGGGGCCTGCGCGCCGAGGTTGTGGAGGGCGGCCTCCGGCGGGAGCACCCGCTGCGGCGCGAGGCCGGCCTGCTCGGCGGTGCTGACCAGGGCGTCGATCCGCTGGCTGCGGGCGAGGACCACGGCGACCATGGCCCCGCCCCCCTCCTTGCGGTCGGAGTAGAGGCGGTAGGCGGCTACCCGCGCCTGCTCGAGGGGCGTCGAGCTCGAGTCGCGCACCCGGAAGCGCGCCGCCTCGACGAGCTCCTCGTCGGGGACGCCGGGGATCTCGAGCTGCTGGGTCTGGTAGTCGGCCTCGTCGACGACGAGCGTGGCGGGGGCGCCCTGGAGGTCGTGGGCGTCGACCAGGTGGGCGAGGGCCTCGGCCTGCCCGGCGCTACCCGCCTCGCGCCAGTCGCAGACGGAGAGCGTACGGCCGTCGGCGGCGATCGCGGCGATCGCCACGGAGCGGGCGGTGAAGTGCACGCCGACCCGTACCGAGGGCGCGCTGCCCCGCCCCCATAGGCGCTGAAGACGCTCGAGCACGTAGGGCTCATCCCGCCATCCGCGATGGCTGTTCCGATGAACGGCGCCTTCCTATGGCTCGTGGCCCGGCGCAGCGATCCGGAGATCGACCGCCACCGGGTCGTGGTCCGAGCTGCGGTAAGGGCCGCGGCACCGGCGCGATCCGTCGCCAGCGGCATCGTAGCGCAGAAACCGGGGCTCGTCAGCATTGATCGCCAGGGTGCGCACCGCCGCCGCACGCCCGGCGAGCCGCGGCGGCGCGAGGAGGTGGTGGAGGTAGCCAGCCTCGCCGCGGAAGACGTAGGTGTAGCGCGCGCGCCAGGGCAGGCGCTCGGCGAGCAGGTCGGCGCGCCCGGCGCCGGTCAGGGTGCGGATCGGCTCCTCGGCGCCGTAGGCGTTGAGATCGCCGGTGATCAGCGCCGGGGGGGCGCCGTGGCGCGCGCGCCACGCGGCGAGGAAGCCGTCGAGCGCCTCGGCCTGCTCGACCCTGCGCTCGCTCCAGCACCCCTCGCCGCGGTCGACGTCGCCGCGCTCCGGGCAGCCGCCCTTGGACTTGAGGTGGGCGACGGCCACGGCGAACGGCGCGCCCCCGCCCGCCGGCTCGAAGGCGGCCGCCAGCGGGGGGCGGTGGTGGACGGGGCGCCGGTCCCGGCGCGCCGGGGCCTCGCCGGGGGCCACCCGGTCGGCGCGGTAGGCCAGGGCCACCCGGGTCACGGCGTCGCCCCTCGCCGGGGCGCGGACGAGCCGCCACGGCGCCCCGCTGGCCCGGCG
>NZ_NRSH01000133.1 GCF_016584055.1 Halorhodospira neutriphila
GCCCGAGCGCCTCCACGCCCTCCTGCAGCGCCTCCTCGAGCACCAGCAGGGCCTCGAGCAGCCCCTGAACGGCCGCCTCGCCGCCGAGGCCGTCCTCCTGGACCTCGCCGAGGCCCTCGTCGCCGCGGGCCGGGGCCGCGCCCCCTCAGCCGCGTAGCCGCGCCGCGACGGCGTCGAGGCGCTCCCACGCCCGCTCGAGGTCCTCGGCGCTGGTGTAGAAGTGGGGGGAGAAGCGGATCCCCCCGCAGCGCTCGGCGCAGGCGACATCCGCCGCCCGCAGGGCGGCCAGGGCCCGCTCGCCGGGGACGCCGGGGATGCGGAAGGTGACGATCCCGGCGTGGCGCCCCTCGGCCTCGGGGGTGACCACCTCGAGGCCGCGGCGCCGCGCCCCCTCCATGACGGCCCGCGCATTGGCCAGGACGCCGCGCTCGACGGCCTCGAGGCCCTCCTCCTCGAGCACGGCGAGGCTCGCCTCCAGCGCGTGGGCGCCGAGGAGGTTCGGGCTGCCGGGCTCGAAGCGCCGGGCCGATGCCGCCGGGCCCCAGTCGCCGCGCTCGAAGTCGCCGAGGTGCTCGACCATGTGCCAGCCGAACTGGCGCAGGTGCAGCCGCTCCCGGAGCTCCGGGCGGACGTAGAGCGCCCCGAGCCCCTCGGGGCCGAGCATCCACTTGTGGCCGTCGGCGACGATGAAGTCGGCATCGACCGACAGCCGCACCGCGCCGAGCGACTGGATGGCGTCGACGCACAGCAGCACCCCTCGCTCGCGGCAGGCGCTGGCCAGGCGCTCCAGGTCCATGCGCAGCCCGGTCCCGTACTGCACGCTGCTCACTGGCAGCAGGCGGGTGCGCGGGCCGAGGGCGGCGATCAGGGCGTCCTCGGGCGTCGCCGCGGCCGCGTCGTCGAGGCGGACCCGGCGGACGCGGACGCCGTAGCGCTGCGCCAGCGACTCCCAGACCCAGCGGTTGGAGGGGAACTCCTGGTCATTGACGACGACCTCGTCGCCGGGCTGCCAGTCGAGCCCGTAGGCGATCAGCGACAGGCCGGCCGAGGTGTTGGGGATCAGCGCCACATCATCGGGCGAGGGCACCCCCATGAGCCGCGCCAGGCGCTGGCGCAGCCGGGTCTCCGCCTCCAGCCACTGCGGGTAGTCGGCGGCGCCGCGGTGGGCGCACTCCGCGGCGAGGCGCTGCACGGCCTCCGTGGCGCGCCGGGGCCAGGGGCCGATGCCGGCGTGGTTGAGGTAGACGAGCTGAGGATCCTGGGGGAATTGGGGGTGACCCGGCATGGGCATGTGCTCAGTTTGATGGGATTTCAGGGCGTATTGAAGGGGATCCACCGGTAATTATCAAGCCTTCTGAAAGGGATCTGTTGCAATAATCTCCTCAGCGGAGTTCAGAGAAAACCTCGCTAGCAGGATCTATAGCGGTAGCTAGACTTAAGGTTAAGCAGCCTCGGAAGATTTAGTCTATCAAGATCGTTACCGGGGGTTTACTCAAGGCAACACCTGAGGAGATTCTCTTATGCTGAGAAACCGTGTTTTGGCCCTGGCCATTATCGCCTCCCTGCCAGCCGTGTCTTTGGCCCAGGAAGGGGGCATGCAGGGGAGCGGAGTGGGGCCTACTGTAGGTGATCGCGAATTTAGTATCTCGGGGTCGGGTAACAGTGAGCAGGACTTCGATTCCGGCTCCCTCAGTGTGACTGGCGATCTAGGTTGGTACGTAACGGAGCGCTGGGTCTTGGGCATTCGGCAAAGCGTGAATTACGCGAGTATCCAGGGGACCAGTATCGAGGACGACTTCTGGAACGGCTCGACTCGCGGATTCGCCGATTACCACTTCGGCCGGAGTGCTTGGCGGCCCTTCCTTGGTGCCAATCTCGGCCTGGTCTACGGGGACGGGGTCGAGGACACGGGCCTTGCCGGGCTTGAGGCGGGGCTGAAGTACTACGTGCTCCCCAAGACCTTCATCTCAGGGCTCGCTGAGTACCAGTGGTTCTTCGAGTCCTCGGACGAGGCCGACGACCAGTTCGATGACGGCGCTTGGGTCTACAGTGTGGGCCTCGGCTTCAACTTCTAAGACAACCGGAGGCGGGCTAGCGAGCACGAGCCGGCTAGCCCGCTGGCTGCGGCATCCGCCGCAGGCTTTGGTTCGTAGAATATATATTATGTTAAATAAGGGGTGGCACAGCCTCCCGCGACCCCGGTCTCGCCGCGGGACGGGAGCTCGGCTGCGCTCCCCCTCTCGGCCCCGCCCTGCTAGAGCTGGCGCGTAGCCCGCCAGCGCTGCTGGTGCTCCTCGTCGGCGATGTTCCACTCGATCTCGGTAAACTGCCGGTCCCCGGTCTCGATCAGCGCCCAGAGCACGAAGTCCGCCGCGCTCTCGGCGCTGTAGAGCTGCCCATTCTCCTTGAGCTTGATGAAGCGCTCCACCGAGGGAAAGCGCGAGGCGCTCTGGGAGCGGATCAGCTCCTGCATCGGGGTGTCCACCACGCCCGGACGGATGGAGCCGAAGAGGACCCCTTCCGGCCAGAGCTCCTCACGGTAGACCTGGTAGAGCATGTACAGGGCCGCCTTGCTGGCGCAGTACGCCCCCCAGCCGGCCGTCGGCTTGTGCGCCGCCCCCGAGGAGATGTGCAGCACCCGGCTGCCCCGCGCCGTGTGCGGCAGCAGCGCCTGGGTCAGGAAGACCGGCGCCTCGACGTTGATCGCCATCGCCCGGCGCCACGCCTCGGCATCCACCTCGCGCAGCGGGCCCATCGGCTCCAGGGCCCCCGCGTTGTGGACGAGCGCGCGCACGGTGGTCCCCCGCGGGACGGCGGCCGCCACCCTCGCCCGCTCCTCCGGCTCCGCCAGGTCGGCCGAGAGCACACCGATACGCTCCGGGTCGAAGGCGGCCGTATCCGCCAGCGGCGCCTCGCGCCGGCCGATGATGAGCACGCGCGCCCCGCTCTTCGCCAGGCCGCGGGCGATGGCGCGGCCGAGCCCCGTGCCGCCGCCGGTTACGATCGCCAACTCGTCGTCTCGCCACTTCATGAAGGCTCCTCTTCCAGGTCCGGTGCCATCGGCTAATAACCTCACAAAACCGAATGATACTGCATTCTAGCGGTCCGTGGTGACCGCTGCCGGGCGAGTCCCTGCGCCGTGGCCCCACGCCCCTGCCGGCAGCAGACCACACCACCCCCGTCTTCCCCCAGCGCATGATCCCTGCTTAGATGAATCTCAATACAACGACAACCCTCCCGGGCCGAAGAGAAGAGCGCTACGGGGGGAGCCGAGAGAGCCGACCAGGAGGAGCGCCATGACGTACCGAGACCTCTACCGGGACTCCATCCGCGATCCCGAGGGCTTCTGGCTGGAGCAGGCGCAGCGCCTCGCCTGGCACGAGCCGCCGGCCCAGGCCCTGAGCCGGGATGAGCGCGGCCACTACCGCTGGTTCCACGGCGGCAAGCTCAACGTCTCCCACCTCGCCCTCGACGCCCACGTCGAGGCCGGCCGCGGCGAGCAGGCCGCCCTGCTCTACGACTCGCCCGTCACCGGGAGCCGGGCCCGCTACACCTACCGCGAGCTCCGCGACGAGGTCGCCCGCGCGGCGGGGATGCTCCGCGAGCTCGGCGTCGGCCACGGCGACCGGGTCATCCTCTACATGCCGATGATCCCCGAGGCGGTGATCGCCATGCTCGCCTGCGCCCGGCTCGGCGCCATCCACTCGGTGGTCTTCGGCGGCTTCGCCGCCAACGAGCTGGCCGTGCGCATCGACGACGCGGCGCCGAGGGTGGTGCTGACGGCGAGCTGCGGGATCGAGTTCGAGCGCGTCATCCCCTATCAGCCCCTGGTCAACGAGGCGCTCCGCCGCGCCGAGCACGCCCCGGAGGCCGTCGTCTACGTCCGCCGCCCCCAGGCCGAGGTCGAGCTCCAGGCGGGGCGCGACCTCGACTGGCACGAGCGGATGCGCGCGGCCGCCCCCGCCGAGGCGGTGCCGGTGGACGCCACGGACCCGCTCTACATCCTCTACACCTCGGGGACCACCGGGAAGCCGAAGGGGGTCGTCCGCGAGGGCGGCGGCTACGCCGTCGCCCTGAACTGGAGCATGGCGGCGATCTACGACCTCCACCCCGGCGAGGTCTTCTGGACCGCCTCCGACGTCGGCTGGGTGGTAGGCCACTCCTACATCGTCTACGCGCCGCTGATCCGCGGCTGCTGCACGGTGGTCTACGAGGGCAAGCCGGTCCGCACCCCCGATGCCGGCGCCTTCTGGCGGGTGATCTCGGAGTACGGCGTCAAGAGCTTCTTCACCGCCCCGACCGCCTTCCGCGCGGTCAAGAAGGAGGACCCCGAGGCGCGCCACCTCGCCAACTACGACCTCTCCTGCCTGGAGAGCGTCTTCGTCGCCGGCGAGCGGCTCGACCCGCCGACCTACGAGTGGCTCGCCGAGACCCTGGAGCGGCCGGTCATCGACCACTGGTGGCAGACCGAGACCGGCTGGCCCATCGTCGCCAACCCCATGGGCATCGAGCCCATGCCGGTCAAGAGCGGCTCCGCCACCCTGCCGGTGGCCGGCTACGACATCCGCGTGCTCGACGACGCCGGCCGGGAGCTGCCGGCCGGCGAGCAGGGCAACCTGGCCATCCGGCTCCCCCTGCCCCCGGGCTGCCTGCCGACGCTGTGGAACGACGACGCCCGCTTCCGCCGCTCGTACCTCGAGCGCTTCCCGGGCTACTACGACACCGCCGACGCCGGCTTCATCGACGAGGACGGCTACGTCTTCGTCATGGGGCGTGTCGACGACGTCATCAACGTCGCCGGCCACCGGCTCTCCACCGGCGAGATGGAGGAGGTCATCGGCGCCCACCCGGCGGTGGCCGAGTGCGCCGTCGTCGGCGTCCACGACGAGCTCAAGGGGGAGCTGCCGGTCGCCTTCGTCGTCCTCAAGGACGGCGCCGAGACCGGCCAGGAGGAGCTCGAGGGGGAGCTGACGCAGGCGATCCGCGACGAGATCGGCGCCATCGCGGCCCTGCGCCGGGTGGCGGTCGTCGCCAAGCTGCCCAAGACGCGCTCGGGCAAGATCCTGCGCAAGAGCATCCGCACCCTGGCCCAGGAGTCGCGCGAGGCGGTGGCGACCCCGTCGACCATCGACGACCCGGGCAGCCTCGACGAGATCGCCGAGGCCATGGAGGCGCACCGCATCGGGCGCTACAGCGACCAGCCGTAGAGGCGCGCCAGCTGCTGGTAGACCGCGGGGAAGCCCCGGCGCAGCCGGGCCGGGTCGGCGAAGTAGGCCTCGGTGGCCACGGCGAAGAACTCCCCGGGGTCCTCGGCGGCGTAGGGGTCGAGGGGCGGAGGCTGCCCGCGGTGCGGGTCGCCGCCGCCCTCCTCCGCCTCGAGGTGGGCGCGCAGCGCCGCGTAGGCGGCCTCGAAGGCCGCGGCCCACTCCGCCACGGGCATCCCGCGGCGCAGCGGCGGCAGGCCGTTGACTGCGCCCTGGCGCATGTCCAGCTTGTGGGCGCACTCGTGGATGACCACGTTGCTGCCCGGCTCCGGCGCCAGGGCGCTCGCCAGCGAGAGCACCAGCGGCCCGCCCTGCCACGCCTCGCCGATCAGCGCCCCCTGCTCGGTGTGCACCACCCCGGCCTCGTCCTCGTACTCGTGGGTGGCGACGAAGTCGGAGGGGTAGATCAGCACGGTCGTCCACGCGGCGTAGCCGTCGAGCCCGATCTCGAGGATCGGCACCGCGGCCTGCAGCGCCACGGCGTCCAGCTCCGCCGCCGTGGGCGCCGCCCCTGCGACGCCTTGGAACGCCTTCTCCGCGCGCAGGAGCACCGCGGTATCGGCGAGCCGCTGCCGGCGCCCGGCATCGAGGCGGCGCAGCCGCGGCAGGGCCCGC
>NZ_NRSH01000134.1 GCF_016584055.1 Halorhodospira neutriphila
GAGATCGGCTCCCCCGCCGGCAGCCCGGCCTCAGCCGCGGCGCCCATCGCGCCACCTCCTCAGCCGGCGGTCGAGGCGCAGCCGCCAGCGCCGGCGCTGCAGCAGCAGCCGGACCATCTGCCCCTCGCCGCCGGCGAGGCTGCGCTTGTAGCGGCTATCCCCCATCAGCAGGTCGTAGCGCCGCATCCCGCCGCGGGCGGCCTCGGCCGCGGCCAGGGCGTGGCAGACGAGGCCGGGCTTGCGCTTGGCATCGGCGTCGTAGGCGAAGCCGCCCTGGTAGTTGCACAGGTAGTCCCCTGCGGCCAGGTTGTAGAGGTAGCCGATCTCCCCCTGCCGGGTGCTGACCCGCAGCAGCTGGGCCCAGCCGTCGCCGGCGCCCAGCGCCAGCCAGCGCCGGTGGAAGCCCATCAGGCGGGGGTCCGCGAAGGCCCCCTCCCGCCCCCGGGCGCGCCAGCGGGACTGGTGCCAGGCGGCCAGGGCCTCGAGCCACGACTGCACTTGCCGCGGCCCCGAGGCCGCCTCCACCGCCACGGCCCCCTCGCCGCCGTAGGCGCGCAGGGCCCGCCGGATCTGCTGCCGGGTATTGCGGCTGAGCCGGCCGAGGAGGGCGCCGAGCCCGTCGGCCCCCTCAAGCTCGATGAAGCGGTAGGTGCGGCGCTCGCGGACCACCGGGGTCAGCGGCAGGTGGGCGAGCGCGGGGGCGATCCGCCGCCAGCGCGCCTCGTCCCACCAGCCCAGCGAGCACTCGTCCCAGCCGCTGCGCTCGAGCAGCGATGCCAGCAGCGCAGCCAGGGCCGGCGGCTCTTCCGCCTCGGCGGCGAGCAGGCCGTTGTGCTCCACGGTCAGCCGGTCGAGCCGAGGGTCTCCGGTCTCGTTGAGGTAGAGGACCCGGCTCGGGAGCGCCCGCAGCCGCCGCTCGCGCCCCTGCCCCAGGGTCGCCAGGGCCACGGTGCGCTCGCCGTCGCGGATCGCCACGGTCTCGAGGCCGCCCTCGCCGCCCGCCAGCTCGTGCAGGGCCTGGTGCCAGGCCGCGCTCAGGAAGGGCGAGACGGCGTACGCCCGGCCCATGGCCCGCCACTGCGGGGCCACCTCCTGGAAGGGCTGCCGTGTCACTCGCCAGGCCGGCATCGGGCTCGTGGGTTCTCCCGCAAGCTGCTCGTGGGGGCCGCGGCTCCCGGGCGCAATCCCCCGGGAGGGCCGCTACACTCCAGGTTAGGTCAGCGCGTCGGTTAACGACGCCCGCGGCGCAGGGCTTGGAGCCAGCACGATTGGAGCCAGCACGAACGGAGTGGCACGCCAAGGTGGAGCCTGTCCTTATGACGATCCGGGCCGGATGGCCGCTGATCCAGCCGCAGCCGCGGCTATCGATCCTGATCTACCACCGGGTCCTGTCCGAGGCCGACCCCATGCGCCCCGACGACCCCGATGTCGAGACCTTCGACCGGCAGATGCGGCTGCTCGCCCGGTACACCCGCGTGATGGCGCTCGACGAGGCGATCGAGCGGCTCGAGCGGGGCGATCTGCCGCGCGGCGCCACGGCCATCACCTTCGACGACGGCTACGCGGACAACTACTCCAACGCCCTGCCCATCCTGCAGCGCCACGGCCTGTCGGCGACCTTCTTCGTGGCCACGGGCTTTCTCAACGGCGGGCGCATGTTCAACGACACCATCATCGAGGCGGTCAACCGCGCGGGCGACGGCGGCATCCACCTCGGCGAGCTCGGCCTCGGCCACGTGCCGACCTCGGGCACGGCCACGCGCTACTACGCCATGGAGCGGATCACCCAGGCGGTCAAGCACCTCCCTGCCCAGGCCCGGCAGCAGGCCCTGGAGCTGCTCCTCGAGCGCGTCGGCGTCCCCGTGGAGGGGGGCTCGCCCATGATGACCGACGCCCAGGTCCGGGGGCTGCACGAGGCGGGGATGCTCATCGGCGCCCACACCGTCTCGCACACCATCCTCAGGCGGCTCGACGACGCCACGGCGCTGCGCGAGATCAGCGACAGCCGCGACTACCTCAGCGGCCTCCTGCGCCAGCCGGTGCGCTTCTTCGCCTACCCCAACGGGCGGCCGGGCCAGGACTACGGCCCGCGGGAGACGCGGCTCGCCCGGGCGCTGGGCTTCCGGGCCGCCCTGTGCATCGCCCGCGGCGGCGCGGCGCCGGGGAGCGATCTCTACCAGCTCCCCCGCTACACCCCGCACTCGCCCTCCCCGGTCAAGTTCCTCGCGCAGCTGATGCGCTGCAGCCGCGAGGAGGCCCAGGCGGTCTTCTGAGGAGCCTTCCCGAGCGCGATGCCTTTACGCGATCTCTTCTTCGGCAGCCTCATCTTCGGGATGATCCCCTTCATCCTCTACGCGCCTTGGCTGGGGATCCTCGGCTGGTACTGGATCGGCCTGATGAACCCCCACCGCCTGGCCTGGGGGCCGCTGGAGACCGCGCCGGTGGCGATGGCGGTGGCCCTCGCCACCCTCGCCGGCCTCCTCTACGCCCGCGACAAGCGCCTGCCGCCCTCGACGCGCGAGGTCTGGCTGCTGCTGCTCCTGTTCGTGCACTGGAGCGTCGTGACGTTCCTCTTCGCCTGGGAGCCGGAGCAGGCCTTCACGATCTGGGACAGCCGCATGCGCATCCTGCTGATGACCTTCGTCACCCTCGTGCTCATCTTCAGCCGGGAGCGCGTCACCGCCCTGCTGGCCGTGATCACCCTGTCCATCGCCTTCTACGGCTACAAGGGCGGCCCGCACTCGCTGGCCACCGGCTTCTCCGGCATGGTGCTCGGGCCCAAGGACTCCTTCATCGGGGGCAATACCGACATCGGCCTGGCCCTGGTCATGATCCTGCCCATGGCCTTCGTCCTCGCCCGGCAGGTCCACCAGGGCCGCCTCGCGCTGCCCGTCTCCATCCCCTGGGAGCGGCTGCGCAGGCCCCTCGGCCTGGCGCTCTACGCCGGCTTCTGGATGACGGCGATCGCCATCGTCGGCACCCACTCGCGGGGCGCGTGGCTCGGCCTGGCCGCCGTCGCGCCCTTCATCTTCTGGCGCATGCGCGGCAAGCTGACCCTGGTCACCCTGGCGCTGCTCGGCGTCGGGGTCGTCGGCGTCACCCTCCCCGAGCCGATCGTCCACGAGTGGGAGTCGCTGGTCGAGTACCAGCAGGACGATTCCGCCCAGGGGCGGTTCAACGCCTGGAACGTCAGCTGGAACATCGCGCTGGAGAACCCGCTGACGGGCAGCGGCTTCGGGACCCAGGGCCTCCCGACCCCCCTCTGGCTCAGCTACTACACGGGCGACGACCCGCACGTCCAGCGGCGCGCCGTGCACAGCATCTACTTCCAGATGCTCGGCAACCACGGCTTCCTGGGGCTAGGCCTGTTCCTCCTGCTGATCGCCTCCACCCTCCTCACCCTCAACCGCCTGCGCCGCCAGGCGGCGCAGCGCGAGGAGACCTACTGGATCAGCGAGTGGTCCTGGGCCTTGGGGGTGGGGATCATCGGCTACTGCATCGCTGGGGCCTTCCTGAGCCTCGCCTACTTCGATCTCTTTTACGCCATGACCGCCTTGGCAGTCATCATGCGGAGGGAGCTAGACGATGTCCTCGCCCGGGAGCAGCACCCCGCGGTCGCCCTCGGCCCGGCAGGCCAGCCTGTCCGTCGTCATCCCAGCCTTCAACTGCGCTGAGTACATCGCCGAGGCCCTCGAGAGCGTCCTGCAGCAGCGCCCGCGCCCGCTCGAGGTGATCGTCGTCGACGACGGCTCCACCGACGATACGGCGGCAGTGGTCCACGCCTTCGGCCAGCCCGTGCGCTACCTGCGCCTGCCGGGCTCCGGCAACGGCGCCGGGGCGGCCCGCAACGCCGGCCTGCGCGCCAGCCGGGGCGAGTATATCGCCTTCCTCGACGCCGACGACGTCTGGCTGCCCGGCAAGCTCGAGGCGCAGCTGCGCCTGATGGCCAGCCGCCCGCAGTTCCGGCTCTGCGCGACCCAGTTCCGGCTCTGGCGGCCGTACAGCGACGGCACCTGGCCGAGCGCCGCCGCCCTGGTCCCGGATGAGGCCCAGGCCGCCGGGCTCGGCCTCGACCCGGAGCGCTCCGGCTGGCTCTACCACAAGCTCCTCATGGACACCGTGGTCTGGACGAGCACCGTGGTCCTGCATCGCGGCCTCGTCGAGCAGGTCGGCGGGTTCCGCGAGGACTTCAAGCTGGGACAGGACTACGACTACTGGCTGCGCGCCTCGCGCTACACCCCCATCGCCACGCTGAGCACCGCCTACGCCCTCTACCGCAAGCGCCCCGACAGCGCCACCGCCCGCTGGGCGCCCATCAACTACGAGCTCCGCGCCCTGCAGAGCGCCCTGGCGCGCTGGGGCACCACCGGCCCGGACGGCCAGCGCATCTCGGAGCAGCAGCTGCAGCGCCGGCTCGCGAGCCTGCACTTCCGGATGGGCTACAACCGCTTCTGGGCGGGCGCGCCCGCCGAGGCGATCGCCCCCTTCTGGCACGCCTCCCGCCACCGCCCCGCCTTCTGGCGCAGCTGGGCCTACCTGGCGGCCGCCACGGCCTACAGCACCGGCCGGGCGCTGGGCCGGCTCCGGAGGCCGTCGCCGTGATCGCGCGCCGGCGCCCCCCTCGGCGCCCGGGCCCCGCCCTGCTCGGCGCCCTCCTGCTGGCCCTCGCCCTGCCCGGCGCCCTCCTGCTGACCCTCGCCCCCTTGGCCGCCGGCGGCGGCGCGGGCGCCGGCGAGGGGCGCGAGACCGTGGCCGTGCACGACGCCGCCGGGCTGCGCCAAGCGCTGCGCAGCGCCGGCCCCGGCACCACCATTGAGCTCGCCGCCGGCGAGTACCTCAGCCCCTTCCGGCTCGAGGGCCTGCAGGGCACCGCGCAGGCGCCCATCGTCATCACCGGCCCGGCAGCGGGCGAGCCGGCGGTCCTCCTCGGGCGCCGGGGGGCGAACACGCTCAGCCTGGTCAACACCGCCCACGTCGTGCTGCGCCACCTGACCCTCGACGGCCGGCGGCGGAACATCAGTGCCGTGGTCGCCGAGGCCGACGGCGACGCCGCCCACCACATCACCCTCGAGCACCTGGAGATCCGCCACTACGACAGCGACCAGGGCAATACCGGCATTACCACCCGCGTCCCCGCCTGGGCCTGGACCATCCGCCGCAACGTCATCCACCACGTCGGCACCGGCCTGTACCTGGGCCAGCCCGGCGGCCGGGCGCCGTTCATCGGTGGGCTGATCGAGCACAACTTCATCGCCGCGACGCGCGGCTACAACGCCCAGATCAAGCACCAGGGCGTACGCCCGGCGCTGCCCGGTATGCCCCACGAGCCGCAGCGCACGGTCATCCGCTACAACGCCTTCAGCAAGGCGGGGCACAGCAATCCCGAGCGCCCCCGCCCCAACCTCCTGGTGGGCCACTGGCCGCCGAGCGGGCCGGGGGCGCGGGACCGCTACCTCATCTACGGCAACCTCTTCTACGAGAACCCCCACGAGCGGCTCTTCCAGGGCGAGGGGAACGTGGCGCTGTACAACAACCTCCTCGTCAACCGCAGCGGCGACGCCCTGCTGATGACGCCGCACAACGGCGTGCCGGAGACGGTCCACATCCTGCACAACACCGTCCTGGCCGCCGGGTTCGGCATCCGCATCGACCGCCCTGCCCCGGAGCGCGAGCAGCGGATCGCCGGCAACGCCGTCTTCGCCGCGGAGCCGCTGGAGCGCGCCCCGGGGGTGACGGTCAGCGGCAACTACACCGGCGCTCAGGCCGAGGCCGCCGCCCGCCTGGCCGCGCCGCAGGCCGGCCTGGCCGGGCTCGACCTCTACCCGCGCCGCCCCGGGG
>NZ_NRSH01000135.1 GCF_016584055.1 Halorhodospira neutriphila
CCTCCTCGGGGTCGAGGCCGACGAGCTGCGCGTAGTTGCGCAGGTAGCCGCGCACGAAGGTCGTCGGCGGGAGGCCCTCGCGCTCGCCGCCCTCGAGGGCCTCGACGGTCACCAGCGGCAGGTTGAGGCTCGAGGCCACGGCCCGCGCCGAGCGCCCCTGGGCCTCCCGGGCCTGGCGCAGGCGGGCCCCGACGCCGCTGCGGCTCTCCGGCTGCTCCGGCGCGCCGTCGCCCGCGCCCCACTGGCGCCCCGGCTCGGCCTCGTGCTCGGATTGCTGCCCGTCACTCATGGCGCACCCTCGTCGTCGCCTAGGCGTTGTCGATACGCCGAATCGGGGAAGCGCTCCCGCAGCCGCCGCCGGTACGACGCCGCGGCCTCCGCCTCCCCCTGCGCCCGCGCCGTGCGCACCGACCAGTAGAGCGTCCGCGCGCCCCCGCCCGCCGCGCGGGCGCGCTCCAGGTCGGCGGCGGCAGCGGCGTACTCGCCGGCAAGGTAGTACGCCTCGGCCCGCGCCGTAAGCGCCGGGGCGAAGCCGGGCGCCGCCTCCAGGGCCTTGCGGAGCCAGCCGCGGGCCTCCTCCCGGCGCCCCTCCCGCAGGAGGCAGCGGGCCGCGTTCGTCAGCGGCACCTCGGCCGAGGCGTAGCCCTCCGCCGCCGCGGCGGCCTCGAGCGCCTCGAGCCCGGCGTCGATCCGGCCGAGCCGGCACAGCAGCCGGCCGTAGTTGTTGCGGATGGCCCCGGAGCCGGGGGCGGCGTCCACGGCGCGGCGGTGGTACGTCCGCGCCCGCTCCATCTCGCCGGCCGCCTCGGCCAGCAGCCCCATGCCGGTCAGCGCCTCGGGGTGCCCGGGGACCAGCTCCAGGGCCCGCTCCAGGGGCGCACGGGCCTGCTCGAGGCGGCCCTGGGCGATCAGGTGCAGGCCGACCCCGGCGTGGCTGTCGGCGGCCCGGCTACGGTCGGGGACCTGCGGGCCGGCCGCGCAGCCGGCGGCGAGCAGGGCGGCGAGGAGCACTGGCGCGAGCCTCACGCCGAGGCCGCCACCCTGCTCGGCCTCGCCTCGCGGACCTCACCGACGAGCTGCCCGCACGCGCCGTCGATGTCGTCGCCCCGGGTCTCGCGGACGGTGGCGGTGTAGCCGCGCTCGAGGAGCCGGTCCGCGAAGCGGCGGACCCGGCTGTCGGGGGAGCGCCCGAACCGCGCCCCCGGATAGGGGTTGAACGGGATGAGGTTGATCTTCGACGGGATGCCGCTGAGCAGCCGGGCGAGCTGCTCGGCGTGCTGATCGCCGTCGTTGACCCCGTCGAGCATGACGTACTCCCACGTGATCCGCCGATGGGGCTTGTCGCGGATATAGTCGTGGCAGGCCGGGAGGAGCCGCTCGAGGGGCTGCTTGCGGTTGACCGGCACGAGCTGGTTGCGCAGCTCGTTGCTCGGCGCGTGCAGGGAGACGGCCAGGCTCACGTCGGTGACCCCCCGCAGCCGCTCGATGGCGCGCACGATGCCGGAGGTGGAGATGGTGACGCGGCGCTTGGAGAGGACGAGGCCGTAGTCGTCGGTGAAGATCCGCGAGGCGGAGATCACCGGGTCGAAGTTGAGCAGCGGCTCGCCCATGCCCATGAAGACGATATTGGTCACCGACTCCGGCGGCAGGCGGTCCAGGGCGATGTGCACCTGGCCGACGATCTCGGCGGCGGTGAGGTTGCGCGCGAAGCCGCCCTCGCCGGTGGCGCAGAAGGTGCACCCCATCGGGCAGCCGGCCTGCGGGGAGATGCACAGCGTCCCGCGCTTGGGCTCGGGGATGTAGACCGCCTCCACGCAGTTGCCGTCGGCGAGCCGGACGACCCACTTGCGCGTGCCGTCGCGCGAGCACTGATCGGCGGCCACCTGCGGCAGGCTCGCCTGCGCGGCCCGCCCCAGGCGGGCGCGCAGGGCCTTGCTGAGGTCCGTCATGGCGTCGAAGTCGTAGACCCGGCGCTGGTGGAGCCACTGCATGACCTGCCGGGCCCGGAAGCGCCGCTCGCCGAGCGACTCGAAGAACATCGCCAGCCGGGGCCGGTCGAGCCCGAGCAGCTCCACCGGCCCGGGCTCAGCGGCGGCATGGGCCGACTCGTGGTGCTCAGCGGGAGAAGATCTCATCGGCCTTGAAGAAGAAGTCGATCTCGCGCTCCGCCGTCTCCGGGCTGTCGGAGCCGTGCACGGCGTTGGCGTCGATGCTCTCGGCGAAGTCGTGGCGCAGCGTCCCCGCGGCCGCCTCCTTGGGGTTGGTCTCGCCCATGATCTCGCGGTTCTTGCGGATGGCGTCCTCGCCCTCGAGGACCTGGACGAGCACCGGCCCCGAGGTCATGAAGCCGACGAGGTCATTGAAGAAGGGCCGCTCGCGGTGGACGGCGTAGAAGCTCTCCGCCTGCTCGGTGCTCATCTGCACCATCCGCGCGGCCACGACCCGCAGCCCCGAGCGCTCGAAGCGCGCGAGGATCTCGCCGATGGCGTTGCGGGCGACGGCGTCGGGCTTGATGATCGAAAGGGTTCGCTCCACGGCCATGAAGGCGCTCCTTCTCTAAATCTTTGTGCTGATGGGCATTCAACAAAAAGGCCGCAGCGCAAGCAAGCTGCGGCCGCCCCTCGGGGTGCTGGCTCGCTCACGGGGCGCTCGGCAGGCGTGGGTGAGCGCCCCTGGCCACGCCGCTACTGTACCACGCCGGGCGAGGCGATCGGTAACGGCGCGCCCCGCCGCCTAGACGGCGAAGCTCTCGCCGCAGCCGCACAGATCGCGGGCGTTGGGGTTGCGGAAGTCGAAGCGCTGATTCAGGCCGTCGCGCACGAAGTCGACCTCGGTGCCCTCGAGGAAGGGGACGTGGCGGCGGGCGACGACGACCTGGACGCCGTGCGCCTCGACGACAAGATCCTCCTCGCCGACCTGCTCGGCGTAGTCGACGACGTAGCGGAACCCGGAGCAGCCGCTCGCCTTGATGCCCAGCCGCAGGCCGACGGCGCCGCTGGGGTGCTGGGCGATCTGCCGGCGGACGTGCTCGGCAGCGCGCTCGGTTAGCGTGACCGGCATCGGTGGCCCCTCCTGCTGCTTGCGCCTCCCGGCCCCAGCGGGCCGGGACTCTCCACGGACAGTCTACGCTACCGCGCCGCGCAGCGCCGAGGCCAGGGGCGCGCCGGTCAGCGCTCCGGCGGCTCGCGCTCCTCGCCGAAGCAGCCGCTGTCCACCGACGACTCGTCGATTTCCAGATCCGGCACCCGCGTCTCCTCCATGCGCCCGCCGAGCTCGCGCACCGCGCTGCACAGCTCCTCGAGCCGCCGGTCGGTGACGTGGATATGGTCGAGGATGGCGTTGACCGCCTGCGCCACCGGGTCCGGCATCTCCGTGGTGCCGTAGGCGTCGAAGCCGATCCGCCGCGCCACCTCCGCCCGGCGGTCCCCCTCGGCCGGGCGCCCGCCGACCTGCCGGGCGGGGATGCCCACCATCGTCGCCCCCTCGGGGACGTCCTTGAGGACCACGGCGTTGGAGCCGATCCGCGCGCCGTCGCCGACCCGGATGGGGCCGAGGAGCTTGGCCCCGGCGCCGACGACCACGTCGTTGCCGAGGGTGGGGTGGCGCTTGCCCGCCTGCCAGCTCGTCCCGCCGAGGGTCACCCCGTGGTAGAGGGTCACGTCGTCGCCGATATCGGCGGTCTCGCCGATGACCACGCCCATGCCGTGGTCGATGAAGAAGCGCCGGCCGATCTGCGCCCCCGGGTGGATCTCGATGCCGGTCAGCCAGCGGCTGACGAGGCTCAGGAGCTTCGCCAGCCAGCGCAGCCGCCAGCGCCACAGGCAGGCGTTGAACCGGTGCCAGAGCAGGGCGTGGACCCCCGGGTAGGTGGTCAGGACGTCGAAGGCGTGGCGCGCCGCCGGGTCGCGCGCCTGGACACAGCGGATATCCTCGCGCAGGCGTGTGAGCATCCCTCTTCCTTCGTTTGCAGCCTCTCAGGACCAGCGTCGGTGATCGAGGATGTGGTTGAACAGGCCGCGGAGCATGCGCAGCTCGTCGTCGGTGGGCTGCGCGCGGCGAAAGAGGTTGCGCATCCGGCGCATGGTCAGCTCGGGGTTCTGGCGGCGCAGGTAGCCGACGGCGCCGGCGACCTCCTCGAGGTGGCCGAAGAAGCGCTCCAGGGCGTCGACCCCCGCCGGCTCCGGCCCGGCGGCGGCGCCGGCCGCCGGCGCCGCCCCGGCCGCCATGCGCAGCTCCCACGCTACCAGCTGCACGGACTGCGCGACATTCAGCGAGCTGCACGCCGGGTCGGTCGGGATGTGGACCAGGTAGTGGCAGCGGTCGAGCTCGACGTTGGTCAGCCCCGTGCGCTCCCGGCCGAAGACCCACGCCTGCTCCCCGCCCGCCTGGGCGGCGGCCTCCTCCGCCGCCGGGCGCAGCTCGCGCACCGGGTGGCGCTCGGCGCGGCGCCGGGCCGAGAGGCCGTAGGCGAGCTGGCAGCCGCTGAGCGCGGCGTCGAGATCCGGATGGACCACGGCCTGGTGGAGGAGCGCCTCGCCGTGGGCCGCCTGCGCGCAGGCCTGCGCATCGAGGGGGTCGCACTGCGGCGCCGCCAGGTGGAGGCGCTCCAGCCCCATCGCCCGCATGGCCCGGGCGGCCGCTCCGATATTGCCGGGATGGCTCGTCCCCACCAGGACGATGCGTACGTCTTCAAGCCTCAAGGCGCTCCCCCATCTGAAACGATCCGCGTTTTATTGGTATGCTATCGCGCGTCGAGCACAGGAGTTTCCCCCGATGCATCCAATGGTCAATATCGCGGTCCGCGCGGCGCGGTCCGCCGGTGACATTATCGCCCGCAGTATCGATCGCCTCGACCGCGTCCAGGTCGAGAGCAAGGGCCGCTACGACTTCGTCTGCGACATCGACCGCCAGGCCGAGGAGGCCATCCTCCGCACCCTCCGGCGCGCCTACCCGCAGCACAGCGTCCTCGCCGAGGAGAGCGGCACCCACGGCCGGGACAGCGGCGAGGCCGAGTACACGTGGATCGTCGACCCCCTCGACGGCACCGCCAACTTCCTCCACGGCTTCCCGCACATCGGCATCTCCATCGCCGTCCAGCGCCGCGGCCAGCTCGAGGCGGCCGTCGTCTACGACCCCCTGCGCCAGGAGCTGTTCACCGCCGCCCGGGGCGAGGGGGCGCAGCTCGACGGCCACCGGATCCGGGTCTCCAAGCCCCGCGGGGTCGACGGCACCCTCGTCGGCACCGGCTTCCCCTTCAAGAACCCCCACCTGTTCAAGCCGTACATGGGGATGTTCAGCGGCGTCGCCGAGCGCGCCGAGGACATGCGCCGCGCCGGCTCGGCGGCCCTCGACCTGGCCTACGTCGCCGCCGGGCGGCTCGACGGCTTCTTCGAGCTCGGCCTCAACCCGTGGGATATCGCCGGCGGGGCGCTGCTCGTCAGCGAGGCCGGCGGCGTCGTCACCGGCATCCGCGGCGAGGACGACGCCCTGGGCAGCGGCCACGTAGTCGCCGCCTCTCCCAAGGCCCACGCCGGGCTGCTCCAGGTCCTCAAGCCCCACGCCAGCGAGCTGCCGCGCCGCTAGCGCCGCCGCCGACCGGCTCCCCTCCCCCAGAAGGTAGCCTCCCCGGCGGCTCGCTCCCGGGCGGGGCCCCCGGCGGGCGTCCTTTCGAACGCGCCGAGCATCGCAGCCCGAGCGGGGACGCCGAGCGGCGCCAGCCGCTCGGCGAGCGCGCGTTGTCCGAGCGAAGCGAGTTTAGCGCGCGGCCCCGC
>NZ_NRSH01000136.1 GCF_016584055.1 Halorhodospira neutriphila
CCTCCTCGAGTGGCACGGCGGGCGCGTGCGGGCGAGCGCCGCCGGCCTGGCGCTGCTCGACAGTGCGCTCGTCGAGATCGCCGCCGAGATCGACCGGCTCACGGCGCCGGGCGGGGAGGCGTAAGGGGCGGTCATTTGATAGACTCAATCTTGGATCACTCTATAAATCGTTGGGAGGGGCGCGATGGCGCGCGTGACCGTAGAAGACTGCCTGGAGAACGTCGAGAACCGCTTCGAGCTCGTCCTGGCCGGGGCCAGGCGGGCCCGGCAGCTGGCCAATGGCGTCGATGCCCTCGTCGACTGGGAGAACGACAAGCCCACCGTGGTCGCCCTGCGCGAGATCGCCGAGGGCCGTGTCGGCCCGGATATCCTCCGGCGCGCCGAGGCGGAGGAGGGCGGTGAGGCCCTCGGGCTCAGCGGCTTCAGCGCCGCCGACGTGGACGCCGAGGTCGGCGGCGGCCCGCGGATGCCGGACCCCACCGCCAGCGAGGAGCGCGAGCTCGGCAGCTCGGGCGAGGAGCCGCCGGCCGCGGGCGATGATGGCGAAGGCGAGGCCTCCTAGCCGGGGGCCCGAGGCCGCGGCGCGGCGGCCGGCCGGTTTCCATGTATGGTGAGGGCGGCGAGCGTTGTAAGCGCCGATGAGCCGGCGCCGGACTCCGAGCCGGAGCGGCGCCTAGGGGAGCTTTGTACGCTGCTGGCGGCGTACCTCGAGCCGGGCACCATCGAGTCGATCCGCGAGGCCTACCGCTTCGCGGCGCAGGCCCACGAGGGGCAGCGCCGGCGCTCCGGCGAGCCGTACATCACCCACCCCATCGCCGTGGCGCGCATCCTCGCCGAGATGCGCCTCGACGCCGAGTCGATCACCGCGGCGCTGCTCCACGACGTCATCGAGGATACCCCCACCGCGAAGGAGGGGGTCGCCGAGCGCTTCGGCGAGCAGGTCGCCGAGCTCGTCGACGGCGTCTCCAAGCTCGGCGCCATCGACTTCAAGAGCAAGGCGGAGGCGCAGGCGGAGAGCTTCCGCAAGATGATCCTCGCCATGGCCCGGGATATCCGGGTCATCCTCATCAAGCTCGCCGACCGGCTCCACAACATGCGCACCATCTGGATCATGCCGCCGCACAAGCGCCGGCAGATCGCCCGCGAGACGCTGGAGATCTACGCCCCCATCGCCCAGCGCCTCGGCATCAACGCGGTGCGCACCGAGCTCGAGGACCTCGGCTTCGCCGCCCTCTACCCGCTGCGCTACCGCGCCCTCAAGGAGAAGCTCGCCCGCCAGCGCGGGCGCCGCGGGGTCATCCTCGACACCGTCTGCGAGCAGGTGCGCAGCCGGCTCGCCGAGCTCGGCATCGACGCCGAGGTGGTCGGCCGCGAGAAGCACCTGTGGTCCATCTACTGCAAGATGGCCCAGAAGCAGCTCAACTTCCGCGACGTCTTCGACGTCTACGGCTTCCGGGTCCTCGTCGCCAGCGTCGACGACTGCTACCGCGTCCTCGGCGTCCTGCACAGCCTCTACAAGCCCCGCCCCGGCCGCATCAAGGACTACATCGCCATCCCCAAGGCCAACGGCTACCAGTCCCTGCACACCACCCTCGTCGGGCCCCACCGCATCCGCCTCGAGGCGCAGATCCGCACCCGCGAGATGCACGCCGTCGCCGAGTCGGGCATCGCCGCCCACTGGCTCTACAAGGAGGCCGCCGAGGGGGATAACACCGCGCAGGTCCGGGCGCGGGAGTGGGTCCGGGACCTGCTGGAGATGCAGCGCAGCGTCGGCACCTCCGAGGAGTTCATCGAGAGCGTCAAGATCGACCTCGTCCCCAACGAGGTCTACGTCTTCACCCCGCAGGGGGATATCACCGAGCTGCCGAGCAACGCCACGCCGGTGGACTTCGCCTACGCCATCCACTCCGAGATCGGCGACTGCTGCGTCGCCGCCAAGGTCGACCACCGCCTGACGCCGCTGCGCACGCCGCTGCAGACCGGGCAGATGGTGGAGATCATCACCGCCCCCGTGGCGCGCCCGAACCCGGTGTGGCTCGACTTCGTGGTCACCGCCAAGGCGCGCACGGCCATCCGCCACGCCCTCAAGCGGCTCAAGGACGAGGAGGCCATCGAGCTCGGCCGGCGCATGGTCGACCGCGCCCTCGGGGCGCTCTCGCTGGACCTCGAGGGGCTCGGCGAGGCGCGGATCGCCGCGGCCCTCGAGGGCGCGGGCAGCGAGAGCCTCGAGGAGCTGCTCAAGGAGGTCGGCCTCGGCAGGCGGGTGCCGTGGCTGGTGGCGCAGCAGCTCAGCGGGCTCGACCAGGGCGAGGCGGAGCTCGAGGCCCGCCCCGACGAGGGCGACGAGCACGGGCAGCTGACCATCCGCGGCAACGAGGGGACGGTGCTGACCTTCGCCCGCTGCTGCCGGCCGATCCCCGGCGACCCCATCGTCGGCTTCGCGAGCACCGGCCGGGGTGTGGTGATTCACCACCGCGACTGCAAGAATGTCGGCGGCCAGCGCAAGGCGCGGCAGAAGTGGGTCGATGTCGAGTGGGATACGCAGGCGGACGCCGAGTTCCCCACCGCCATCCGCATCGACGTGGTCAACGAGCGCGGCGCGCTGGCGCTGCTCGCCCACGCCATCGCCGAGCGGGGCTCGAGCATCGAGAACGTCACCATCGAGGAGCGCGACGGGATGCTCGCGACGGTCCGCTTCCTCATCCTGGTCCGCGACCGGCGCCACCTGGCGAGCGTGATGCGCCACCTGCGGGCGATGTCGCCGGTGCAGCGGATCGTGCGCAAGAAGGACGGTTAAGGAGAAACCCATGTCGTCACACGAAGCCATCCACTCGGACGCCGCCCCCGCCGCCCTCGGGCCGTACAGCCAGGCAGTGCGCGCCGGGGACTTCGTCTACGTCTCGGGGCAGATCCCCCTCGACCCGGAGACCGGGGAGCTGGTCGGGGCCGATATGCACAGCCAGATCGAGCGCGTCTTCGACAGCCTGACGGCGGTGGCCGGCGCCGCCGGCGGCTCGCTGGCCGACGCGGTGCGGCTGACGGTCTACCTGACCGACCTGGGGCACTTCGGGCTCGTCAACGAGGTCATGGCCGAGTACCTCCAGGAGCCCTACCCCTCGCGCGCGGCCATCGGGGTCGCCGCCCTGCCCAAGGGCGCCGCCGTCGAGATGGACGCGGTGCTCTACTGCCCCGCCGCCCGCTGACGGCGATCCCCTGATGGAGGGGCGGCGGCTGACTGCGCTGGCCGGCGTAGGCCCCCGCCTCGCCGAGCGCCTCCAGCGCCTGGGGCTGGAGACGGTGGCCGACCTGCTCCTCCACCTGCCCCTCCGCTACGAGGACCGGACACGGCTGCGGCCGATCGGCGGCCTGAGCCCGGGGGAGTCCGTGCTCATCGAGGGCCGCGTGGAGTGGGCCGAGGTCGCCACCGGGCGGCGCAAGCGCCTCCTGTGCCGGCTCAGCGACGGGACGGGGCAGCTGGAGCTGGTCTTCTTCCACTTCTACCCGCGCCAGGCGGAGCGCCTCCAGCGCGGCGCCGTGCTGCGCTGCTTCGGCGAGGTGCGCAGCGCCTACACGGGGCTGCAGATGGTCCACCCGGAGTACCAGCGGGTCGCGCCGGGGGACGGGGACCGGCCGGACGAGGAGGCGCTCACCCCCGTCTACCGCGCCACCGAGGGGCTGTACCAGGGGCAGCTGCGCCGGCTCGTCGACGCCGCCCTGGGGTGGCTCCCGGAGGCCCTGCCGGACCGGCTGCCGGCGGCGGCGCTGCCCGATACCGGCTGGCCGGATCTCGAGCAGGCCCTGCGCCTGGTCCACCGCCCGCCGCCCGAGGCGGATACGGCGGCGCTGCTCGACGGCAGCCACCCGGCGGTGCGGCGGCTCGCCTACGAGGAGCTGCTCGCCCACCACATGACGCTGCGCCGGCGCCGCCAGGCGCTCCACGCCGAGGCCGGCGCGCCGCGGCTCGACGGCGGCGGGGCGCTGGCGGAGCGGCTGTGCCGGAGCCTGCCGTTCACCCTCACGGGCGCCCAGCAGCGGGTCGCCGCCGAGATCGCCGCCGATATGGCCCGGGCCGTCCCCATGCTGCGCCTGCTCCAGGGGGACGTCGGCTCGGGGAAGACGGTGGTCGCCGCCCTGGCCTGCGCCCGCGCCGTCGGCAGCGGCTACCAGGCGGCGGTGATGGCGCCGACGGAGCTGCTCGCCGAGCAGCACCTGCGCAGCCTCGAGGCCTGGTTCGCGCCGCTCGGCGTCGAGGTGGCCTGGCTCACCGGCGGGCGCCCGGCCGCCCGGCAGCGCGCGGCGCTGGAGCGGCTAGCCGCCGGCGAGGCGGGCATCGCCGTCGGCACCCACGCCCTCTTCCAGGAGTCGGTCGCCTTCTGCCGCCTCGGCCTGGTGGTGGTCGACGAGCAGCACCGCTTCGGCGTCCACCAGCGCCTGGCGCTCAAGGAGAAGGGGGGCGGCTGCGAGCCGCACCAGCTGACGATGACCGCCACCCCGATCCCCCGGACCCTGGCGATGACGGCCTACGCCGACCTCGACGTCTCGGCGCTCGACGAGCGCCCGCCGGGGCGGGGGGCGGTGCAGACCGTGGTGCTTGCCGATCGCCGGCGCGCCGAGGTGGTGGAGCGCCTGCGGGCGGCCCTCGACGAGGGGCGCCAGGCGTACTGGGTCTGCACCCTGATCGAGTCCTCCGAGGAGCTGGAGGCCGAGGCGGCCGCCGATACCGCGCAGCAGCTGGGCGAGGCGCTGCCGGAGCACCGGGTGGCCCTGGTCCACGGCCGGATGGGCGCCGGCGAGAAGGAGCAGGCCATGACGGCCTTCGCCCGGGGCGAGGTCGCCCTGCTCGTGGCGACGACGGTCATCGAGGTGGGGGTGGACGTCCCCAACGCCACGCTCATGGTCATCGACAACGCCGAGCGCCTCGGCCTGGCGCAGCTCCACCAGCTCCGGGGCCGCATCGGCCGCGGCAGCGCCAGCTCCGCTTGTGTCCTGATGTATCATGGCCCCCTATCCGAGAGCGCCCGGCAGCGGCTGGCGGTCCTGCGCGAGACCGACGACGGCTTCGCCATCGCCCAGCGCGACCTGGGGATCCGGGGCCCCGGGGAGATGCTCGGGACGCGCCAGACCGGCGCGCTGAGCCTGCGCGTGGGCGACCTGCACCGGGACGCCGACCTGCTGGAGGCGGTCCAGGGGGCGGCCGGCGAGCTGCTGGACTCGGCCCCCGAGGCGGCCGCGGCGCTGATCCGCCGCTGGGTCGGGGAGGCCGAGCGGTACGGGCAAGTCTAGTATCGGGAGGGGAGAGGCGTTGTCGCAGTGCCCGCTTGGGGAGAGCGCGCGGGAGCAGGCCATGACGGCCTTCGCCCGGGGCGAGGTCGCCCTGCTCGTGGCGACGACGGTCATCGAGGTGGGGGTGGACGTCCCCAACGCCACGCTCATGGTCATCGACAACGCCGAGCGCCTCGGC
>NZ_NRSH01000137.1 GCF_016584055.1 Halorhodospira neutriphila
CTCGCCGCCGAGCGGCGCAAGCTGCGGGGCGCTGCGGGCCAGAGCCCGCGCCTGCTCGGGGCCGACGAGGCGGACGATCAGGGCGGCGCCGGCGGTATCCAGGGCGCCGAGCCGGTCGAGCTCCAGCTGCTCGAGGGCGGGGCGCGCCTCGAGCCCGGCGACGGCGCTCGCCAGGGCGGCGTAGTGGGGCAGCGTCCAGTCCCCGCGCAGGCGGAGCCGGGGCCCGCCGCCGTCCTCGGCCGGGACCAGCTCGATACGGCCGCCCTGGCCGCCGCTGGGCCGTTGCGGCGTCAAGGCCCGGGGTCCTCCCCCGGGGTGCTCGCCTGCGCCCAGGGCTCGACCGGCGGGATGCTGCGCTCGCCCTCGCGGGCGGCGTAGCGCTCCTGGTCGAGGGCCTTGAGCAGGCCGGCGATGCGCATGGTCAGCGGCAGGCCGCGGCGGAAGCTGAAGTAGGCCAGGATCAGGGCGACCAGGGCGAAGACGGCCCAGCCGTTGAGCCCCCAGTGGAAGTAGGCGAGCCGCAGGGCGGTATCCGCGGCCGCCGCCGGGCCCTCGCCGTCGGTGAAGGGGGTGCCCTGGTAGTGCGAGATGGGCTCGGCGACGGACCAGAAGACCAGCCCCACGCCCATGCCCGCCGCGAAGAGCATGGTCAGCCACGAGAAGGTGCGGAACTCCGGGGCCTCGTTGTCCCCGCCGAGGCGGACGTTCTTGAACCGGCCCGTGCCGAGCCAGATCGTGAGCAGCAGGATCCCAGCGATGACGAGCACGTAGTACCACTGCAAGAAGGGGGTGAGCGTCGCCCGCCAGGCGTCGATGGCGGCGGCGAGCCGGTCGGGGAAGACCGCCCCGCCCCCGGCGAAGGCCGCGATGAGCAGGGTCGAGACGGCGGTGACGCGCGGGCTCATGCCCTTGAAGAGCCCGCGGGTGGCGATGTTGTGCATAAGCAGGCGGCCCTTGCGGAATCGGCTGGGGCACTAGGATGCCGCGCTGCCGGGGGGCGATAAAGGCCGGCGGCCTGCCTCAGGGCTCAAGGGCGGGGGGAGGCGAGGAGGCGAGCGAGGGCTGCGGCACCGGCCGGCCCCAGAGGAAGCCCTGGGCGACCATGCAGCCGATGGCGCTGAGCTGCTCGCGCTGCTCCTCGGTCTCCACCCCCTCGGCGACGACGTCGAGGCCGAGGACCGTGGCGAGCTCGAGGATGGCCTGAACGATGGAGCGGGACTCCGGGCTGCTGCCCATGTCCCAGATGAAGCCCTTGTCGATCTTGAGCTGGTCGATGGGCAGGCGCTTGAGGTAGAGCAGCGAGGAGTAGCCGGTGCCGAAGTCGTCGATGCTCAGCCGGACGCCGTGCTGGCGCAGCGCCTGGAGGTTGGCGAGGGTGGTGTCGTCGAGGGCCATGAAGGCCGACTCGGTGATCTCCAGCTCCAGGCGCGCGCCGGGCAGGCCGTTCTCCTCGAGCAGGCGCTCCACCTCGGTGTGGAACGTCCCGTCCTGGAGCTGCGCGGCCGAGAGGTTGACGGCGATCCGCCCGAACTCGCAGCCGCGCTGCAGCCACGCCTGGGCCTGGCGGCAGGCCGAGCGCAGCACCGTCGCCCCGAGGGGGGCCATCAGGCCGAGCTCCTCGGCCACCGGGATGAACTCGCCGGGGGCGACGAGCCCGCGCTCGGGGTGGTGCCAGCGCACCAGCACCTCGAGGCCGATGACGTTGCCGCTGCTCAGCTCCACCTGCTGCTGGTAGAAGGGGGCGAACTCGTCGCGCTCGAGCCCGAGGCGGATCTGCTGGGCGAGGTTCAGCCGCCGCTGCGCCCGCTCGGTCAGCTCCTCGGCGTAGAAGCAGGTGGTGTTGCGGCCGAGGCTCTTGGCGTTGTGCAGCGCCGAGTCGGCCCCGCGCAGCAGCTCCTCGACGGTGTCGCCGTTGTCCGGGTAGAGGCAGATCCCGACGCTGCAGCGGCACTGGAAGCGCTGGCCGTTGCTCTGCAGCGGCCGCGCCAGCCGCTGGTGGAGGCTCTCGGCGCAGGCGAGCGCCTCGCTCTGGTCCTCGAGCCCGCCCAGGCAGACGGCGAACTCGTCGCCGCTGAGCCGGGCGAGGGTGTCGTTGGGGCCGATCGGCTCCTGGAGGCGCTGGGCGATCTGGCGCAGGATCCGGTCCCCGGCGGTGTGGCCGAGGCTGTCGTTGATGTCCTTGAAGTGGTCGACGTCGATGAAGAGCACGGCGAGCTGCTGCTCGGCCTCCCGGGTGCGCTCGATGGCCCGGGCGAGGCGGTCCTTGAACAGGAGCCGGTTGGGCAGGCCGGTCAGGGCGTCGTGGTAGGCCTGGTGCTGGAGCCGGGCCTGGGAGCGCTTGAGCTCGGTGAGGTCGCTGAGCACCGCGATGTAGTTGGTCACCCGGCCGTAGGCGTCGGTGACCTGGTTGATCGTCGACCACTTGGGCTGCAGCGTGCCGGACTTGGCCCGGTCCCAGAGCTCGCCGGACCAGCTCCCCCGCTCGCGGATGCACGACCACATGGCCCGGTAGAAGTCGGCGTCGTGGTGGCCGGACTGGAGCACCCGCGGCGTCCGCCCGCGCACCTCCTCCTCGCTGTAGCCGGTGATCCGGGTGAAGGCCTCGTTGACCTGGAGGATGCGGCTCTTCTCGTCGGTGATGAGGATGCCGTCGCGGGTGGCGGTGAAGACCTTGGCGCTGAGCTGCAGGCGCCGCTCCATCTCCTTGCGCTGCGAGATATCGCACAGCACCGCGTGGCAGAGGCGCCGCCGCCCGGTCTGCAGGGGGGTGAGCAGGACCTCGAGCCACAGGTCGCACCCCCCGGCGCCGCGGCAGTGGACCCACTCGAAGCGCTGCGGGCCGCTGCGCATGGCCCGGTGGTAGAGGAGCCGGGCCTTCTCCGCCGAGGGGGTGCCGTCCGGCTGGTAGGCCGGCGAGAGCTCCGCCGGCGTCAGGCCGAGCAGCTCCCCGCTGCCCTCGTAGCCGAGCAGCTCGAGGGCGGCGGCGTTGCAGCCGGCGATGCGCTGGCCCTCGAGGAGGAGCATGCCGTCGGGGCTCTGCTCGAAGATCGCCTGGGTGACGAGGGGCTCCGGGGTGGCGTCCGCCGCAGGGCTCGGGTGCTCACTGGAGTGGGTCACGGCTGCCGCTCGTCATCGGGGGGAGAGGCCAAGCGATTCTCTAGCCGCCCGAGGCCCTCGACCTCGGAGGTGACGCGATCGCCGGGGGCGAGGTACTCCGGCGGCTGACGGGCGAACCCTACCCCGGATGGCGTCCCGGTGGCAATGATATCGCCGGGCTCGAGGGTGAGCACCCGGGAGAGGCCGGCGACGATCTGCGGCACGGTGGCGATCATCCCGCTCGTGCAGGCGTGCTGCTTGAGCACGCCGTTGACGCGGCAGGAGAGCGTCAGGGCGTGGGGGTCGGGGACGGCGTCGGCGGTGGTGATCCACGGCCCCATCGGGCAGGTGCCGTCGACGGACTTGCCGAGGAAGAACTGCTTGTGGCGGAACTGCAGGTCCCGGGCCGAGAGGTCGTTGACCACGGTGTAGCCGAAGACGTGCTCGGCGGCCCGCTCGGCGGGGATGTGCCGGCCCCCGCGGCCGATGACGGCGGCGAGCTCCACCTCCCAGTCGAGCTGCTCGGTCACCGCCGGGTCGAGCGTGATCTCCGCGTACGGGCCGGTGACCGTCGTGGTGGCCTTGGTGAAGACGACCAGGTCGCTCGGCAGGGCCCACTCCGCCCCCTTGGCGCGCTGGGACTCCGCGGCGTGCTCGGCGTAGTTCAGCCCCAGGCAGATGACGTTGCGCCGGGGCGCCGGGATCGGGGCGAGCAGCTCGAGCTCGGCGGCGTCGACGAGCGGCCAGTGGGGCTGCGGCCCGGGCACGGCGCCGCGCTCGAGCGCGGCGCCCAGGTCGCCGGGCTCCGGGCAGAGCTGCCACTGCGTCTCGCTGCGGGCCACCGCGATGTGGCGCTCGGCGCCGTAGCCGACCGTGGTGATGCGCATGCCGCGCTCCTCGGGCTCTGCTTGGGGGTGTCAAAACGTATTGTCGCCGCCGGCGCCGTGCAAGTCGAGATTCGCCGACCCGATGGGCCGGCGGCCGGCCCCAACCCCGGGGGCATTCTGGTATCGTACAGCCGGCTGCGGTCTCGCCCACGGCGTGCGCCCTGTGTGTTCCGAGGTAGACGGGGAGCCCATGACCACCAAGAACTTTCTGGATTTCGAGCAGCCCATCGCCGAGCTGGAGGCGAAGATCGAGGAGCTGCGCAACGTCGGCCAGGATACCGAGGTCAGCATCTCCGAGGAGATCCAGCGCCTCGAGGCCAAGAGCCGGTCGCTGACCGAGAAGATCTTCTCGTCGCTGAGCGCCTGGCAGGTGGTGCAGCTCGCCCGGCACCCGGCCCGGCCCCACTTCCTCGACTACGTCTCGCGCGTGTTCACCGACTTCCAGGAGCTCCACGGCGACCGCGCCTACGCCGACGACGAGGCGATCATCGGCGGCATGGCCCGGCTCGACGATCGCCCGGTGATGGTCATCGGCCAGCAGAAGGGGCGCGATACCCGGGAGAAGCTGCGCCGCAACTTCGGCATGCCCCGCCCCGAGGGCTACCGCAAGGCGCTGCGCCTGATGCGCCTGGCCGAGCGCTTCGGCCTGCCCATCCTGACCTTCATCGACACCCCGGGCGCCTACCCCGGCGTCGGCGCCGAGGAGCGGGGGCAGAGCGAGGCCATCGCGCGCAACCTCGCCGAGATGTCGCAGCTGCGCGTGCCGGTGATCTGCACGGTCATCGGCGAGGGCGGCTCCGGCGGGGCGCTGGCGATCAGCGTCGGCAACCGGCTGATGATGCTGCGCTACTCCGTCTACTCGGTGATCTCCCCGGAGGGCTGCGCCTCGATCCTGTGGAAGAGCTCCGACCGGGCGGCGGACGCCGCCGAGGCGATGCAGATGGCCGCCGAGCGCCTCCACGACCTCGGCCTCGTCGACCGGGTCATCCCCGAGCCGCTCGGCGGCGCCCACCGCGACTACGACGCCATGGCGGCGTCGCTGCGCGAGGCGCTGCTCGAGGAGCTCGAGCGCCTCACGGCGATGGACGCCGAGGCGCTCACGGCGGAGCGCCACCAGCGGCTGGCGGAGATCGGCCAGCCCAAGGAGTAGGCGTGCTCGACCCGGGCGAGGTGGCGCGGCGCCTGCGTGAGCTCGCCCCGGCGGCGCCGGCCTACCACGTCGCCCTCAGCGGCGGCCGGGACTCCCTCGCGCTGCTCCACGCCCTCGCCGCCGTCCGCGGCCAGCTGCCCGGCCGGCTGTGCGCCGTCCACGTCGACCACGGCCTCCACCCCGACGCCCCGGCGTGGGCCGCCCACTGCGAGGCGGCCTGCGCCGCGCTGGGGGTGGCGCTGCGCGTCCAC
>NZ_NRSH01000138.1 GCF_016584055.1 Halorhodospira neutriphila
AGCAGGGGGGTGGGGCTACGAAACAATCCGGCTCCTCTACTAAAATCCATTCTCAATCAAACACTTCAAGAGTGGGGATGGCTTCTATGGCGAAGAACGCGCTCCAGGAGCAGCTGGCCAAGGCCGGCCTCGTCGACGAGGAGCGGCTGCGCAAGGAGGACCGGCGCCCTGCCCGGCCCAGGCGCGGCGGCCGGCGGCGCCAGCAGCGGCAGGCGGACCAGCGGCCGGCGCCGCAGGCGAGCCTCGCGGAGCTCATCTACACCAACTACCTGCCGCGCTTCGGCGCCGAGCTCGACTACCACTTCACGGAGGGGCCGAAGGTCCGCTGGATCGCGGTCACCCGGGAGCAGCGCCGCGCCCTCGCCAACGGCGAGGCCGCCATCGTGGCCGTGGGCGACGCCTACGAGCTCGTCCCCCGCGACGTGGCCGAGCAGCTGCGCAGCAGCTACCCGGACGCCCTGCGGGTGCTCAATCCGCGCTCGTCGAGCCGGCGCTGAGCAGCTCCTTGGGCAGCCCGAAGGTCACCGTCTCCGCCTTGCCGAGGCGCTCCTCCGGCGCCTCGCAGCCCCAGGCCTGGAGCTGCTCGACCACCTCCACCACGGTGCTCTCGGGCGCCGAGGCCCCCGCCGTGACCCCGACCACGCCGCAGCCGCCGAGCCAGCCGCGCTCCAGGTCGCCCGCCCCGTCGATCAGGTAGGCGGGCACCCCGCAGCGCTGCGCCAGCTCGCGCAGCCGGTTGGAGTTGGAGCTGTTCCGCGAGCCGACGACGAGGATCAGGTCGGCCTCCTCGGCGAGCGCCCGGACGGCGTCCTGGCGGTTCTGGGTGGCGTAGCAGATGTCGTCCTTGCGCGGCCCGCGGATCGCCGGGAAGCGCTCCTGCAGCGCCGCGACGATGCCGGCGGTGTCGTCCACCGAGAGCGTCGTCTGGGTGACGTAGGCGAGCTCCTGGGGGTTGGCGACCGCCAGCTGCCGGGCCTCCGCCTCGCTCTGGACGAGGTAGATGCCCCCCTGCCCCTCGGGGGCGAGGTACTGCCCCATGGTCCCCTCGACCTCCGGGTGGCCGGCGTGGCCGATGAGCACCACCTCGCGGCCCTGCTGGGCGTGGCCGCGGACCTCCATGTGGACCTTGGTCACCAGGGGGCAGGTGGCGTCGAAGACCTGCAGCCCCCGGGCGTGGGCCTCGTCGACCACCCGCTGCGGGACGCCGTGGGCGCTGAAGATCACCGTCGCCCCGTCGGGGACCTCGTCGAGCTCCTCGACGAACACGGCGCCGCGCTCGCGCAGGTCGTCGACCACGTAGCGGTTGTGCACCACCTCGTGGCGGACGTAGACGGGCTCCCCGAAGACCGCCAGCGCCCGGTCGACGATGGCGATGGCCCGGTCGACCCCGGCGCAGAAGCCGCGGGGATTGGCGAGACGGATCTTAGTCACGGCTAGGCCTCCGTAGCATCAAGAGGATGACGATCCCCGCCCCCACGGTGACCGCGATGTCGGCGACGTTGAACAGCGGCCAGTGGAAGCCGCGGTAGTGGAGGTGGATGAAGTCGACGACGGCCCCGAGGCGCAGCCGGTCGATGAGGTTGCCGACGGCCCCGGCGAGCAGCAGCGCCAGCCCCGCCGCCAGCCCGGGCTGCTCATCCCCGAGCCGGTACAGCCAGTGGACGAGGTAGCCGCCCACGGCGACGGCGACCGCCGCCAGGAACCAGCGCTGCCACCCCCCGGCCTCGCCGAGGAGGCTGAAGGCGGCCCCCGGATTGTACCCCAGGGTCAGGCTGAGCACCGGCAGCAGCTCCACCGGCCGGTGCGGCGCCAGGCTCGCCTCGGCCCAGAGCTTGGTGCCCTGGTCGAGGAGGGCCACCGCCGCCGCCAGGGCCAGCCACCGCAGCACGGGGGCCGCCACGCCGCTCAGGCCACCCGCCGCGCTTCGCCCTCGCCGGCGACGTTGGCCACGCACCGGCCGCAGAGCTGCGGGTGCTCGGCGCTGGCCCCGATATCCGGGCGCCGGTGCCAGCAGCGCGGGCACTTCTCGTGCCCGGAGGCGGCCGCGGCGATGCGCACCGCGGTGCCGTCCTCGAGGCTCGCCTCGACGGCCCCCTCCGGCGCCTCGGCGAGGGGCCGCAGCGCCGCCTCCGAGGTGATGAGCACGAAGCGCAGCTCCTCGGCCAGCGGCGCCAGCGCCTCGGCGAGCTCGTCGGAGACGTAGAGGGTGACCTCGGCGTCGAGGTTGGCGCCGATGACCTTGGCGTTGCGCAGGCGCTCGAGCTCGCGGCTGACCGCCGAGCGCAGGTCGATGACCCGCTCCCAGAAGGCGGCCTCGGCCTCGCCGCCGTCGAGGCCGAAGAGCCCGTCGTACCACTGCGCCGTGAAGACCGGCGCCTCGCGCCGCCCCGGCAGGTGCTCCCAGATCTCGTCGGCGGTGAACGACAGGATCGGCGCCAGCCAGCGCACCAGCGCCTCGGCGACGTGGTAGAGCGCCGTCTGCGCCGAGCGCCGGGCGCGGCTCTCCGGCGGCGTGGTGTAGAGGCGGTCCTTGAGGATATCGAGGTAGAAGCCGCCCAGGTCCACCACGCAGAAGTTGTGCAGGAGGTGGTAGATGCGGTGGAGCTCGTAGCGGTCGTAGGCGGCGACGATCCGCTCCTGCAGGGCCTGGGCCCGGGCCACCGCCCAGCGGTCCAGGGGCAGCATGGCCGCCGGCGCCAGGGCGTCGCGCTGCGGCTCGAAGCCGTGGAGGTTGCCGAGGAGGAAGCGGGCCGTATTGCGCATCCGCCGGTAGGCGTCGGCGGTGCGCTGGAGGATGTTGTCGGAGACCGCGATCTCGCCGGTGTAGTCGGCGGAGGCGACCCACAGGCGCAGGATATCGGCGCCGAGCCGGTCCATGACGTCCTGCGGGGCGATCACGTTGCCCCGCGACTTGGACATCTTGTAGCCGCTCTCGTCGACGGTGAAGCCGTGGGTCAGCACCGCGCGGTAGGGGGCCGAGCCGCGGATCGCCGCCGAGGAGAGCAGCGACGACTGGAACCAGCCGCGGTACTGGTCGGAGCCCTCGAGGTAGAGATCCGCCGGGACCTGCAGCTGCTCCCGGTCCTCGAGGACGGTGGCGTGGGTGACCCCGGAGTCGAACCAGACGTCGAGGATGTCGGTGACCTTCTCGTACTCCGCCGCCTCGTCGCCGATGAGCTCGGCCGGGTCGAGCCGCCACCACGCCTCGAGGCCCTCGCGCTCCATGCGCTCGGCCACCGCCTCCATCAGCCGCGACGTCTCGGGGTGGGGCTCGCCGGTGCGGCGGTGGACGAGGATGGCGATGGGCACGCCCCAGTGGCGCTGGCGCGAGATGCACCAGTCCGGGCGGCCGCGGACCATGGCCTCGATCCGCGCCGCCCCCCACGGCGGCATCCAGCAGACCCCGGCGATCTCCGCCAGGGCGCGCTCGCGCAGGCCGCCGCCGTCGAGGTCGATGAACCACTGCGGCGTCGCCCGGAAGATCACCGGCCCCTTGTGGCGCCAGCAGCACGGGTAGCTGTGGCGGTAGTCCTCGTGGTGCAGGAGCGCGCCGCGCTCATCGAGCAGCTCGACGACCCGGGGGTTGGCGTCGAAGACGTCCAGGCCGGCGAAGTGCTCGGTCTCCGGCAGGAAGCGCCCCGCCCCGTCGACGGGGTTGGCCACCTCCAGGCCGTAGCGCTGGCCGACCTCGAAGTCCTCCTGGCCATGGCCCGGGGCGGTGTGGACGCAGCCCGTCCCGCCGTCGGTGGTGACGTGCTCGCCGAGCACCACCGGCACCGTGCGCCCCAGGAAGGGGTGGCGCAGGGTGAGCCCCTCCAGGTCGCGGCCCCGGCAGCGGCCCACCACCTCGTAGCGCTCGATGCCGGCGCGCGCCAGCGTCGGGGCCACCAGCTCGGCGGCGAGGATCAGGCGCTCGGCGTGGTCGAGGGCGACGACGGCGTACTCCAGCTCGGGGTGGACGGCCACGGCCCGGCTCGCCGGGAGGGTCCACGGGGTCGTTGTCCAGATGACCACCGAGACCGGGCCCGCCTGCGCCCCCTCGCCCTCGAGGAAGACGCGGCCCTCGAGATCGTGGGCGTCGGCGACGGCGTAGCGGACGTCCACCGCCGGCGAGGTGCGCTCCTCGTACTCGACCTCCGCCTCGGCGAGCGCCGAGCCGCACTCCGGGCACCAGAGCACCGGCTTGAAGCCCTGGGTGACGTGCCCGCCGGCCACGATGCGCGCCAGGGCGCGCAGGATGCCGGCCTCGGTGGCGTAGTCCATGGTCAGGTAGGGGCGCTGCCAGTCGCCGAGGACGCCGAGGCGCTCGAAGTCGCGGCGCTGGCCGTCGACCTGCTCGGCGGCGAAGGCGCGGCAGCGCTCGCGGAACGCGGCGTAGGTCAGGTCCTCGCCCGGCTTGCCGGCGTGCTCCTCGACCTTGTGCTCGATGGGCAGGCCGTGGCAGTCCCAGCCCGGCACGTAGGGGGCGTCGTAGCCGTCGAGGGTCCGCGCCTTGACGATGATGTCCTTGAGGATCTTGTTGACGGCGTGGCCGATGTGGATGTCGCCGTTGGCGTAGGGCGGGCCGTCGTGGAGGATGAAGCGCTCGCGCCCGGCGCGGGCGGCGCGGATGGTGCCGTAGAGGTCCTGGTCGCGCCAGCGCTGCAGGCGCTGCGGCTCGCGCTCGGCGAGCCGGGCCCGCATGGGGAACTCGGTGTGCGGAAGGTTGAGGGTGTGCTTGTACTCGCTCACGTCACCGCCTCGCCTGAATGGGAATCGTTGCACAGCACCCGGCGCGCGGCCTCGACGTCGTCGCCGATCTGCTCCGCCAGCGCCGCCGTATCGTCGAAGCGCTCCTCGGCGCGCAGCCAGCGCACCGGCTCGATGGCCAGGTGCCGCCCGTAGAGATCGCCGCGGAAGCCGATCAGGTGCGCCTCGAAGACGGTCCGCCGCCCCCCGACCGTCGGCCGGACGCCGACGCTCACCGCCGCCGGCCAGGCGCCGAGCCCCGGCCCCCGGGCCCATCCGGCGTAGATGCCGGCCAGCGGGAGCGGGGCCGGGGGCAGCTTGAGGTTCGCCGTCGGCCACCCCAGCCGCCGCCCCACGGCGTCGCCGCGCACGACCCGGCCGCTGACCCGGTAGGGGGCGCCGAGCAGCGCCTCCGCCTCCGCGAAGCGCCCGTCGGCCACCGCCTCGCGGACCCGGGTGCTGCTGACGCGCGTGCCCTCCTGCGCCACCGTCCCCATGCAGGCGGCCTCGTAGCCCCAGCGCCGGCCCTGCTCGCGCAGCAGCGCCAGATCGCCGCGCCGGCCGTGGCCGAAGCGGAAGTCGTCGCCGACGAGGACGTAGCGCGCGCCGAGGAGCGCTTCGACGATACGGCGGCGCTGGCGGAGCAG
>NZ_NRSH01000139.1 GCF_016584055.1 Halorhodospira neutriphila
GGAGCGGCGGCGGTCCTCGGCCGCCGCCCCGTGGCGGCGCTGCCCACCGTCGTCGTCGCCGAGCCCGAGCGCGCCCTCGCCGAGCTCGGCCGTCAGGCGCGCCGGCGCGCCGGCGCCCGGGTGGCGGCCGTCACCGGCAGCAACGGCAAGACCACCGTCAAGGAGCTGCTCGCCGCCATCCTCGCCGCCGAGGGGCCGACCCTGGCCACGCGCGGCAACCGCAACAACCACCTCGGCGTCCCGGAGACGCTCTGCCGGCTCGACGGGCACCACCGCTACGCCGTCGTCGAGATGGGCGCCAACCACCCCGGCGAGATCGCCACGCTCGCCGCCTGGGCCGCCCCCGAGGTCGGCGTCGTCACCAACGCCGGGCCGGCGCACCTCGAGGGCTTCGGGACGGTGCGCGGCGTCGCCGAGGCCAAGGGCGAGCTCTTCGCCGCGCTCGGCCCGCAGGGGACGGCGGTGATCAACGCCGACGATCCCTACGCCGATCTGTGGCGCGGCCTGGCGGGGGCGCGGCGGATCCTGGCCTTCGGCGCCGGCCCGCAGGCGGAGGTGCGCTACCGCGGCCACGGCGAGGCCCTGGAGCTGCGCCTCGGCGGGGTGTGGCGCCCGGTCCCCAGCCCCCTGCTGGGGGCGTGCAACGCCGCCAACGCCGCCGCCGCCGCGGCCTGCGCCGTGGCGCTGGGGGCCTCCGAGGCGGCCGTCGCCGCCGGTATCGCCGCCGCCGGGGCGGCGCCGGGGCGCCTGGAGGTGCACCCCGGGCGGCGCTGCCGCCGGGTGATCGACGACAGCTACAACGCCAATCCGGGCAGCCTGCAGGCGGCCCTCGAGGTGCTCCGGGCCCAGGGGGGCGAGCCGTGGCTGCTCCTCGGCGCCATGGCCGAGCTCGGCCCCGAGGCGGCGCAGTGGCACCGCCGCGCCGGCGAGCTCGCCCGGGCCGCCGGCGTGGCCCGGCTGTGGGCCGTGGGTGCCGAGGCGGCGCCGGCGGCCGCCGCCTTCGGCGAGGGCGGGCGGTGCTTCACCGGCCACGAGGAGATGCTCGCCGCCTGCGAGCGGGAGCTGCCGCCGCAGGCCGTGGTGCTCATCAAGGGATCGCGCTCCGCCGCCATGGAGCGCAGCGTCGCGGCGCTGACCGCAAGCTCGACAGAGACGGAGGAGAGGTAGCGTGCTCTACCACCTGGCGATGGCCCTGGAGGCGTTCTACTCCGGCCTGAACGTCTTCCAGTACATCACCTTCCGCGCCATCCTCGGGGTGCTCACCGCCCTGGGGATCGCCCTGGCCGTGGGCCCGGCGGTCATCGAGCGCCTGGTGCTCCACCAGATCGGCCAGCAGGTGCGGGCGGACGGCCCCGAGTCCCACTACGGCAAGGCGGGTACGCCGACCATGGGCGGGGCGCTGATCCTCATCGCCATCGCCGCCTCGACGCTGCTCTGGGCGGACCTGACCAACCGCTACGTCTGGGTGGCCCTGCTGGTGACGCTGCTCTTCGGCGCCATCGGGGGCGTCGACGACGCCCTCAAGCTCGCCCGCCAGGACAGCCAGGGGCTGCGGGCGCAGGCCAAGTTCGGCCTGCAGGTGGCGGTGGCCTTCGCCGCCGGCGCCGTGCTCTTCGCCACGGCCCAGGCCCCCGTGGAGACCAGCCTGGTGCTGCCGCTGTTCAAGGATCTGATCTTCCCCCTCGGCCTCGGCTTCGTCCTGCTGGCGGCCCTGGTCATCGTCGGCAGCTCCAACGCCGTCAACCTCACCGACGGCCTCGACGGCCTGGCGATCATGCCGACGGTGCTCGTCGCCGCCGGGCTGGCGGTCTTCGCCTACGCGACCGGCCACCACGTCTTCGCCGACTACCTCGGCATCCCGGCCATCGCCGGGGTCGGCGAGCTGGTCGTCTTCTGCGCGGCGATCATCGGCGCCGGGCTCGGCTTCCTCTGGTACAACACCTACCCCGCCCAGGTCTTCATGGGCGACGTGGGGGCGCTCGCCCTGGGGGCGGCGCTCGGCGTGGTGGCGGTGGCGGTGCGCCAGGAGATCGTGCTGTTCATCATGGGCGGGGTCTTCGTCATGGAGACGGTCTCGGTGATGGTCCAGGTCCTGTCGTTCAAGCTCACCGGGCGGCGGCTCTTCCGCATGGCGCCGCTGCACCACCACTACGAGCTCAAGGGCTGGCCGGAGCCGCGGGTCATCGTGCGCTTCTGGATCATCACGGTGGTGCTGGTCCTCCTCGGCCTGGCGTTGCTCAAGGTGCGCTGAGATGGCAGTGGGCGAGCCCGCCAACGGCTACACGGCGGTCGCCGGGCTCGGCGCCACGGGCCTGGCGTGCGCCCGGCACCTGCTGCGCCGCGGCGAGGCGGTGGCCGTGACCGACAGCCGCCGCGAGCCGCCGGGGCTCGCGGCGCTGCGCCGCGAGCACCCGCAGGTGCCGGTCGCCGTCGGCGGGCTCGATCGCGAGGCCCTCCTCGGGGCCGAGCGGGTGGTGGTCAGCCCCGGGCTGGACCTGCGCAGCGGGGTGCTCGCCGAGCTGCGCGCCGCCGGCCGCGAGGTCGTCGGCGAGCTCACCCTCTTCGCCGCCGCGGCGCGCGCGCCGGTGCTCGCGGTGACCGGCTCCAACGGCAAGAGCACCGCCGTCAGCCTGCTCGCCGAGATGGCCCGGCACGCCGGGATCCCCGCCGCCGTGGGCGGGAACCTCGGCACGCCGGCCCTGGAGCTGCTCGAGCGCGGGCCCGTGGCGTGCTATATCCTCGAGGTCTCGAGCTTCCAGCTCGAGGCGTGCCCGGGCTTCCGGCCGCAGGCCGGGGCCGTGCTCAACGTCAGCGCCGACCACATGGACCGCTACGCCGACCTCGACAGCTACGCCGCCGCCAAGGCGCGGCTGCTCGAGGGCGCGGCGGTGGCCGTGGTCAACGCCGACGACCCGTACACCGCCGCCATGGGCGCCGGTGCGGGGGCGCGCCGGGCCTTCAGCCTCGAGCAGCCGGCGGCGGCGTACCGCCTGCTCCGCCGCGCCGGCGCCGAGTACCTCGCCGCCGGCGACGAGCCGCGCATGCCGGTGGCCGAGCTGGCGGTGCCCGGGCGCAGCTACTGCGCCAACGCCCTCGCCGCCATGGCCCTGGCCGACGCCTACGGCATCCCCGCCGCCGCGCAGCGCAGCGCCCTGGCGAGCTTCCCCGGGCTGCCCCACCGCATGGAGCGCCTCGGCGAGTGGGGCGGGGTGGCGTGGCTCAACGACTCCAAGGCGACCAACGTCGGGGCGGCGCTGGCGGCGCTGCAGGGGCTGGAGCGGCCGGTGGTGCTCATCGCCGGCGGGCAGGGCAAGGGGGCGGACTTCCGCCCGCTCGCCGACGCCTGCGCCGAGCGGGCGCGGGCGGTGGTGCTCATCGGCGAGGACGCCCCGCAGATCGAGGCGGCCCTCGGCGGCCGGGTGCCGGTGGTCCGTGCCGCGGGCATGGGCGAGGCCGTCGCCGCCGCGGCGGCCCGGGCGCGCCGCGGCGACGCGGTGGTGCTGGCACCGGCGTGCGCGAGCTTCGACGCCTTCTCGGGCTTCGAGCAGCGGGGGGAGGCCTTCCGGCAGGCGGTCCGCGAGGAGGTCGGTGATGGTTGACTACGCCGCCGGCGCCCCGGAGCGCCGCTACCCGCTGTGGCCCGCCCTCGACCAGCCGCTGCTCTGGGCGGTAGTGGCCGGGCTCCTGCTCGGCCTGGTGGTGGTGGCCTCGGCGTCGGTCTCCGTCGCCGACCAGGCCACGGGGGACGCCTTCTACTACTTCAAGCGCCAGGCGGTCTTCGCGGTGCTCGCCGCCGGGACCGCCTTCGCCCTGGTCCAGGTCCCCCTCGCCAACTGGCAGCAGGGGAGCTGGCTGATGCTGCTGCTGGCCCTGCTCCTGCTGACCCTGGTGCTGATCCCGGGCATCGGGCACGAGGTCAACGGCGCGTCGCGCTGGATCTCCCTCGGCGCCTTCAACCTCCAGGTGGCCGAGCCGGTGAAGATCCTGCTCACGCTCTACCTGGCCGACTACCTGGTGCGCCGGGGCGAGCGGCTGCGCACCTCCACGGTGGCCTTCCTGGTGCCGGTGGGCGTCGGGACGCTGTGCGCCCTGCTGCTGCTCAGCCAGCCCGACTTCGGCACCGCCCTGCTGCTGATGGCGCTGGTCACGGCCCTGCTCTTCCTGGCGGGGGCGCCGCTGTGGCGCTTCGCCGCCCTCGTGGCGGGCCTGGCGGGGGTGGCGGGGCTGCTCATCGTCCAGGCCCCCTACCGCTGGGAGCGGGTGACCTCCTTCCTCGACCCGTGGTCGGACCCGTTCAACTCCGGCTTCCAGCTGACCCAGTCGCTCATCGCCATCGGGCGCGGCGAGTGGCACGGGGTGGGGCTCGGCGACAGCGTCCAGAAGCTCTTCTACCTGCCCGAGGCCCACACCGACTTCGTCTTCTCCGTGCTCGCCGAGGAGGGCGGGCTCCTGGCGGTCACCGCGGTGATCGGCCTGTTCGTGTTCATCGTCCTCCGGGCCATGGCCACCGGCTGGGCGTGCCACCGCCACCGCCTGCCGTTCGCCGGCTACGTGGCCTGGGCGGTGGGCCTGATCATCGGGATGCAGGCGTTCATCAACATGGGCGTGGCCACCGGCCTGCTCCCGACCAAGGGGCTGACGCTGCCCCTGTTCAGCTACGGCGGCAGCAGCATGGTGGTGACGGGGGCCCTGATGGGGCTGCTCCTGCGCGCCGGCTGCGAGCTCTCCCACGCCCGGGCCGAGGGGCGCCGGCCCGAGGAGGCGCGGCCATGAGCCGGGGCACTGTGGCCATCGCCGCCGGCGGCACCGGCGGCCACGTCTTCCCGGGGCTGGCGGTGGCCGCCGCCCTGCAGGAGCGCGGCTGGCGGGTCGTCTGGATTGGCACCCGCGGCGGGCTCGAGGCCCGGGCCGTCCCGGAGGCCGGGCTCGAGGTGGCGTGGCTGGAGGTCCGGGGGCTGCGGGGCAAGGGCCGGCTCGCGGCCGTGGCCGCCCCGGCGCGGCTGCTGCGCGCCGTCGCCGCCGCGGCGGCGATCCTGCGCCGTCAGCGGGTCGATGTGGTCCTGGGCATGGGCGGCTACGTGGCCGGCCCGGCGGGGCTGGCGGCGCGGGCGACCCGGCGGCCCCTGGTCGTCCACGAGCAGAACGCCCGCGCCGGGCTGACCAACCGGGTGCTGGCGCGGCTCGCCCGGCGCGTGCTGACCGGCTTCCCGGAGGCGCTGGGCGAGCGCGGGCGCTGGGTCGGCAACCCGACCCGCGCCCGGCTCCACGAGGTGCCGCCCCCGGCGGCGCGCCTCGCCCGGCGCGAGGGGCCGCCGCGGGTGCTGGTCCTCGGCGGCAGCCAGGGGGCCCGGGCGC
>NZ_NRSH01000140.1 GCF_016584055.1 Halorhodospira neutriphila
CCCTTGCGGGTCCCCTGCGCTTCTCGCCCGAGCGGGGCCGCGCGCTAAACTCGCTTCGCTCGGACAACGCGCGCTCGCCGAGCGGCTGGCGCCGCTCGGCGTCCCCGCTCGGGCTGCGATGCTCGGCGTATTCGAGCTACGCCCTGGACCCCCACGGCCCGGGCTGGCAAGGCCCGCCCAACCTTCGTAGGCTGGATCGACCATGAGTGACGCTGCCCCTGCCTTCGTCCACCTGCGCGTCCACACCGAGTTCTCCCTGGTGGACGGCATCGTGCGCATCCAGGAGCTGGTGGCGGCGGCGCGCGACGCCGGCATGCCGGCGGTGGCCGTTACCGACCAGTCGAACCTCTTCGGCATGGTCAAGTTCTACCGCGCGGCGCTGGCCGCCGGGGTCAAGCCGATCATCGGCTGCGACGTCTGGCTCGCCGACGAGGCCGCCGAGGCCGGGCGCTCGCGGCTGACCCTGCTCTGCCGCGACGCCGCCGGCTACCGCGCCCTGTCGCGGCTGCTCTCGCGCGCCTATCTGGAGGGGACGGACGGCGATATCCCCGTCGTCGAGCGCGCCTGGCTGCGCGCCGACGCCGCCGGGCTGCTGGCGCTCTCCGGCGGCGCCGAGGGGGACGTGGGCCGGGCGCTGCTGCGCGGCGACGCGGAGCTCGCCCGGCGCTACCTCCGCGAGCACCGGGAGACCTTCGGCGAGGACGGCTTCTACCTGGAGGTCCACCGCCTCGGCCGCCCCGGCGACGAGCACCACCTGCACGCCGCCGTCGAGCTCGCCGCCGCCGAGCAGGCGCCGGTGGTGGCGACCAACGACGTGCGCTTCATGGCCCGCGAGGACTTCGACGCCCACGAGGTGCGGGTGTGCATCCACGAGAGCCGGACCCTCGACGACCCGAGCCGGCCGCGGCGCTTCACCGAGCAGCAGTACCTGGCGGATCCGGCGGACATGGCCGAGCGCTTCGCCGACCTGCCCGAGGCCCTGGAGACCTCGGTGCGCATCGCCGAGCGCTGCAGCGTCGACCTGGAGCTCGGCAAGAACCACCTGCCCGACTTCCCCGTCCCCGAGGGCTATACCGTGGCCTCGCTGCTGCGCGAGGAGGCGGAGACGGGCCTGGGGCAGCGCCTGGTGCAGCGGGGCGTGGGCGAGGACGAGGCGCCGGAGGCGGTCCGCCAGCGCTACCAGGAGCGGCTCGACCACGAGCTGGCGGTGATCGAGCAGATGGGCTTCCCCGGCTACTTCCTGATCGTCGCCGACTTCATCCGCTGGGCCCGGGCCAGCGGCATCCCCGTCGGCCCGGGGCGGGGCTCCGGGGCCGGCTCGCTGGTCGCCTACGCGCTCGGCATCACCAACCTCGACCCGCTGCGCTACGACCTGCTTTTCGAGCGCTTCCTCAACCCCGAGCGGGTCTCCATGCCCGACTTCGACGTGGACTTCTGCATGGAGCGCCGCGACGAGGTCATCGAGTACGTCTCCGAGCGCTACGGCGCCGAGAAGGTCTCGCAGATCGCCACCCACGGCACCATGGCCGCCCGCGCCGTGGTCCGCGACGTCGGCCGCGTCCACGGCCACGCCTACGGCTACGTCGACCGCATCGCCAAGCTCATCCCCTTCGAGCCGGGGATGACCCTCGACAAGGCCCTCGAGCAGGAGCCGGACCTGCGCGCCGAGTACGACAACGACGAGACGGTCCGCGAGCTGCTCGACACCGCCCGCCGGCTCGAGGGGATGTCGCGCAACGTCGGCAAGCACGCCGGCGGGGTGGTGATCGCCCCGACGGACCTGACGGACTTCTCGCCGCTCTACCGCGACCCGGAGGAGCGCGAGGACGCCGCGGCGTGGAAGGTGGCCACCCACTTCGACAAGGACGACGTCGAGGCCGTCGGGCTGGTGAAGTTCGACTTCCTCGGGCTGCGGACGCTGACCATCATCGACTGGACGGTGCAGGCGGTGAACCGCCTGCGCGAGCAGCGCGGCGAGCCGGCGCTGGATATCGACACCGTCCCCCTCGACGACGCCGAGACCTTCGAGCTGCTCAAGCGCTGCGCCACCACGGCGGTCTTCCAGCTCGAGTCGCGGGGGATGAAGGAGCTGATCAAGCGCCTGCAGCCGGACAGCTTCGAGGACATCATCGCCCTCGTGGCGCTCTTCCGCCCCGGCCCGCTGCAGTCGGGGATGGTCGAGGACTTCGTCGAGCGCAAGCACGGCCGCTCGGCGGTGGCCGGCTACCCCACCCAGGCGCTCCACCACCCGGACCTGGTCCCGGTGCTGCAGTCGACCTACGGGGTCATCCTCTACCAGGAGCAGGTCCAGCGCATCGCCCAGGTCCTCGCCGGCTACAGCCTCGGCCAGGCCGACCTGCTGCGCCGGGCCATGGGCAAGAAGAAGCCCGAGGAGATGGCCAAGCAGCGCGCCGGCTTCCTCGAGGGGGCGCAAGCCCAGGGGCTCTCCCAGGAGCACGCCGAGGGGATCTTCGACCTCGTGGAGAAGTTCGCGGGGTACGGGTTCAATAAGTGCGTTCACGGCGATACCCGGCTGATCGAGGCGCACACCGGCGAGCGGGTCACGGTGGCGGAGCTGTTCCGGCAGCGCCGCCCCTTCTCGGTCCACGCCGAGGCCGCGGACGGTAAGCTGGTCCCGCGCCCGGTGACCGATGTGGTCTGGAACGGGCGCAAGCCCGTCTTCGAGCTGCGCACGGCCCAGGGGCGGCGGATCCGGGCGACGGCGGGGCACCGCTTCCGGACCTGGGCGGGGTGGCGGCGCCTCGAGGCGCTGGCGGTCGGGGACCGGGTCGCCACGGCCCGGCGGCTCCCCGTCGACGCGCAGGAGCGCTGGCCGGCGCACGAGCTCATCGTGCTCGCCGGCCTCCTCGCCGAGGGCAACACCTGCCACCCGGGCACCCTGTACTTCTACGGCAACGACGCCGCCCTCGTGGAGGACTTCGCCGCGGCGGCGAGCCGGTTCCCGAACACCGTCGTCCAGGTGAGCGCCCGCGGGGACGGCCGGCGGCTCGAGGCCCGGGTCAATACCGGCCGGGACACCCGGTTCCGGGGCCGGGCCGCGCCGGCCGCCGTGGACGGCGCTGCCGCTGACCTGCAGGGAGGGGGGAGTGAGCCGGCGGCCTACAGCGGCGCCTTCGAGTGGGCCCAGGGGCTCGGCCTGCTCGGCTGCCGGGCGGCCGAGAAGCGCATCCCCGAGGCGATCTTCCGCCTGTGCGATGCGGATATCGAGCGCTTCCTCGGCCGGCTTTGGGCGGGGGATGGCTTTGTCTGCTCCGAGCGGCAGTTCACGCCCTACTACGCCACCTCATCGCGGGCGCTGGCGGAAGGGGTCTCCACCCTGCTGCTGCGCCTCGGGATGATCAACGGCATCCACGAGAAGCGCTTCCGCTACCGCGGCGGCGAGCGGCCCGGCTATACGGTGCACCTGCTGGGCGAGGGCACGGTCGAGACCTTCCTGCGGCGTCTCGGCCCGCACCTGGTGGGCCGCCAGGCCGCGGTAGAGCGGCTGGCGGCGTACGTCCAGGGACGCGCGGCGAGCCGCTCGAGCCTCGATACCATCCCCGCAGCGGTCCGGGACCAGGTCGACGCCGAGCGGCGCCGCCTGGGGCTCACCTGGGCGCAGCTCGAGCAGGGGAGCGGGGTCTCGACGCGGGAGCTCCAGGGGCGGGGATCCCGCGGCAAGCGCGGCTTCCGGCGGCGGACCGTCGCCCAGCTCGCGCGCTACCTCGGCGCCCAGCGCCTGGCCCAGGCGGCGGCGTCCGACCTCTACTGGGATCGGGTGGTGGCGATCGAGCCGCAGGGGGTCGCCGATACCTACGACCTGACCGTGGACACCGACCACAACTACGTCGCCGAGGGGCTGGTCACCCACAACTCCCACTCGGCCGCCTACGCGCTGCTCTCCTACCAGACGGCCTGGCTCAAGGCCCACGAGCCGGCGGCCTTCATGGCCTCCGTGCTCTCCTCGGACATGGACAACACCGACAAGGTGGTCACCTTCATCGACGAGGCGCGGGCCATGCGCCTCGAGGTCCAGCCGCCGGATATCAACCGCAGCGCCAACCCCTTCGTCGCCGTCGACGAGCGGACCATCGTCTACGGCCTCGGGGCCATCAAGGGCGTCGGCGAGTCGGCCCTCGACGCCATCCTCGGCGAGCGCGACGCCAACGGCCCGTTCACCGACCTCTTCGAGCTCTGCCGGCGGGTCGACACCGGCCGGGCCAACCGCCGGGTCCTCGAGGCGCTGTGCCGCTCCGGCAGCCTCGATCCGCTCGTCGCCAACCGCGCCACCGGCGTGGCGCGGATCCCCGCCGCCCTGGCCGCCGCCGAGCAGGCCACCCGCGACCGGGCCGCCGGGCAGAGCGACCTCTTCGGCGGCCTCGATACCGGGCCCGTGGCCCCGGCTGCGGGGGAGGGCGAGGGCGCCGCCGAGCAGCCGGAGTGGCCGGAGGAGGAGCGGCTCGCCGGCGAGAAGGAGACCCTCGGGCTCTTCCTCACCGGCCACCCCATCGACCGCTACGAGGCCGAGCTGCCGTACCTGGCCACGGACCGGCTCCAGCGGCTGGCCTCCGGCGGCGCCGGCGGCGGCGAGGACAACGGCCGCGGGGGGCGCGTGGTCACGGCGGCGGGGCTCGTGATCGCCCTGCGCGTGCGCAATACCAGCACCGGCGGGCGGCTGGCGACCCTGACCCTGGACGACCGCACCGGCCGGATCGAGGCGGTGCTCTTCCCCGAGGCGTACTCGTGCTACCGCAACGTCCTCGGCAAGGACCTGCTGCTCGTGGTCCGCGGCAGCCTCGACTACGACGACTTCAGCGGCGGCCACCGCATCACCGCCGAGGAGGTGCTGGACCTGCCGCAGGCCCGGGAGCGCGCCCTCGGCCGCCTGGTGGTCCCCGTCTCCGCCGAGCGGGCGGGCAACGGCCTGATCCCGGCGCTGCGCGAGGCGCTGACCCGCTACGGTGGGGGCGCCAGCGCCGTCCACCTCGACTACCGCCGCCCCGAGGCCCGGGCGCGGGTGGTCCTCGGCGGGGCGTGGACGGTGCGCCCCTGCGACGAGCTCCTGCGCCACCTCGAGGGGGTGGCCGACGGCTCGGTGCGGGTCGAGTACCCGGGCGGCTAGCCCGCCAGCAGCCCCGCCAGCCAGTCGACGGTCACCGGCTCCCCGTCGCCGCGGTCGTCGAGGTGCTCGAGGACCGCCAGCGCTCCGGGGAAGGGCTCGCCGCGGGTCCACTCGTTGACGGTGACCAGCGTCGGCAGGCCCGCCGCCCGGGCGGCGGCGAGGCCGTTGGCGGAGTCCTCGACGGCGATGCAGCGCCCGGNGACGGTGATGCAGCGCCCGGCGGGGCAGCCGAGCCGGCGCAGCGCCTGGGTGTAGCCGTCGGGGGCGGGCTTCTTGGCGGCGACGTCCTCGCCGGCGACGATGAGCTCGATGGCCTCGGCGGCCGCCGCCGGCAGGAGCGCCTCGAGGAGGGCGTCGACCCCCTCCCGGGCGGCGGTGGTCACGATGCCGGTGCGCACCCCGGCCTCGTGGGCCTGGGCGATCAGCCGCGCGACCCCGGGCCGCGCCTGGATCCCGCCCTGGCGCAGCCGCTCCCCGTAGTAGCGGGTCTTGGTGGCGTGGACGCGGGCGGCGAGCGCCTCGATCGGCTCGTCCCCGAGGGCGGCCCCGCAGCCCTGGAGCGCGCGGTGGATGCGCTCGCGGCCGCCGGGCGCCTCGGCGAGCAGCTGGCGGTAGCGGCGCGCCGTCCACTGCAGCGGCAGGCCGTGCGCCCGGAAGGCGGCGTTGAAGGCCGGCAGGTGGCCGTCGCCCTCGGTATCGGCGAGGGTGCCGTCGACGTCGAGGAGGAGGGCTTGCAGCTGAGCGGCTTCGGTCATGGTCCCGGCGTGCGCTGGCAGGTCGTGGGCGGCCCGGTGGTCCGGCCCCTGGACCACCCGGCGTGGCGTGGCTGGTAGTATAGCTAGCCGCAGCCATCCACCCTAGGGAGGGAGCAGCCGCAATGGGCCAAGGCCGCCGACCGTACTCGCCGCAGCTGCGGCAGCGACTGATCGAGCTCGTCGAGGCCGGGCGGACGCCCCAGGAGCTCGCCCGGGAGTTCGAGCCCTCCGCCAAGACCATCGAGCGCTGGTACCGGCAGGCGAGGCAGGGCAAGGGCGCCGGGTCCGGCGAGCCCGCGAAGGCCGCTGCGCCCGAGGAGGCCGCCCCGGCCTGGGCGATCAGCCGCGCGACCCCGGGCCGCGCCTGGATCCCGCCCTGGCGC
>NZ_NRSH01000141.1 GCF_016584055.1 Halorhodospira neutriphila
GCCGAGCCCCCCGCCTCGCCGGCGCCCCGGCGCTCCAGGGGGGCGACCCGGTCCACCCGGTGGCCGAGGGCCTCGAAGGCGGCGCACAGGGCGCTGATGTGGACGCCCTGGGCGTCCTCGCCCCGCGTCCGGTGGTGGTAGAGGATCCTCAAGGCGCCGATGCCTCGCTCTCCACCCAGCGGTACTTCCCCGAGGGCGACGGCGGGATGGCCGCGACGCGCTCGATGCGCACCGGCAGCTCGCCGCCCAGGACCCGGCGCAGCCCCGCCGCCACCGCCCGCTCCTGGGGCTCGCCCCAGTCGCCGGTGGCGACGACCTGGAGGTCGAGGCTCAGGTCGGCGCGCTGCACCAGCCGGTACTGGATCACCTCCGGGCGCTCGCGGAGCACGTAGTTGGCCGCCGAGCCGTGGACCCGGCGGCGGTCGGCGCCGAGCAGGAAGTCGTTGCGCCGCCCCTCGAGGCGCTCGAGGACCGGCAGCGAGGCGCCGCAGGGGCACGCCTCGCGGCCGAGGCGCCCCCGGTCGCCGACGCGGTAGCGCACCAGCGGCATGGCGTAGCCGTCGAGGTTGGTGATCAGCAGGTCGCCGACCCCCTCCTCGTCCGGCTCGGCCACCTCGACGTGGACGTGCTCGCTGGCGACGTGCAGCCGCCCCTCGGGGCACTCGTGGGCGATCAGGCCGCCGTCGCGGGCGCCGTACTCGTTGGCCACCGGGCAGTCCAGCCCGCGGGCGATGCCCTCGCGCAGCTGCGGATAGAGCATCTCCGCGGTGCAGAAGACCGCCTGCGGCCGCCAGCCGCCCAGGCGCTCCGGGTGCGCCGCGGCGTGGCGCGCCACGCGGTAGATCACGGTGGGGTAGCCGTAGACCAGCCGCGGCCGGAAGCGCCCCAGGGCGCGGGCGTAGGCGTCGATGCGCGCCTCGGTCAGGTCGTGGGCCGAGAGCAGCGCCTGGTTGAGCAGGTAGCGGTCCTTGAGGGTCCGGACCCACGAGGCCTTGCCCAGCTCGATGGGGGAGCCCCAGAAGTCGACCTGGCGATCGCCGGGGCGCACGCCGAACCACTGCCGGAAGCGCAGCTTCTGGGCGTTGTGCCGCGCCTCCTTGGCCTTGTCCGTCCAGAGCTGCAGGGGCCGGCCGGTGGAGCCGCCGGTGCTCGACGGCAGCACGCTGCCCCGGAACCCCTCGGCCAGCAGCGCCCGGCCGTGCTCGCGCACCGCCTCGCGCTCGAGGACCGGGAAGGCCTCCAGGCTCGGCTCGGCCCCCCGGAGGTGCGCCCGGTAGAAGGGGACGTGGCGGGCGCAGTGGCGCAGCAGCGCGGCGAGCTTGTCGGCGTGGAGCCGCCGCAGCGCCCGCGGATCCCCCTCGAGGCGGCGCAGGCCGGCGAGGTGGCGCAGGGTCTCCCGGCCGCGCAGCCGCTCGTGGGCCGGCAGCAGCAGGGCGCCGACGAGGCCGGTCGGCAGGGCCCACCCCTCCAGGGCCGGGCGGCCTCGCCGGCCTCCTCGGTACGGCATCCCGGTCTCGGCGATCGGGCTCATACGGCTACCTCCTCGACACGCTGGCGCAGGAACGACTCGAACATCAGCAGCGACCACAGCGCCCGGGCGTGGTTGGCGCGCCCCGCCTGGTGCTCGTCGACCAGCCGGCGCAGGCACCCGGGGTCGAACAGCCCGGAGTCGGCCAGCCGCTCGCCGAGCACCGCCCCGCGCAGCCGCCCCCGCAGCGGCCCCCGGAGCCACTCGGCGACGGGGAGCTCGAAGCCCTGCTTGCGCCGGTAGAGCGCCCCCCGCGGCAGCCGCGGCTCGAGGGCGCGCTTGAGCAGGTACTTGCCCTCGCCGCCGCGGACCTTGAGCGAGCTCGGCAGGGTCGCGGCCCACTCGACGAGCTGGTGGTCGAGCAGGGGCACGCGCACCTCCAGGGCGTGGGCCATGCTCGCCCGGTCGACCTTGGTCAGGATGTCGCCGGGCAGCCAGGTCTTGAGGTCGAGGTACTGCGCGAACGCCACCGGATCCCGCTCCGGCGCGTGGGTCGCGGCGGCGTGGCGCCGCAGGACCTCGCCGGCGTGGTAGCCCTGGAGCTCGCCGCGCAGCCGGCCCGAGAAGAGCCGCCGGCGCGAGGCGTCGTCGAGCAGGGCGACGCTGCGCAGGTAGCCGGTCACCGGGTCCGCGGCGAGGGCCTGGAAGGTGGCCTTGCCCCGCAGCGCGCGCGGGGCCCAGTCCGCCTTCGGGTAGCAGCGCCCGAGGGGGCCGAAGACCGCCCGGCGCAGCGGCGCCGGCAGGCGCCCGCGCAGCCGCTGCTCGCGGGCGTAGCCGCGGTAGCGCCGGTAGCCGGCGAGCAGCTCATCGCCGCCGTCGCCGGAGAGGGCCACGGTGACCCGGCACCGGGTCAGGCGGCTGACCTCGTAGGTCGGCAGCGCCGAGCTGTCGGCGAAGGGCTCGTCGTAGAGCCGCGCCAGCTCGTCGATGAGCGCGAAGCGCTCGGGCTCGACCGTATCGAGGTGGTGGCGCAGGCCGAGGTGGCCGGCCACCGCCCGCGCGTGCTCGGCCTCGTCGTAGCGGCGCTCGCCGAAGCCGATGGAGCAGGCGTCCACGGGCCGGTCGCTGAGCTCGCTCATCAGGGCGGTCACGGCGCTCGAGTCGACGCCGCCGGAGAGGAAGGCGCCGAGCGGGACGTCGGCGGCCATGCGCAGGCGCACCGCCTCGCGCAGCCGCTCGAGGAGCGCCTCGGCGGCCGCCTCCTCGCCCCACGCCGGGTCGGCCTCGAAGGCCACGTCCCAGTACTGGCGCGGCTCGCCGAGGGGCAGGCCGGGGGTCACGGTCAGGGTGTGCCCCGGCGGCAGCTTGCGCACCGCGGCGAAGAGGCTGCGCGGCTCGGGGACGTAGCCGAAGGCGAAGTACTCCTCCACCGCCGCCGGGTCCAGCGTCCGCGGCAGCTCCGGGCAGGCGAGCAGCGCCTTGATCTCCGAGGCGAAGAGCAGCCGCCCGTCGGGGAGCTCGGCGTAGCACAGCGGCTTGATGCCGAGCCGGTCCCGGGCGAGGAACAGCCGCCCCCGGCGCCGGTCCCAGACGGCGAGGCTGAACATCCCGCGCAGGCGCTCGACGCAGCGCTCCCCCCACTCCTCCCAGGCGTGGACGATGACCTCGGTATCGCAGCGGGTGCGGAAGCGGTGGCCGCGCTCCTGGAGCTCGCGGCGCAGCGGCTCGTGGTTGTAGATCTCGCCGTTGTAGACGGTGAGGACGTCGCCGTCCTCGTTGGCCAGGGGCTGCTGGCCGGCGGCGAGGTCGATGATCGACAGGCGCTGGTGCCCCAGCGAGACCCGCGCCTCGTGGTGGGCGCCGCTCTGGTCCGGCCCGCGGTGGGCCTGGGCGGCGTTCATCCGCTCGAGCAGCCCGGCCCGGGCGCCCGGCTCGTCCGCCCGGCCGACGAGGATCCCCGCCAGGCCGCACACGGCTCAGCCCCCCTCCCCCGGCGCCGGCGTGTCCACCCGCGCCAGGAGGGTGCGGTAGAGGCCCCCGTAGTCGGCGACCATCCGCTCCCGGGAGAAGTGGGCGACGACCCGCTCGCGCCCCGCCGCCCCCTCACGGCGGCCGCGCTCCGGCGCCTCGAGGTAGCCGCGCAGCGCCTTCGCCAGGGCCTCGGTGTCGCCGGGGGGCACCAGGGTGCCGGTGACGCCGTCGTCCACCAGCTCCGGGATCCCCCCCACCCGGGTGGCCACGACGGGCACGCCGGCGGCCATGGCCTCGAGGACCGTCACCGGGATGCCCTCCGCCAGCGAGGGGAGGACGAAGAGGTCGAGGCGCTGCAGCTGCTCGTCGACATCCGCCCGGCTTCCCGGCAGCCACGCCTGCCCGGCGAGCCCCGCGCCGTCGAGCGCCGCCTGGAGCTCGGCCCGCTTGGGGCCGTCGCCGAGGATCACCAGGCGGGCCTGCGGGAACCGCTCCGGGGCGAGCTCGCGGAGCCGCCGGAAGGCGGCCACCAGCGTGGCCTGATCCTTGACGGGGGTGAGCCGCCCCACCGTGCCGATGACGAAGGGGCGCTCCCCCTCGCCCGCTCCCTGCGCCGCCGGCGCGGCGAAGCGGTGGACATCCACCCCGTTGTAGATGTGCTCGACCCGGCTCGCCGGGATCCCCACCCGCTCGGTCAGGTAGGCGGCCAGGTGCGCCGAGACCGTCACGTGGCGGTGGACCCAGGGGCTCAAGGCCCGCCGCAGCCAGCGGTACTTGCGCCGGGTGCCGTGGAGATCGCCCATGTCCCAGCCGTGCTCGGCGTGGATCCGCGCCGGCACGCCGCAGAGCGCCGCCACCGGCTGGCCCTCCAGGGCGGCCAGGTTGCAGCTGTGGAGGAGATCCGGGCGGAGCCGGCGCAGCAGCCGCCCGAGCCGGAGGTAGATCCCCGGCCCCCGCCCCGGCGGCTTGTGCAGGGCGTAGACGGGGACCCCCGGCGGGAGGCGGCGGCGGAAGGCCGGGTCGTAGTCGGCGAGGCAGATCACGGCGTGGCGGAAGGCGTCGTCCGGCAGGCCGCGGATGAGCTCGACGAGGATGTTCTCGAGCCCGCCGACGTCGAGCCGGTAGAGCAGGTGGGCTACCAGCGGCCGGCGGTCGAGGCCGTCGCGGGCGGCGGGGGGTGTCGGCGCCCTCACTCCTGCCAGATCTCCCTGAGCCGGGTGAGCGCCGCCGGCAGGGCGGCCTCGGCGTAGCGGCGCATGGCGGGCTCGACCTCGCCGGGCTCGCCGCGGTACTCGGCGTAGACCACCACCAGGGCGGCGTCGTCGCGGCCGCCGGCGAGGCGCTGGAGCGCCTCCCGGAGCTTGACCTCGTGCTTGCTGGCGGTCAGGTGCCCGCCCACCCAGTACCACCGCCAGGCGACCAGGTCGCGCCCTGGCCCGTCGATCAGCATCCGCTGCCCGGCCGGCAGGCCAGCGACCTCAGCCCTGCCGGCCGGGCGCTGGTGCCACGCCTCCCGCTCGCGCCCGGCGAGGGTGTTCGCCCAGTCGATCATGCTGCCGTGGCGGAACTGCTCCCGGTAGTAGCCCAGGTGCAGCCCTACCGGGGGCGCGCCGTCGGTGACCGCCAGGCCGTTGCGGCTCGCCCGCTCGTTGCGGTAGCCGGGCTCCCAGACGGCGGCCGGCTCCCCGAGCGGCCGCCAGCCCTCGGGCACCACCGCCCCCGTGCCGAGCCCGCTCACCGGGCCGAGCTCGCGCTGGTTCATCCACCCGGCGTAGAGGGGGCCGGCGGCGAGCAGGGCGAGGGCCCCGGCGAGGGGGAGGCCGATCCGGGCCGCGCCCCGCCAGGCGCCGGCCGGGGCCGGCGCCTGG
>NZ_NRSH01000142.1 GCF_016584055.1 Halorhodospira neutriphila
CCGCCGGGCCGCCCGGAGGAGGAGCTGCGCGCCCTGGTCTCCCGTTTCGCCCGCGCCATGGCAGAATAGGAATAGACGCGGCGCGCGCTCTTTGCCACGATCGAGAGCGCAGCCCGCCGGCGGGCGGTGCCCGCCGGGCGGGGCCGAGGGCCACGGAACTGAAGGGGCGATGAGCACGAGCACCGACGAGTCCACGAGCATCACCGAGTCCATGCACCGGGTCGGCCGCGCCGCCCGCGGCGCCGGCCGGGAGCTGGCGCGCTCGAGCACCGGGGCGCGCGATCGCGCCCTCGAGGCCATGGCGGCGCGCATCGAGGAGCGCGCCGAGGCCATCGCCGCGGCCAACGCCGAGGATCTCGCCGCTGCGCGCGAGGCGGGCCTCGAGGCCTCGCTGGTCGAGCGCATGGAGCTGACGCCCGGGCGCATCCAGGCCATGGCCGACGGGCTGCGCGAGATCGCCGCGCTGCCGGACCCGGTGGGCGCGGTGCGCGAGCTCGCCGCCCGCCCCTCGGGGATCCAGGTCGGCCGCATGCGGGTGCCCCTCGGCGTCATCGGCATCATCTACGAGTCCCGCCCCAACGTCACCGCCGACGCCGCCGGGCTGTGCGTCAAGTCGGGCAACGCCGCCATCCTGCGCGGCGGCTCCGAGGCGATCCGCGCCAACCGCGCCATCGCCGAGTGCGTCCAGGCGGGCCTCGAGGACGCCGGGCTGCCCGCCGAGGCCGTCCAGGTGGTGGCCACCACCGACCGCGACGCCGTCGGCGCCCTGATCCGCATGCCGGAGTGGGTCGACGTCATCGTCCCCCGGGGCGGTAAGTCCCTGGTCGCGCGCATCGCCGCCGAGGCGCAGGTGCCGGTGATCAAGCACCTCGAGGGGGTCTGCCACGTCTACCTCGACGACGACGCCGACCCCGACAAGGCGGTGGCCATCGCCGTCAACGCCAAGACCCAGCGCCTCGGCACCTGCAACACCATGGAGACGCTGCTCGTCGCCGCCGGCGCCGCCGAGCGGATCCTGCCCGAGGCGGCCGAGCGGCTCACGGCGGCCGGCATCGAGCTGCGCGGCTGCCCCCGCACCCGCGAGCGGGTGCCCCAGGCCGTCGCGGCCAGCGACGCGGACTGGGCCACCGAGTACCTCGGCCCGATCCTCGCGGTGCGCGTCGTCGACGGCCTCGACGCGGCCCTCGAGCACATCGCGCAGTACAGCTCCGGGCACACCGAGGCGATCGTCACCGACAGCTACACCAAGGCGCAGCGCTTCCTGCGCGAGGTCGACTCGAGCTCGGTGATGGTCAACGCCTCGACGCGCTTCGCCGACGGCCACGAGTACGGGCTCGGCGCCGAGATCGGCATCAGCACCGACAAGCTCCACGCCCGGGGGCCCGTGGGGCTCGAGGGGCTGACCACCGAGAAGTATATTGTCCTGGGAGACGGCCATATCCGCAGCTGATCCCGCAGGGCCGGGGGCGGCCGGAGGGGGGCTGCGGACCGTCGGCGTGCTCGGCGGCACCTTCGACCCCATCCACCTCGGGCACCTGCGCCCGGCCGAGGAGGTCCGCGAGGCGCTGCAGCTCGCCGAGCTGCGCCTCATCCCGGCGCGCATCCCGCCGCACCGCGCGCGCCCGCGCGTCTGCGCCGAGACCCGCGCCGCGCTCGTCCGCGCGGCGGTCGCGGACCACCCGGGCGCCACCGTCGACGAGCGCGAGCTCCACCGCGAGGGCCCCTCCTACACGGTGGACACCCTCGCCGAGCTGCGCGCCGAGCTCGGCCCCGTCTCCCTGTGCCTGATCCTCGGGCTCGACACCTTCCGCGGCCTGCCCGGCTGGTCGCGCTGGCGGCGGCTGTTCGACTACGCGCACCTCGTCGTCACCGAGCGCCCGGGCGCCGGCGGCAGCCTGCCGGCGGCGCTGCGCGCCGAGCTCGAGCAGCGCCGCTGCACCGACCCCGCCGAGCTGCGCCGCAGCGTCGCCGGGCGGGTGTGCTTCCAGTCCGTCACCCCGGTGGATATCTCCGCGACGGGGATCCGCCGCGCCCTGGCCTGCGGCCGCTCCGTGCGCTACCTGGTGCCCGAGCCGGTGCGCGAGCGCCTGGCGCGGGAGGGGCTCTACGGCTACCCGCAGCTGTGACCGCCCGCCGCTCGCCGCGCCCGCCGGGCCTGACCGATCCTGGCGTTGAGAGGGATGAGCAATGAGCAAGCGAGTACGAGGGATGCCCCGTGCAATCCACTAGCGAGGTCGCCATGCCGCTGCAAGAGCTGGAGGGCCTGATCCGCGACGCGCTCGAGGAGATCAAGGCCCAGGACCCGGTCGTCATCGATGTCCGCGAGCGCACGCCGGTGACGGACCTCATCGTGGTCGCCACCGGCACCTCCCGGCGCCACGTCCAGGCCGTGGCGCGCAGCGTGATCGACACCGCCCGCGCCGGCGGCGTGACGCCGGTCGGCGTGGAGGGCGAGGGCGGCAGCGCCGACTGGGTGCTGATTGACCTCGGCGACGCCGTGGTCCATATCATGACGGCGGAGAGCCGCGAGTTCTACCGCCTCGAGCGGATGTGGGAGATGGACGCCGAGTGCGCATCCACCTCGTCGTAGTCGGGCGCAAGCCGCCGCGCTGGGTGCGCGAGGGCTTCGACGACTACGCCCAGCGCCTCGGCCGGGGCTGGCAGCTGCGCCTGACCGAGGTCGCCGCCGGCGGGCGCGGCCCCGACGACCCCGAGGCGACGCGCCGCGAGGGCGAGCGGCTGCTCCGGGCGGTGCCCGAGCGGGCCGGGATCGTGGCCCTCGACGAGGGCGGCGAGGCCCTCGACACCCGGCGCTGGGCCCAGCGCCTGGAGGCGTGGAGCCACCGCGGCGGCGACCTGGCCCTGCTCGTCGGCGGCGCCGACGGCCTGGCCCCGGCGGTCCTCGAGCGCGCCGAGGCGCGCTGGTCGCTCTCCGCCCTGACCCTGCCGCACATGCTGGTGCGGGTGGTGGTCGCCGAGCAGTGCTACCGCGCCTGGACGCTGCTCAACGGCCATCCGTATCATCGATCGTGAACGGGGCGTCACGGGCGCCCGACGAGCGGGGAGCAAAGACGATGAAGCCGTGGATTGTGCTCGCCTCCCAGTCGCCGCGCCGCCGCGAGCTGCTCGAGCGGATCGGGGTGGACTACCGCGTGACGCCGGTGGCGGTGGACGAGACCCCCGAGCCGGACGAGGGCGCCGAGATGTTCGTCCTCCGCCTCGCCCTGGAGAAGGCGCGCCGCGGCTACGCGGCCGCCGCGGCCGGGGTCCCGGCCCTGGGGGCGGACACCGCCGTGGTCCTCGACGAGGAGATCCTCGGCAAGCCCGAGGACGAGGCCCACGCCCGGCGGCTGCTCGGGCGGCTCTCCGGCGCCACCCACCGGGTGGTCACCGGCGTGGCCCTCGCCGACGACGACCGGGCGGCCACGCGGCTGTCGGTGAGCCACGTGACGCTGCGCCCGATCGGCGCCGACGAGGTGCGCCGCTACTGGGCCACCGGCGAGCCGCACGACAAGGCCGGCGCCTACGCCATCCAGGGCCGGGGCGGGGTCTTCGTCGAGCACCTGGACGGCAGCTACACGGGGGTGATGGGGCTGCCGCTCTACGAGACGACGCTGCTGTTCGACGAGCTCGAGGTGCCGTGGCGGGCGCAGTGGTAGGGCGCGGGTGAGCCAGGAGATCCTCATCAACCTCACCCCGCGCGAGACGCGGGTGGCCCTCGTCGAGCACGGCGTGCTCCAGGAGATCCACCTCGAGCGGGCGCGCCGCCGGGGGATGGTGGGCAATATCTACCTCGGCGAGGTCCGCCGCGTGCTCCCCGGCATGCAGGCGGCCTTCATCGACACCGGGCTCGAGCGCACCGCCTTCCTCCACGTCTCCGACCTCCAGCGCGGGCTCGGCGAGCGGGCGCCGCCCATCGACGAGCTTATCCGCGAGGGCCAGTCGCTGCTCGTGCAGGTCATCAAGGACCCCATCGGCAACAAGGGGGCCCGGGTGACCACGCAGATCACGGTGCCGTCGCGCTACTTGGTGCTCACCCCGCGCTCGGCGGGGGTCGGCGTCTCGGCGCGGATCGAGGACGACGCCGAGCGGGCGCGGCTGCGCACGGTGGCCCACGCCCTCGGCGACGAGGGGCAGGAGGGCGCCGGGCTGATCTTCCGCACCGCCGCCGAGGGGGCCTCCGAGCAGGCCCTGCGGGCCGACCGGCAGTTCCTGGTGCGCCTCTGGGAGTCGGTCCGCCGCCGCGCCGAGCAGGCGCAGCCGGGCCACCTGGTCCACGAGGACCTGCCGCTGCTGCTGCGCGCCCTGCGCGACCTGGCCACCCAGGACGTCGAGCGGGTGCGCGTCGACTCCCGCGAGGGCTACCAGCAGCTGCGCGACTTCTGCCACGACCTGCTCCCCCACCTGACCGAGCGCATCGAGCACTACAGCGGCGAGCGGCCGATCTTCGACCTCTACGGCGTCGAGGACGAGATCCAGCGCGCCCTGGCGCGCCGGGTGGAGCTCAAGTCCGGCGGCCACCTGGTCATCGACCAGACCGAGGCGATGACCACCATCGACGTGAATACCGGCGCCTTCGTCGGCTACCGCAACGTCGACGAGACCATCTTCAAGACCAACCTCGAGGCCGCCCAGGCCATCGCCCGGCAGCTGCGGCTGCGCAACCTCGGCGGGATCATCATCGTCGACTTCATCGACATGGCCGACCCCGAGCACCGCCGCCAGGTCATGCGCGCCCTGGAGAAGGCCCTCGAGCGCGACCACGCCAAGACGCAGATCGGCGCCGTCTCCTCGCTCGGGCTCGTCGAGATGACCCGCAAGCGCAGCCGCGAGAGCCTCGAGCAGCTCACCTGCGAGCCGTGCCCGACCTGCGGCGGCCGGGGGACGGTCAAGAGCGCCGAGACCGTCGCCTACGAGATCTTCCGCGAGATCCTGCGCGAGGTCCAGCAGTTCGAGGCGCAGCGGGTGATCGTCCTCGCCGCGCCGGGGGTGGTCGAGGTGCTGCTCGACGAGGAGTCGACGAGCCTCGCGCAGCTCGAGGCCTTCATCGACCGGCCCATCGAGCTGCAGGTCGAGTCCCTCTACACCCCGGATCAGTTCGATGTGATCCCGGTCTGAGCCCGAGCCCCGTCCCCTATGGCCGCCGCCCTCCGCCGTCTCGGGAGCCTGTCGCTGCGCGCCGCGGCGCTGGCGGGGGCGGCGGCGCTCGCCCTCGGCGTGGCGCTGCGCCTGGCGGCGTGCCCAGCGCGCTA
>NZ_NRSH01000143.1 GCF_016584055.1 Halorhodospira neutriphila
TCTACGCCCTGGCCCGCCGGCGCCTGGCCCGCGCCGGCGTGGCGCGGGTAGCCGGCGGCGCCTGGTGCACGTACGCTGCCCGGGAGTGGCTCTTCTCCCACCGTCGCGACGGGGGCCGCACCGGGCGCATGGCGACCCTGGTCTACCGCGCGCCGCGGTAGAGGCGCCATTGGGCTGGTCGAGCGTAGGAGCGCGCTGATGTCGGATCCCCTCTCCCCCGGGCCGAGCGCCCGGGACCACGTGCTGGTCGTCGAGGACAGCCGGTCGGTGGCGGCGCTGCTCGCCGGCCGGATCGAGAGCGAGCTGGGCCTGCGCACGGTGGCCGCCGGCAGCCGGGCGCAGGCCCGGGAGGCGCTCGCCGAGTACGGCGGGCGCTTCGTCGCCGCGGTCCTCGACCTCCACCTGCCGGACGCCCCCGACGGCGAGGTGGTCGGCGATATCGTCAGCCAGGAGGCGCTGCCCGCCCTGGTGCTCACCGCCGGCATCGAGGACGACCTGCGCGACCGGCTGATCCGCTCGGGGGTCTGCGACTACGTGGTCAAGACCGCCCCGGACGCCGTCGAGACGGTCCTGGCGGGGATCCGGCGCATCCACCGCAACCAGGGCGTCGGCGTGCTGGTGGTCGACGACTCGCGCACGGCGCGGGCCTACCTCGTCGAGCTGCTCAGCCGCTGGGGCTACCGCTGCTACCAGGCCGGCGGCGGCGAGGACGCCCTGAAGGCGGTCGAGCAGGCGCAGAGCCGTATCCGCCTGGTGCTCTGCGACCAGAACATGCCGGGCATGGACGGCGAGACCCTCATCCGCCGGCTCCGGCAGCACTACCCGCCGCAGCGGCTCGGGATCATCGGCGTCAGCTCCCACGGCTCGGGGATCCTCTCGGCGCGGCTGCTCAAGGCCGGGGCCAACGACTTCCTCACCCGTCCCTTCCTCGAGGAGGAGCTCAGCGTCCGCGTCAACCTCAACGTCGACCTGCTCGAGCTGCTGCGCGAGGCCGAGTCGAACGCCCGCTGCGATCCGCTGACCGGGCTGTCCAACCGGCGCTACCTCGACGAGCTCGCTGAGCAGCTCGCCGAGACCGGCCGGCGGACGCTGCAGCCGCTCGCGGCGGTGGTCGTCGACCTCGACCACTTCAAGGCGATCAACGACCGGGTCGGCCACTTCGGCGGCGACGCCCTGCTCCAGGCCGCGGCGGACCTGCTCCGCCGGACGGTGCGCCGCGCCGATGTCCTGGTGCGCGCCGGCGGCGAGGAGTTCTACGTCGTCACCCTCGGGCTCGACAGCGCCGGCGCCGCGGCGCTCGGCGAGCGCATCCGCAGCGGCATCGAGCTGCTCGAGGTGGGCCACGGCGGCGAGGACCTGGCGGTCACCGCCAGCGTCGGCGTGGCCAGCCTCGACGGCGGCAGCGTCGAGGCGGTCCTCGAGGCGGCGGACCGGGCGATGTACGCGGCCAAGGAGGCCGGCCGCAACCGCGTGGTCAGCGCCGCCGACCTGGCGGATTGAAAACCGTCACGGGCTCCCCCACTTTTCTCCTTAGGAGCGGGCGGCGCCGGGCGGCGCCGCCCCGGGGAATTCGCCCGATCGAGGGTCCGGAGGCGTCGAACCATGCGGATGGATAAGCTCACCACCAAGTTCCAGATGGCCATCGCCGACGCGCAGAGCGTGGCGGTGGGTCGCGACCACCAGTTCATCGAGCCGGCCCACCTGATGCTGGCCCTGCTCGACCAGGAGGGCGGGGGCACCCGCTCGCTGCTGCAGCAGGCCGGCGTGAGCACCAGCAAGCTGCGCTCGCAGCTCGGCGAGCTGCTCGAGCAGATCCCGCAGGTCTCCGGGGCCGGCGGGCAGGTCCACCTCTCCAACGAGCTCGGCCGGCTGCTCAACCTCACGGACAAGCTCGCGCAGCGGCGCAAGGACCAGTACCTCTCCAGCGAGCTCTTCGTGCTCGCCGTCCTCGACGACGGCAAGAGCAAGCTCGCCGAGGCCCTGCGCCAGGCCGGCGCCACCAAGGAGGCCGTCGAGCGGGCCGTCGAGCAGGTCCGCGGCGGCCAGTCGGTGGACGACCCCAACGCCGAGGAGCAGCGCCAGGCGCTGGAGAAGTACACCATCGACCTGACCGAGCGCGCCGAGCAGGGCAAGCTCGACCCGGTCGTCGGCCGCGACGACGAGATCCGCCGCACCATCCAGGTCCTCCAGCGCCGGACCAAGAACAACCCCGTGCTCATCGGCGAGCCGGGCACCGGCAAGACCGCCATCGTCGAGGGCCTCGCCCAGCGCGTGGTCAACGGCGAGGTGCCCGAGGGGCTCAAGGACAAGCGCGTCCTCTCCCTCGACCTCGGCTCGCTGCTCGCCGGCGCCAAGTACCGCGGCGACTTCGAGGAGCGGCTCAAGGGGCTGCTCAAGGAGCTCGGCCAGCAGGAGGGGCAGATCATCCTGTTCATCGACGAGCTCCACACCATCGTCGGCGCCGGCAAGGCCGAGGGCGCCATGGACGCCGGCAACATGCTCAAGCCGGCCCTCGCCCGCGGCGAGCTGCACTGCATCGGCGCCACCACCCTCGACGAGTACCGCCAGCACATCGAGAAGGACGCCGCCCTCGAGCGGCGCTTCCAGATGGTGCTCGTCGACGAGCCGAGCGTCGAGGACACGGTGGCGATCCTGCGCGGGCTCAAGGAGCGCTACGAGGTCCACCACGGCGTGGAGATCACCGACCCGGCCATCGTCTCGGCGGCGACGCTCTCGCACCGCTACATCACCGACCGCAACCTGCCGGACAAGGCCATCGACCTCATCGACGAGGCGGCCTCGCGGATCCGCCAGGAGATCGACTCCAAGCCGGAGTCCATGGACCGGCTCGAGCGGCGGCTGATCCAGCTCAAGATCGAGCGCGAGGCGCTCAAGAACGAGGGGGACGAGGCCTCGAAGAAGCGCCTCGCCACCCTCGAGGAGCAGATCGCCGAGCTCGAGCAGGAGTACCAGAGCCTCGAGGAGATCTGGAACTCCGAGAAGGCCGCCGTCGAGGGGACGCAGTCGATCAAGGAGGAGCTCGAGCGCGCCCGCCAGGAGGTGGAGACGGCCCGGCGCGCCGGCGACCTGCACCGCATGTCCGAGCTGCAGTACGGGCGCATCCCCGAGCTCGAGCGCCAGCTCGACATGGCCTCCCAGGCGGACATGCACGACATGAAGCTGCTGCGCAACCGGGTCACCGACGAGGAGATCGCCGAGGTCGTCTCCAAGTGGACCGGCATCCCCGTCGCCAAGATGCTCGAGGGCGAGCGCGACAAGCTCCTGCGCATGGAGGAGGCCCTGCACCAGCGGGTGGTCGGCCAGGACGAGGCGGTCAGCGCCGTGGCCAACGCCATCCGCCGCTCCCGGGCCGGGCTCGCCGACGCCAACCGGCCCAACGGCTCGTTCCTCTTCCTCGGGCCGACGGGCGTGGGCAAGACCGAGCTGTGCAAGGCCCTCGCCGAGTTCCTCTTCGACACCGAGGAGGCGATGGTGCGCATCGACATGTCGGAGTTCATGGAGAAGCACTCCGTGTCCCGGCTCATCGGCGCGCCGCCGGGGTACGTCGGCTACGAGGAGGGCGGCTACCTCACCGAGCACGTCCGGCGCAAGCCGTACTCGGTGATCCTCCTCGACGAGGTGGAGAAGGCCCACGCCGACGTCTTCAACATCCTCCTGCAGGTGCTCGACGACGGCCGGCTGACGGACAGCCACGGCCGGACCGTGGACTTCCGCAACACGGTCATCGTCATGACCTCGAACCTCGGCTCGGAGATCGTCCAGGGCATGGCCGGCGAGGCCGAGGCGGACTACCAGCGCATGCGCTCGTCGGTCATGGAGATCGTCGGCACCCAGTTCCGCCCGGAGTTCGTCAACCGCATCGACGAGGTGGTGGTCTTCCGGCCGCTGTCGCGCGAGCAGATCCGCGCCATCACCGAGGTGCAGGTCGGCTACCTCAGCGAGCGCCTCGCCGACCGCGACATGAGCCTCGAGCTCAGCGCCGCGGCCCTGGACAAGATCGGCGAGGCCGGCTTTGACCCGGTCTACGGCGCCCGGCCGCTCAAGCGCGTCATCCAGAGCCAGGTGGAGAACACCCTGGCCCGGGAGATGCTCGAGGGCCGCTTCGGCCCGGGCGACCGCATCCGGGTGGATGTGCGCGACGGCGAGTTCGTCTTCGAGCGCGAGCCGGCGGCCGTCGAGGGCGAGGTCGTCGGCGAGGAGGCGGCGGGCTAGCCCCGCCGCTCGGCGGCGGTCATCCGCAGCAGGGCGCGGTCGAGCCAGCGGGTCGGCAGGCCGCGCCGGAGCGCGGCGATCAGGTAGGTCGGCAGCGTGACGTAGTAGCGCGGCTTCGGCCGCGGGTCCTCGAGGGCCCGGATGAGCTTGGCGGCGACGGCCTCGGGGCCGAGGGTCAGCGGCGTCGCCGGGCCCATCGCCAGCCGCTTCCGCGAGAACGCCCACCGCGCCTTCCGCGAGCGCATCGACGCCGCCGCCCGGATCGAGCCGCTATCGCGCAGGTCGAGCGGCAGCGCCGCGGTGAAGCCCGCCGCGGCGAGGCGCTCGACGTCCGCCTGGCGGCGGGCCGTGGCCACCACGCGCCAGCCCCGGCGGGCGAGGGCGTGGGCGGCGGCGTAGCCGATGCCGCTCGAGCAGCCGGTGATGAGCACGCTCGGCGGGCGGGGCGCTTGCGGGTCGGCCGGGGCCATGGCCCCTTACCCTACAGGCGCACGGCGGGCTCGGCCAGGCGCCGGCGGCGCGCCCCCGCTGGCCTGGCCCGTCGGCCCGCTCCGCCAGGGGACTCGGCCGCCCCCGCTCTTGTATCCTGCCGTCTGCGCCCTTATATCGATATCGGTCGGCGTACCCGATTCCCCGAACGACACCCCCACCCACCTTAGGGAGGAGCGAGCCCATGCCCATCTACGAGTACCAGTGCCGCAGCTGCGGGCACCGCGAGGAGGCCATCCAGGCGATCGCCGACGAGCCGCTCACCGATTGCCCCGCCTGCGGCGCGGCGGCGCTCAAGCGGGTGCCCTCGGCGGTCGCCTTCCGGCTCAAGGGCGGCGGCTGGTACGAGACCGACTTCAAGTCCGGCAACCGCCGCAACGTCGCCGAGGGCGGCGGCGAGTCGAGCGCCTCCGCCTCGGGGGGCG
>NZ_NRSH01000144.1:5000-9700 GCF_016584055.1 Halorhodospira neutriphila
AGAGAGCTAGGCTCTCCGCGCTGCCGCTCGACTTGCATGTGTTAGGCATGCCGCCAGCGTTCAATCTGAGCCAGGATCAAACTCTTCAGTTTCAATCTCGTAGGCCGCACTAGGTGCGGCCGAACTGGCTCGCCGCAAGCACTCGGTATTGCGAGTCCTTGCGCCGAAGTCTTTGGCATCAGCGCGACCTCAGCGCAAGCGCCCACACAAACCATCCAACCCGACTTGTTAAAGATCTGCTCGGCCGCCTTCGGCGGCGAGATCGCCCATTTTAGCTGGGCTTAACTGCTCTGACAACCCCCTTTCACTTCGCTGCAACCGTTTCGGCTGCGCCGCTTGTCGGGGGCCGCGGCCTTGCGCCGCCAGAGACCGTCCATCCTACGCACTGCCACAAAATTGTCAATACGTCTGTGGACCGCCTCGTTCCCTCTTAGCGGCTAGGCTGCGCCTCGCCGTTAAGAGTGGAGTATTGTAATCAGCCTGAAACCGCAGTCAACACCCGCGGCGCACCCTGGTGCGCGCAGGCGCTTGCGCCCATCCGTCGAGCCGCATACGGTAAGCGTCGATGAGTCACCATGCACGGATCTGGCTAGCGATCGCCGCCGCCTTCCTGGGCGGCCTCTACCTGCTGTCGAGCATCCTCTTCCCGTTCGTGCTCGGCATGGTGATCGCCTACATGCTCGACCCGCTCTGCGATCGGCTCCAGGCGCGGGGGGTGCCGCGCACGGCGGCTACGGTGCTGATCGTCGGCGGCTTCCTCCTTATCGTGGCTGTCGCGCTCGCCGTCGCCGTGCCGCTGCTCTGGTCGCAGGCCGTAGACCTCATCGAGCGCGCTCCGCAGCTGCACCAGCGCGCCAAGGAGCTCATCGCGCCCCTCTGGGCCGACCTCACGCCGTACCTGAGCGAGTCGGTGCGCACGCGCATCGAGCAGGCCGCGGCGGCCTACGCCGGTACCGCCGCCGGCTGGATCGGCTCGGCGGTCCAGGCGCTGTTCAGCGGCTCGCTGGCGGCCTTCGACCTGCTCTCCACCGCCCTGATCACGCCGCTGGTCGCCTTCTACCTGATCCGCGACTGGGACACCCTGGTCGCGGAGATCGACCGCCGCATCCCGCGCCCCGCGGTAGGGATCGCCCGCGCCCGCGCCCGCGAGATCGACGCCACCCTCGCCGCCTGGATGCGCGGCGTGGCCACCGTCGCCGCCATCCTCGCCGGCTTCTACATCGTCAGCCTGAGCGCCATCGGCCTCTCCTACAGCGTGCTGATCGGCCTCTTCGCCGGGCTCGTCTCCTTCATCCCGTTCGTCGGGGCCATCGTCGGCGGGCTGCTGGCGCTGATCTCGGCGCTGTTCACCTTCGATGCCCCCCTGATGTGGCTGGTGACGCTGGGGATCTTCTTCGTCGGGCAGGTCGTGGAGAGCAACATCCTCACCCCGCGGCTCGTCGGCCGCAACGTGGAGCTCCACGAGGTCTGGGTGATCTTCGCGCTGATGGCGGGGGGGCTGCTCTTCGGCTTCACCGGGGTGCTGCTCGCCATCCCGGTGACCGCCAGCCTCGGGGTCCTGGTCCGGGCGACCGACGACTACTACCTCGCCAGCCGCCTCTACGACCCCCAGGATGCGCAGGGCGGGGGATCCGCCGGGGACGGCTGACGCCGCCGGCCCGCCCTGCGGCGGGCCTGCCCGGCGCCGCCGGCGCGCTACTGCGCCTGGGTCAGGTAGCTGTAGATCTGATCCTTGAGCTGCAGGCGCTGCTTCTTCAGGTCCTCGAGCGTGGCGTCGTCCACCGGCTCGCCCTGCTGCTCGAGCCGCTCCACGTGGGTATTCACCTCGTCGTACTGCTCCATGAGGTTGCGGAAGTGGGCGTCGGCCATCTTCAGCTCGTGGATGCGCTCGCGGTAGTCGGGAAACTCGTGGGCGAGACCGTGATGGTCACCGAGCATAAGTGCCTCTCCTTCATCGGTTAGGCTGCACTGGGGTGCATGGATTGCGGGGATATCCTCAGATCGCGGATGATCCGGGACCTGAGTGCAACAGTCTGTGAACCCGCTATAGCGAGATCAAGCGAAAGCCGGTATGCGCCTTACCCCCGACCCCGCCCGCAAGGCCCTGCGCCGCGTCTTCGGCTACCGCGACTTCCGCGGCCGTCAGCGCGAGATTATCGACCACGTCTGCGCCGGCGGCGATGCCCTGGTCCTCATGCCCACCGGCGGCGGCAAGTCGCTGTGCTACCAGATCCCCGCCCTGGTCCGGCCGGGGACGGCGATCGTCGTCTCCCCGCTGATCGCCCTGATGAAGGACCAGGTCGACGCGCTGCGCGAGGCCGGCGTCCGCGCCGCCTCGCTGGACTCCACCCGCAGCGGCGAGGAGGCAGCCGCCACCCGCCGCGCCCTGCTCGCCGGCGAGCTGGACCTGCTCTACCTGGCCCCGGAGCGGCTGCTCATGGCGTCTACCCTGGAGCTCCTCGGGCGGGCGCAGCTGGCCCTGTTCGCCATCGATGAGGCCCACTGCGTCTCCCAGTGGGGGCACGACTTCCGGCCCGAGTACCTGCAGCTGGCGGTACTCGCCGAGCGCTTCCCCGGCGTCCCGCGCATGGCCCTGACCGCCACCGCCGACCCGCGCACCCGCCAGGAGATCCTCAGCCGGCTCGAGCTCGAGGAGGCCCGGGTCTTCCTCTCCAGCTTCGACCGGCCCAACATCCGCTACCGCGTTACCCCCAAGCGCGATACCCGCACGCAGCTGTGGCGCTTCATCGCCCAAGAGCACCCCGAGGGCGCCGGCATCGTCTACTGCCTCTCGCGCAAGCGGGTCGAGGAGACCGCCGCCTGGCTACGGGAGAAGGGCCGCGACGCCCTCCCCTACCACGCCGGCCTCGCCCCCGAGACCCGCCGCGCCCACCAGGAGCGCTTCATCCACGAGGAGGGGGTCATCGTGGTCGCCACCATCGCCTTCGGCATGGGCATCGACAAGCCGGACGTGCGCTTCGTCGCCCACCTCGACCTGCCCAAGAGCCTCGAGGCGTACTACCAGGAGACCGGCCGCGCCGGGCGCGACGGCCAGCCCGCCGACGCCTGGCTGGCCTACGGGCTGCAGGACGTCATCACCCTGCGCCAGATGGTCGACAGTTCCGAGGCCGACGAGCAGCGCAAGCGCGTCGAGCGCGACCAGCTCGAGGCCATGCTCGCCTTCTGCGAGCTGACCACCTGCCGCCGCCAGGCCCTGCTCGCCCACTTCGGCGAGACGCTGGCGCAGCCGTGCGGCAACTGCGACACCTGCCTCGAGCCGGTGGCGACCTGGGACGCCACCGAGCCGGCCCGCAAGGCGCTCTCCTGCATCTACCGCACCGGCCAGCGCTTCGGCATCGGCTACGTCGTCGACGTCCTGCGCGGCGCCGACCACGAGCGCATCCGGCGCAACCGCCACGACCAGGTCTCGACCTACGGCATCGGCGCCGACCTGCCCCCCGCGGCCTGGCGCTCGATCCTGCGCCAGCTCCTCGCCCGCGGGCTGGTGACCGTCGACGAGGGCGGCTACGGCAGCCTGCGCCTGACCGAGGCCGCCCGGCCGCTGCTGCGCGGCGAGACCGCCCTGCACCTGCGCCGCGACCCCAGCGCCCGGCGCTCGCGCAAGTCGGGCCGGCCCAAGGGCGAGACCCGCTTCACCGACCCCGGCGAGCAGGCGCTGTTCGACACCCTGCGCCGCTGCCGCCGTGATCTGGCGCGGGAGGAGGGGGTGCCGCCGTACATGGTCTTCCACGACGCCACCCTCGAGGAGATGGTAGAGCTGCGGCCCCAGACCCTCCGCGAGCTCGGCGGCCTCTCCGGCGTCGGCGAGCGCAAGCTCGAGCGCTTCGGCGAGACCTTCCTCGAGGTGTTAAGGGGAGACAACGCGTAGCGCCTCGCTCGGGCCGACACCTGCGGGAGGCTCCGCGCCTCCCGGGCCCTTTTCGACTTCCCCTCGAAGAGCGGGCTCAAGTTGCCGCCCGGGGCGCCGATACCTTGGAGGTGGGCACAGGGCACGCTGCAGCCCCCAAAGCGATTGGACTGAACCGGAGTCACTAACTATATGAAGAGAGGGATCTACTGCTCTGTAGCGCTCTTGGCCGCTAGCCTGCTGCTGTGGAGCGGCCTCGCTGCCGCCCAGGTCACCCAGGCCCAGCGGAGCGGCTGGACCTACGCGGAGACCTCCACCGGCCAGGAGCTCTACTTCGGCGCCAACGCGCTGCTCTGGAACTTCAGCCCCCAGGGGGATGGAGGGCCGGAGTTCTCCGACGTCGGCTGGGGCGGCCTCTACGGGATCCGGCTCGGGCCGAACCTCTCCATCGAGAATCGCCTCTTCGTCGGCGGCCGCGACCAGGACGGCGGCACCGAGGCCGAGCTCGACGGCGCCGTCAGCTCCCTGTTCCGCCTGACCTTCTACCAGGCGCCGGTCGAGGCCTACCTGCTCGGCGGCTTCACCGCCTACAACTTCGAGCTCAGCGACCAGGAGAACACCACCCTCTTCCGCCCCTCCGTCGGCGCCGGCGTCGGGACGCAGCTCTTCCCCTACACGTGGCTCTACGCCGAGGTGCTGCTGTACTCGGCAGGCGGCGAGGACGAGTTCGCCGCCGCGGGGGGCGGCATCCAGCTCCGCTTCGGCCAATAGGCAGCGCCTGCCCTAACTTTGGGAGGGCGCCCCCGGAGACGCCCTCCCGCACCCTGCTCGC
>NZ_NRSH01000145.1 GCF_016584055.1 Halorhodospira neutriphila
GCAACAAGATCCACCCCGGCGAGGCGATGGACAAGAACCTCTACGACCTGCCGCCGGAGGAGGAGCAGGACATCCCGAAGGTGGCCTTCCAGCTCGACGCGGCGCTCGAGGCGCTCGACAACGACCGGGAGTTCCTCAAGCAGGGCGGGGTCTTCTCGGACGATCTCATCGACGCCTACATCGAGCTCAAGACGGAGGAGGTCACGCGGCTGCGCATGACCACCCACCCGGTGGAGTTCGACCTCTACTACAGCATCTAGGCCGCACCGCGGGGCGCGGCGTGCATGCGGAGGGCGGGGCCCGCGGGGCGTCGCCCTCTTTTTTTGCGGGGCCTCCGCGTGTTGGCCCGTCCTTTGCTTAGGCTCAGGGTATGGCGAAGACCGAAGACGCCCAGCGGAGCATCCTCGAGGAGCTGACCACGGCGGTGCTCGTGGTCGACGAGCGCAGCCGGATCGTCACCCTCAACCACGCCGCCGAGACGCTCTTCCGCATCAGCAGCCGGCAGGTCCTCGGCCAGCCGCTGCGCCAGGCGGCGCGGGGCACCGGGCTGCTCCAGGAGCTCGTCACCGCGGCCCTGCGCACCGGCGGCGCCTACACCCAGCGCGAGCGGCGCCTGCCGCTGCACGCCGAGCGGCCGGTGACGGTGGACTGCACGGTCACCCCCCTCGCCCGCGACCGCGTGCTGCTCGAGCTCGCCGAGGTCGACCGCCACGCCCGCATCACCCGCGAGCAGCACCTGCTCTCGCAGAACCGGGCCGTGCAGGAGCTCATCCGCGGCCTCGCCCACGAGATCAAGAACCCCCTCGGCGGGCTGCGCGGCGCCGCGCAGCTGCTCGAGGCGGAGCTCGAGGGCGAGCCGCTGCGCGAGTACACCCAGGTGATCATCGACGAGGCGGACCGGCTGCGCAAGCTCGTCGACTCGCTGCTCGGCCCCAACACCCCGCCCCGCCGCGAGCCGGTCAACATCCACGAGGTCCTCGAGCGGGTGCGGGCGCTGGTGGAGGCCGAGGGCGCCGAGGGCGAGCACGAGCCCATCGTCCGCGACTACGACCCGAGCATCCCGCCGGTGCCGGCCGAGCACAACCACCTCGTGCAGGCGGTGCTCAACCTGGTGCGCAACGCCCGCCAGGCGGCCGGCCCCGGCGGGCGGGTGACCCTGCGGACCCGGACCCAGCGCCAGTTCACCATCGCCGACCGGCCCCACCGGCTGGTGGCGCGCATCGACGTCATCGACGACGGGCCGGGCATCCCGGCGGAGCAGCAGGAGCAGATCTTCTACCCGATGGTCACCTCCCGCTCCGAGGGGAGCGGGCTCGGGCTGCCCATCGCCCAGAACCTCGTCAGCCGCCTCGGCGGGCTCATCGAGTGCGTCAGCGAGCCCGGCCACACGGTATTCACCATCTGGCTGCCCATGGAGACGGAGCATGAGTGACGATCAGCCGCTCGTGTGGGTCATCGACGACGACCGGTCCATCCGCTGGGTCCTGGAGAAGGCCCTGCAACGGGCCGGCTACCGCGTGCACTGCTACGCCAGCGGGGACGCGGCCCTCGCCGAGCTCGACGGGGTGCAGCCGGCGGCGCTGATCACCGACATCCGCATGCCGGGCACCGACGGCCTCGCCCTGCTCGAGCGCCTGCGCGGCTCCACGCCGCAGCTGCCGATCATCGTGATCACCGCCTACTCGGACCTCGACGCGGCGGTGGCCTCCTACGAGGGCGGCGCCTTCGAGTACCTGCCCAAGCCCTTCGACGTCGACGAGGCGGTGGCCCTCGTCCACCGCGCCGTGGCGAGCCGCCGGGCCGCCCCGGAGGGGGCCGAGCCCGGCGAGGGGAGCTCGGAGATCCTCGGCGAGGCGCCGGCCATGCAGGAGGTCTTCCGGGCCATCGGGCGGCTCTCCCGCTCCAGCGTGACCGTGCTGATCACCGGCGAGTCCGGCACCGGCAAGGAGCTCGTCGCCCGCGCCCTCCACCGCCACAGCCCGCGCGCCGCGGGGCCGTTCGTCGCCCTGAACATGGCCGCCATCCCCCACGAGCTCATGGAGTCGGAGCTCTTCGGCCACGAGCGGGGGGCCTTCACCGGCGCCCAGCAGACCCGGCGGGGGCGCTTCGAGCAGGCCCACGGCGGCACCCTCTTCCTCGACGAGATCGGCGACATGCCGCCGGAGCTCCAGACCCGGCTGCTGCGCGTGCTCGCCGACGGCGAGTTCTACCGCGTCGGCGCCCACACCGCCATGCAGGTGGACGTGCGGGTCATCGCCGCCACCCACCAGGACATGGACCGGCGCGTCGCCGAGGGGCTCTTCCGCGAGGACCTCTACCACCGGCTCAACGTCATCCGCATCCAGCTGCCCGCCCTGCGCGAGCGCCGCGAGGATATCCCGGCCCTCGCCCGCCACTTCCTCGCCGCCGCCGCCCGCGAGCTCGACGTCGAGCCCAAGCGCCTCTCCGGGGAGGTCGAGCGGTACCTGATGGGGCTCGAGTGGCCCGGCAACGTCCGCCAGCTCGAGAACACCTGCCGGTGGCTGACGGTCATGGCCAGCGGCCAGGAGGTCGTCCCCGAGGACCTGCCCGCGGAGCTGCGGGCGCCGGGGGCGGGCAGCGCCGCGGCGCCGGCCGCCCCCGGCGCCGCGGACTGGCAGACCCCCCTGGCGCAGTGGGCCGAGGCGGCCCTGGGGGAGGGGCGCGACGACCTCCTCGACGAGGCCCTGCCCGCCCTCGAGCGGATCCTGATCCGGGCGGCGCTGGCGCACAGCGGCGGGCACCGCCAGGAGGCGGCCCGGCGCCTCGGCTGGGGCCGCAACACCCTCACCCGCAAGATCAAGGAGCTGGGGCTCGAGGAGGGCGGGACGGCGAGGAGCGCCGGCGGCTAGTCGGGCGCGAACTCCGCCTTGGGCGCGCGCTCCATGAGCTCGGTGACGGCGCGCTGCGGCGAGAGCTCGCCGGCGAGGATGCGCTGGACCGCGGTGCAGATCGGCATCTCGACGCCGTGGGTGCGGGCCAGGGCGTGCAGCTCGCCGGCCGTCCGGGCCCCCTCCACGGTGCTGCCCACCTGCTCGAGGGCCGCCTCGACGCCGGCCCCGGCGCCGAGGGCGAGCCCGAAGCGGCGGTTGCGCGACTGGTCGTCGGTGCAGGTCAGCAGCAGGTCGCCGAGCCCGGCGAGGCCGATGAGCGTCCGCCCGTCGGCGCCTAGGGCCTCGCCGAGGCGGGTAATCTCGGCGAGCCCCCGCGTGATCAGCGCGGCGCGGGCGTTGGCGCCGAGGCCGAGGCCGTCGCTGATGCCGGTGGCCACGGCGAGGACGTTCTTGACCGCCCCGCCGAGCTCGACGCCGAGCATGTCGGTGCTCACGTAGGGGCGGAAGTGCTCGTTGTGGAAGGCGGCGGCGATCTCGTGGGCGAAGGCGGCGTCCGGCGAGGCGACGGTGACCGCCGTGGGCAGGTCGCGCCCGACCTCGGCGGCGAAGCTCGGCCCCGAGAGCACGGCCGGCGTGGGCGCCGGGGTGAGCAGCGCCTCGAGCACGCCGTGGAGGAGGCCCCCGGAGCGGGCCTCCAGCCCCTTGGTCGCCCAGGCGATGCGCCGGGGCGCGCACGCCGGTAGCCGCTCGACGAGGCCGCGGAAGGCGGCGCTCGGCACGGCGATGAGCAGCCAGTCGCTGCCCGCGGCCGCCGCGGCGAGGTCGGCGGTGGGCTCGATCGCCGCCGGCAGCGGGCAGCCGGGGAGGTAGCGCCGGTTCTCGCCGGCGGCGGCGATGGCCGCGGCGTGGTCCGGATCGCGGGTCCAGAGCCGGACCGTATGGCCGTTCTGGCCGAGCACGTGGGCGAGCGCCGTCCCCCACGCCCCCGCCCCGAGTACCGCGATCGTGGCCATCGGCTCAGTGGCCCTGGTCCGCCGCCTCGGCGCCCTCGCCGGCGCGCTCCCGCTGCTGGAGGTAGAGCGCCTCGAAGTTCACCGGGGCGAGCAGCAGCTGCGGGAAGCCGCCCTTGACCACGAGGTCGTTGATCGCCTCGCGGGCGAAGGGGAAGAGCTGCGCCGGGCAGTAGGCGCCGAGCAGGTGCTCGATCTGCGCCTCGTCGAAGCCCTCCATGCGGAAGACGCCGCCCTGCCGGACCTCGCAGAGGTAGGCGGTCTGCTCGTTGACCTTCGCCGTGACCGTGATGGTCAGCACGACGTCGAAGGTGCCCTCGCCCATCTGCGCCGAGGCGGTGCCGAGCTCGACGTCGATCTGCGGCCGCCACTCGGACTGGAAGATCCCCGGCGCCTCGGGCGCCTCGAAGGAGACGTCGCGCAGGTAGACCTTGGCGATCTGGAACTGCTGGCCGCCCTGCCCCTGGGCCGCGCTCTCGTTGCTGCCGTTGCCCTCTGCCATGCCTGTTACCCCTTCGCGTTGACGTTCTCCATCGGGTAGCCGGCGCTCTGCCAGGCGCGCAGCCCCTGCTTGAGCCGGTAGACGCGGGTGAAGCCGTGCTTGCGCAGCTGCCGGGCCACCGGCGCCGCCTGCTGGCCGTTCTCATCGTAGACGATCAGCGGCCTGCCCTCCCCGGCCTCCTTGCGCAGCTTGCTGACCAGCTGCTCGAGCTCGGTGGCGGGGAGGTTGAAGGCGCCGGGCAGGTGGCCCTTGCGGAACTCCTTGTTCACCCGGATGTCGATGAACAGGGCCGACTCCCGGTTGTAGAGCTGCGTCGCCCCGTCGCCGTCGACGCCCCGCACCCCGCTGTACCAGTGGAAGAGCTCGCCGCCGATCCACCAGCCGAGGATGAGCAGGAACGCCAGTACCAGCCCCCAGTTGCTTTGTGCGAACTCCCAGAACTCCTGCATCGGCCCCTCGCGTCGTGGCTCGCTCCGTATCGGTCAGCACGGCATGATACCAGCGGACCCTGCTGGCTGCAGGCCTGGGGCCGGCGATGGCGTAGAATCGGGCCTTGGCCCGGAGGGTGGCCGAGTCGATAGGGTGGATCGTGGAGATGGCAGATACGGCGCCGGTGGCCCGGCAGCTGCGCAAGCACGGCTTCACCCGCGTCTACCGGCTCAAGCAGGGGCTGCGCGCCTGGCAGAGCGCCGGCTACCCGATGGAGAACGTCAACGCGA
>NZ_NRSH01000146.1 GCF_016584055.1 Halorhodospira neutriphila
CGGCCACGGCGCCCGGCGGCGCGCCCGGACCCGCCCGGCGGCGTCGACGATCGCCGCCCGGCAGCCGGAGGTGCCGATATCGAGCCCGGCGGCGGCGCCGGGGTTGCCGTGGGGGGTGGCCATGGGCCGGATCTTGGCATCCCTCGCCGGCGGCGCGCCACTAGAGCAAGCCGGGCCGATGCCTTAACCTGAAGGGACAGCTACGGTGAATCATTCCCTCCCCAAGGACGCTGGAGCAGAGGCCCCTATGACCGAGACCGCAAAGCCGTGGACCCAACCGATGCCCGAGGCGCAGTTCGCGCGCATGCGCGAGATCCTGGCCGCGCCGAGCCCCGTCGGCCTCGAGGGGGCGATGACCTACGGCGTGCTCAAGCCGTACCTCGAGTCCTTCGCCCCGCAGGGCTGGCATATCCACCAGTTCCTCGGCCACGCGGGGATCGTCCTCGATACCCACCCCGGGCAGGACGAGATGTTCACGGCGATGGTGGTCGGCCACGCCGACAAGATCCGGCTGCAGGTGCGCAGCATCGGCGAGGACGGCAAGGTCTGGGTGGACAGCGACTCCTTCCTGCCCGGCACGCTCATCGGCCACGAGGTCGTCCTCTTCAGCGAGGACCCGGAGAGCCCGGGGCAGTACCGGCGCCTCGAGGGCGGCACGGTGGAGGCCCTGGGCGCCATCCACTTCGCCGAGGAGGCCGTGCGCCGCGGGGACAAGGGCGTCAAGAAGGAGCAGCTCTACCTGGAGCTGCAGATCCACGGCGAGGAGAAGAAGAAGCAGGTGGAGGCCCTCGGGATCCGGCCGGGCGACCCCATCCTGCTCGATCGCCCCATCCGCCGCGGCTTCAGCCCGGATACCTTCTACGGCGCCTACCTCGACAACGGGCTGGGGTGCTTCGTCACCGCCGAGGCGGCGCGGCTGGTCGCCGAGGCGGGCGGGCCGCGCAACATCCGGCTGCTCTTCGCCATGGCCAGCTACGAGGAGATCGGCCGCTTCGGCAGCCGCGTCTTCGCCGGCGAGCTCGAGCCCGACGCCCTGATCGCCGTGGACGTCAACCAGGACTACGCCGCCGCGCCGGGGGTCAGCGACAAGCGCTTCCAGCCGCTGGCCATGGGCGAGGGCTTCACCTTCAGCTGCGGCGCCATCGCCAGCGAGCAGCTCAACGCCGTCATCCAGCGCGTCGCCGGCGAGCAGGGGATCCCCTTCCAGCGCGACGTGGCCGGGCGCGATACCGGCACCGACGGCATGGCCGGCGTCCTGGCCAGCGTCGACTGCGCCGCCGCCTCCATCGGCATGCCCATCCGCAACATGCACACCATCTCGGAGGCCGGCCACACCGGCGACGTCCTCGCCGCGACCCACGCCGTCGCCGCCACCCTCCAGGATCTCGACGGCCGCGACGACGGCACCGGCCGGCTGCGCGAGGCGCTGCGCGACGGCCACCCGCGCCTGGACCAGGCCGAGGGCCTGAGCCACCAGTGCAGCCGGTAGGGCGCGACGCCCCCGGCTGATGCCCGCCGCCGGCGGGGGGCCGCCCGTGGCGGCTGCCGGCGAGCCGGGCGGCGCGTAGCCCCGGCGGGCGGTCTGCGCACCGAGGGGGCTGCGCGCGGTGCGCTCCGGGCAAGGCTGCCCCCTGACAGGCTGATGGATGGTATGCTGTCGGGTTTATAGCCCGGGTGCAGGCTGCCGCCTGGATGGACGAGACCACACCGATACCGCGGCACCGGCGGGGGGGCCGCCTCAGGGACGCGGTGGCGGCGTTCCGGCCGCTGCGCCTGCTCCTGTTCGCCGCGCTCTTCCTGGCCCTGAGCGGGGCGGGGACGTGGGCGATCTACGCCGAGTTCGCCGGCCGTGAGCTCGCCCTCGACGCCCGGCTCCTCGACGGCCGCCTGCTGGCGGCCGTCGCGGCGCTGCTGCTGGTCTACTTCGCCGCCGACGGGCTGCGGCTGTACTTCACGATGCGCGCCCTCGGCTGCCCCGTGCCCCTGCGCCAGGGGGTGCGGCTGGTCTTCATCAACCTGCTCTTCTCCAATATCACGCCCATGGCCACGGGCGGCGGCTTCGCCCAGATCTGGTTCCTGCGCCGCCAGGGGGTGCCGATCGGCACGGCGACGGCGGCGACGACGGTGCGCACGCTGCTCGCCGTGGCCTTCATCTTCGCGGCCACCCCCGCCGTGCTCTACGGCATGGAGATCTTCGACGGCGAGCTGGTGGACCGCCAGCTGCTGCCGTACCTGTCCGCCTTCGCCGCGCTCTACCTCGGCTTCTTCGCCGTGGCCGTGCTGCGCACCCGGTGGCTGCTGGTGCCCGTCGAGGCGCTGCTCGCCGGCCTGCGGCGGGCCCGCCTGCTCGGGGAGCCCCGCCGGCGGCGCTGGCGGCTCCGCGTGCGCCGGGAGCTGGTGCGCTTCCGCGACGGCTTCCGGAGCTACCTCGCCGGGCCGCCGCGGGATATCCTGCTCTCGGTGCTCTTCACCGCCGTCTTCCTGCTGAGCCTGTTCTCCTTCCCGGCGCTGCTGCTCTGGGGGCTCGGCTACGCCGTCGACTACGGGACCGTCCTCGCGCTGCTGGTGGTGACCACCTTCGTGATGTACTGCTCGCCGACGCCGGGCGCCTCGGGGATCGCCGAGGGGGTCTTCGGCCACTTCTTCGCGGGGATGGTCAGCGCCGAGCACCTGGTGCTGGTCACGCTGGCGTGGCGCTTTTTGACCATCTTCCTGGGGATGGGCGTCGGCGTCTTCGTCACGCTGGCGGAGCTCTCCTCCGGCCGGGAGGGCGAACGTGGGTAAGGACCGGCTGCTCCGGCTGCTCCTCTACGCCAATGTGCTCATCGTCGCCGTGCTCGTCGGCTACAAGCTGTACCTGAACTTCCTCGAGGAGGACCTGGAGGTCGCCCACGCCGAGCAGGTCGAGCAGATCCGCTCGCGGATCGCCGGCGAGCCGTCGTACAGCTTCGCCGTCGTCGGCAATATCAACAACTCGGTAGGGGTCTTCGAGCGCAAGATCGTGCCCATGCTCAACGAGGCCGATGTCGACTTCGTCGTCTCGGCGGGCAACGCGGTGAGCAGCGGCGGGGAGGGGAAGTACCGGGCGCTCTACGGGGCCCTGCGCCGCCTGGAGGTCCCGTACCTGCTGACCTTCGGCGAGCACGAGGCGGAGAACCTCGGCAGCTTCCGCTTCTACGACCACTTCGGGCCCCACTTCTTCTCCTTCCGGGCCGGCGGCAGCCACTTCCTCTTCCTCGACGGCACGGGGCACTCCTCCTCCGCCTGGCAGCGGCTGTGGCTGGCCGAGGAGCTCGCGAGCTCGCCGGCCGAGCGCGCCTTCGCCTTCATCGGCCGCCCCCTGCTGCGGGTCGAGCAGGAGACCCTCTTCGACTGGGCGGACCACTACCTCCCGCAGGGCCCCTTCCGCGAGCGCCTGCTGGCGCTGTTCCGCCGCCACGGGGTCGACGCGGTCTTCTCGGCGAACCTGCCGGTCTACTCCCGCCAAGAGCGGGGGGGCACGGCCTACGTGACCACCGGCGGCGCGGGGGGGCTGGTGCTCAACAACGAGACCAGCTACTACCACTACGTGCGGGTCAGGGTCTCGCCGGCGGGGGTGGCCATCGAGCCCGTACCGCTCGACATCGGCCAGCACCCGGTCCTCAAGACGGTGGAGAGCCTGTGGCTCTTCGTCCACTCGCTGGTCTACGTCGGCTACCCGAACTTTATCCTCCTGGTCAGCGCCCTGTGCATCGTGGCCATCTGGCTCTACGCGCTGGTCTTCAAGGAGCGCGACTACTACCCGGACTTCGACGTCGACCCCACGCCCTACCGCGGCCGCCCCCTGCGCGTGGCGATGTTCACCAACAACTACCTGCCGTTCATCGGCGGGGTCCCGCTGTCCATCGACCGGCTCCGGCGCGGCCTGCGGGGGCTCGGGCACACCGTGCGGATCTTCGCCCCGCGCTACGGGGCCGGCACGGAGCACGAGGAGCAAGTCGTCCGGGCTCCCTCCCTGCTCGCCTTCGGCGAGCAGCGCGAGTTCCGCGTCGCCAACCTCCTCGCCGGCCGCCTGTGGCGGGAGCTGCGCCGCTTCCGCCCGGACGTCGTCCACGTCCACCACCCCTTCTGGCTCGGCTCCCTGGGCCTGCTGCTCGGCCGGCGCTGGCGGGTGCCGGTGGTCTACACCTACCACACGCGCCTCGAGCACTACGCCCACTACGTGGCGCTGCCGGGGCCGCTGTTCCGCAACCTGATCTCCCACGCCCTGGTCAAGCGCTTCGCCAACAAGTGCGACGCCGTGATCGTGCCGACCCAGTCCGCCGAGGAGTACCTGCGCCTCGTCGGGGTGCGCAGCGACATCTTCGTCCAGCCCACGGGCATCGACTACCAGCGCTTCCAGGGCGTCGACGCCGCGGCGGTGGCGCGCCTGCGCCGGCGGCTGGGCATCGGCGAGGGGGAGCGGGTGCTGGTCAGCGTCTCGCGGCTGACCAAGGAGAAGAACCTCGACTTCATGCTCGAGGGGGTCGCTGCCCTGCACCAGCAGGCGCAGGCGCCGTTCCGGGTGCTGATCGTCGGCGAGGGGCAGGACCGCGCCCGGCTGCAGGGGCGGATCGAGGAGCTGGGGCTGGCGGGGACGGTCCAGCTGCCCGGCGCGGTGGCGCCGGAGGAGATCCCGGTCTACTACGCCCTGGGCGACGCCTTCCTCTTCGCCTCGAAGTCGGAGACGCAGGGGATGGTGATCCTCGAGGCCATGGCCGCCGGGCTGCCGGTGGTGGCCGTGCGCTCGAGCGGGATCGACGACGTGGTGCGCGACGGGGTGACCGGCTTCAAGACGCCGGAGAACCGGCGCGCCTGGGCGCAGCGGGCGGCCCGGCTGCTCGCCGATGAGCCGATGCGCGAGGAGATGGCGCGCGCGGCGCTCGCCTTCGCGCAGCAGTACGATATCGAGCCCGTGGCCCGCGACGTCGCGGATATCTACGCCTACGTGATGGCGGCGCGGGAGCAGCTCGCTAGGGCGTGATCCCCTGGCGGGTGGCGCCCCGGCGGTGGGGCGTGGCGGGCCGGATCCGGCCCGGGCGAGCGGGAGGGC
>NZ_NRSH01000147.1 GCF_016584055.1 Halorhodospira neutriphila
GGCTCGGCTGGGAGGACCTGGAGCAGGCGGTGGCCGGGTGCCGGCGCTGCCGGCTCTGCGAGGGGCGTAACCGCACCGTCTTCGGCGCCGGCGACCGCGGGGCCGACCTGGTGGTCGTCGGCGAGGGGCCCGGGGCCGAGGAGGACCGCCGCGGGGAGCCGTTCGTCGGCCGCGCCGGGCAGCTCCTCGACGCCATGCTCGCGGCCATCGGCCGCGGCCGGGAGCGCGGCGGCGTCTACATCTGCAACATCGTCAAGTGCCGGCCGCCGGGCAACCGCGATCCGCGCCCCGACGAGGTGGCCGCCTGCGCGCCGTACCTGCGCCGCCAGCTCGAGCTCCTGCAGCCGCGCGCCATCGCCGCCCTCGGCCGCGTGGCGGCGCAGCAGCTGCTCGAGACCAGCACGCCGCTGGGCAAGCTGCGCGGGCGCGCCCACACCTACGCGGATACCGGGATCCCGGTGTGGGTGACCTACCATCCGGCCTACCTGCTCCGCTCCCCCGGCGAGAAGGCGAAGGCATGGCAGGATCTGAAGCGGATCCGCGGGGCCCTGTAGCCGGCCCGGCCGGCCCCCGCGTACGGGCGATGCGCGGGGCCGACGTGCCGGCGGTGCTCGCCATCGAGCGCCGCGCCTACGACTACCCGTGGAGCGAGCGGATCTTCCGCGACTGCCTCGCCGCCGGCTACACCGGCCTCGTCTACGCCGACGGGCGCCCCGAGGCCTACCTCTTCCTCGACTTCGGCGTCGGCGAGGCGCATATCCTCAACCTCGTCGTGGACCCCGGCCGGCAGCGCCGCGGGCTCGGGGGGCTGCTGCTCGAGACGGCCCTCGAGCGCGCCCGGGGGCGCGGCATGGAGACGCTCTTCCTCGAGGTGCGCCCCTCCAACGGCCCGGCCTGCCGGCTCTACCAGCGCTACGGCTTCAACGAGGTGGGCCGCCGCCCCGGCTACTACCCCGGGGCGAGCGGGCGGGAGGACGCCCTGATCATGGCGCGGGTCGTCTAGCCGGCCTCCCGCCGCCGCGCCCCGCCTAGAGGGAGCGGATGCGCGCCTCCTGCTCGGCGACGCGCTCGAGGGCCTCGCGCACCTCGGCGAGCTTGGCCCGCTCCTTGTCCACCACTGCCGCCGGCGCCTTGGCCCGGAAGCCCTCGTTGGCGAGCTTCTGCTCGGCGCGCTCGATCTCGCCCTCGAGCCGGGCGCGCTCCTTGCCCAGGCGGGCCAGCTCGGCCTCCTTGTCGACGAGCCCGGCCATGGGCACCCGCACCTCCATGTCGCCGGCGAGGGCGAGGGCCGACTCCGGCGCGTCCGCCTCGTCGTCGAGGATCTGCACCGACTCCAGCCGGGCGAGGGCGGTGAGGAAGGCGCGGTGGCGCTCCAGGCGCTGGCGGTCGGTGGGGCTGACGTTGCCGAGCAGCACCGGCACCGGGCGGCTCGGCGAGATGTCCATCTCGCCGCGGATGCGCCGGACGCCGAGGATGACCCGCTGCAGCCAGGCGATCTCCGCCTCGGCCTCGGCGTCGCGGCGCGCCTCGTCGGGCTGCGGGTAGGGCTGGCGCATGACCGTCTCGCCGGCGATGCCGGCCACGGGGGCGGCGCGCTGCCAGATGGCCTCGGTGATGAACGGCATCAGCGGGTGGGCCAGGCGCAGCAGCTCCTCGAGGACCCGGATCAGGGTCTGCCGGGTGCCGCGGGCCTGGGCCTCGCTGCCCTCGCGCAGGGCGGGCTTGGACAGCTCCAGGTACCAGTCGCAGTACTCGTCCCAGGTGAACTCGTAGATCGCCTGGGCGGCGACGTCGAGGCGGTAGTCGGCGTAGGCCTGGCGGACGGTGGCGACGGTCCGCTCGAGCCGCGAGCGGATCCAGCGCTCGGCGGCGCCGAGCTCGACGGCCTCCCCGGCCGCGCCGCAGTCCTGCCCCTCGGTGTTCATGAGCACGTAGCGGGCGGCGTTCCAGAGCTTGTTGCAGAAGTTGCGGTAGCCCTCGACGCGGCCGAGGTCGAAGACCACGTCGCGGCCGGTGGTCGCCAGCGAGGCGAAGGTGAAGCGCAGGGCGTCGGTGCCGTGGGCCTTGATGCCCTGCGGGTAGTGGCGCCGGGTCATCGCCTCGATGCGCTCGGCGAGCTGCGGCTGCATCATGTCGGCGGTGCGCTTGGCGACCAGCGACTCGAGGTCGATGCCGTCGACGATGTCCAGCGGGTCGAGGACGTTGCCCTTCGACTTGGACATCTTCTGCCCCTCCGGGTCCCGGACCAGGCCGTGGATGTAGACCTCGCGGAAGGGCACGTCGCCCATGAAGTACAGGCCCATCATGATCATCCGGGCGACCCAGAAGAAGATGATGTCGAAGCCGGTGACCAGCACCGAGGTGGGGTAGAAGGCGCGCAGCGCCTCGGTCTGCTGCGGCCAGCCCAGCGTCGAGAAGGGCCACAGGGCCGAGGAGAACCAGGTGTCGAGGACGTCCTCGTCGCGGCTCAGGGCGGTCTCCGGGCCGAGGCCGTGGCGCCGCCGGACCTCGTCCTCGCAGCGGCCGACGTAGACGTTGCCCCGCTCGTCGTACCAGGCCGGGATGCGGTGCCCCCACCAGATCTGCCGGGAGATGCACCAGTCCTCGATGTTGCGCAGCCACTCGAAGTAGGTCTTCTCCCAGTTGCCGGGGATGAAGCGGATGCGCCCCTCCTCGACGGCCGCCATGGCCGGCCGGGCCAGCGGCTCGGCGCGCACGAACCACTGCCAGGTCAGGTACGGCTCGATGGCGGCGCCGCTGCGGTCGCCCCGGGGGACCATCAGGCGGTGCTTCTCGACGCGGGCGAGGAGGCGCTCGGCGTCGAGGTCGGCGACGATCTGCTCGCGCGCGGCGTAGCGGTCGAGGCCGCGGTAGCGCTCCGGGGCGCTGTCGTTGATGTGGGCGTCCTCGGTGAGGACGTTGATCCGCGGCAGGCCGTGGCGCTCGCCGACGGCGAAGTCGTTGAAGTCGTGGGCGGGGGTGATCTTCAGGCAGCCGCTGCCGAAGCTCGGGTCGACGTAGTCGTCGCCGATGATGGGGATCTCGCGGCCGACCAGCGGCAGCCGCACGCGCCGGCCGATGAGGTGGGTGTAGCGCTCGTCCTCGGGGTTCACGGCCACGGCGGTGTCGCCGAGCATGGTCTCCGGCCGCGTGGTGGCGACGGTGACCGAGCCGTCGCCGTCGGCGAGGGGGTACTCCATGTGCCAGATGTGGCCCTCCTCCTCCTCGGAGGCCACCTCCAGGTCGGAGACCGCCGTGCGCAGGACGGGATCCCAGTTGACCAGGCGCTCGCCGCGGTAGATGAGCTCGTCCTCGTAGAGGCGCACGAAGACCTCGGTGACCGCCTCGGAGAGCCCCTCGTCCATGGTGAAGCGCTCGCGGCTCCAGTCCACCGAGGCGCCCATGCGGCGCAGCTGGTTCTGGATGGTGCCGCCGGACTCCGCCTTCCACTGCCAGACGCGCTCGAGGAAGCGCTCGCGGCCGAGCTCGTGGCGGCTCACCCCCTCGCCCTCGAGCTGGCGCTCGACGACCATCTGCGTGGCGATCCCGGCGTGGTCGGTGCCGGGCTGCCAGAGGGTGTTGTAGCCCGCCATGCGGTGGTAGCGGACGAGGGCGTCCATCACCGTGTCCTGGAAGGCGTGGCCCATGTGCAGGGTGCCGGTGACGTTCGGCGGCGGGATCATGATGCAGTACGGCTCGCCCTCGCCGGCGGGCCTGAAGTGGCCGGCCTGCTCCCAGAACTCGTAGAGCCGGGTCTCGATGGCGTTCGGGTCGTAGGTCTTCTCCATCGGGGCCTCGATCGTTAGTCGGAATCTTGTTCGGCGGGGCGGCGGGCCGCGCTCACCGCCTCGCGGAAGGCGTCGTCGACCGCCCGGCGGACGGGGCGCTGCGCCTGCTCGAGCGCCTCGGGCAGCCGGCGCTCGAGCTCGTCCCGGAAGCGCTCCGCCAGCGCGGCCTCGTCCACGCCCGGGCGGCGCGCGCCCGGCGGCTCGTCGGCCTCGCCCGGCCGCGGGTGCAGCCAGGGGCCGTTCTCCTTGCGGACCTGCTCGCCCGGGATGACCACATCGAACAGCGGCGGCGGCTGCGGCGCGTCCTCGGCGCTCATCGGCCCTTGCCCTGCTCGAGGTGGTGGGTGTGCGCCTCGGCGCCGGCCTCCCGGTACTGCCGGTAGCGCTGCCGGCTGGCCTGCAGCACCTCCGGGCGCTGGTCGACGATCTCGGCGAGGCGCTCGCGCCGGGACCAGCTCGCCGGCGTCGCGTCGGAGAGGTTGATCAGCACCTCGTCCTCGCCGTGCTCCTCGGTGCCGACGGCGATGGGCTCCCCCTCGCGCTCGGTGAGGCGGGCGTGGGGGACGAAGCTGCCCTGGCGGAAGGTCCAGAGCAGGGCGTCGAGCCGCTGGCACTGCGCCTCGTCGGCGGCGAGCAGCAGCGCCCGGTGGCCGCGCTCATAGGCCTTCTCGGCGAGCCGGCAGGCGAGGCGCTCGCGCTCGGCGGCGTCGGCGCCGGCGAGTATGTAGAAGTCCACGCGTGTCACGGGCCGCCGCGGGCCTCCTCGTCACTGGGCGGTCGCTGGGGTATGCTCGGCTGCGCTGTCCCGGGCCGAGCGCGTGCAGCGGGCCCTAGTCTACCAAAGGCGCGGGTTTCTCGAGCCACCTCCCAGGGAGACCGATGACGATCGGGCTGAGCCTCATCGACCGCTATCTGGTGCGCGAGGCGGCGTGGGCCGCCCTCGCGGTCCTGGCGATCCTCTTCGCCGTGCTCTCGGCCAACGAGCTCATCGACTACCTCGCCGAGGCCGCCAGCGGCCAGCTCCCCGGCGGCGCCGTCGCCGTGCTCATGGGGCTGCAGATCCTGCGCTACCTCGGCGTCGTCATCCCGGCGGCGCTCTTCCTCGGCGCCGTTCTCGCCCTCGGCCGCCTCTACCGCGACAGCGAGATGCCGGTGCTCGCCGCCTGCTGGGCGTAGGCCTCGGCGGTGTGGGTGGCCCACGGCGTCACGGC
>NZ_NRSH01000148.1 GCF_016584055.1 Halorhodospira neutriphila
CGCCACCCTGGCCACCCTGGCCACCCTGGCCGAGCTGGGCATCGAGCCGCGCCTGGGCGCTCTGGAGGGCCTCGGCGTCGACCTCCCGGCCCGCCTGGATGGCCTCGAGCATGCCGCGCAGGCAGTCGACCCCGGCGAGCAGGGCGTTGACCGTCTCGGCCGTGACCGCCTGCTCGCCGTCGCGCAGCCGGTCGAGAAGGGTCTCCATGCGGTGGGTGAAGTCCGAGATCGCGGTCAGCCCGAAGGTCCCCGCGCCCCCCTTGATGGAGTGGGCGGCGCGGAAGACGTTGTGCAGGGTATCCGGGTCGGGCTGCTGGGAGTCGAGGGCCAGCAGCCCGGACTCCATGGTCTCCAGACCCTCGAAGCTCTCCTCGAAGAAGGTCTGCAGGAACTGGTTGAGATCGACGCTCATGCTCGCCCCCTGGCGCGAGTGCGGCCGCCTAGCGCACCACCTTCTTGAGGGTGTTGACCAGCTGGTCCGGGTCGAAGGGCTTGACCAGCCAGCCGGTGGCCCCCGCCTGCTTGCCCTCCTGCTTCTTCTCCGGGGCCGACTCGGTGGTCAGCAGCAGGATGGGGGTGAACTTGAAGGCGGGCAGCGCGCGCAGCTCCTTGACCAGGGTGATGCCGTCCATCTTGGGCATGTTGACGTCGGTGATCACCGCATCGAAGCGCCCCCCCTTCGCCTTGCTCAGGGCGTCCTGCCCGTCCACCGCCTCGGTGACCTCGTGGTCCTGCTGCTTGAGCGTGTAGGTGACCATCTGGCGCATCGAGGCCGAGTCGTCCACTGCAAGGATCTTGGCCATGTCCTCCTCAAACCCTGTTGCTACACTACGGGGTGTCCGGGGTGGCGCCGGCGCTGAGCGCCTCGACCAGGCCGAGCCGCCCCGCCGCCTCCGCGACGGCCGGCGGCAGCGCCCCCTGCGCCCAGCGCCAGCCGGGGCCCTCCGCCGCCGCCCGGGTGAAGGCCAGCAGGAGCTGGATCCCGGCGGTATCGGCGCGCTGCAGCCGCCCGCCGTCGAGCTCCACCGGCTGTGCGCCGTCCAGGGCCGCCGCCAGGGTCGGCTTGAGCGAGCCGACGACGGTGATATCGAGCTGCTCGCCGAGGTCGACGCGCTGGGTCTCGGTCGCCATATACGCTTACTCTTTGCCCGGCTTTCCCCGGAGCCAGTCTGCGCCCTTTGGGGCGTATCGGCAACTACCCCGGCCGGCTGAACGCCGCCGGCTGCGGGGGCGTTCAGCCAGCCCCCTACGCCGAGTCGGCGAGCCGCTCCTCGATCGCCGCGCCGAGGCGCCCCGCCGCCGCCTCCAGGGCGGGGAGCTCGCGGCGCGCGGCCGCCAATGCGCCCTGCCGGGCCGCCTCGTCGAGCCGCTGCGCGGCCTCGTGGGCCTGGTGGGCGCGGATGGTGGCCAGGCTGCCCTTGAGCGAGTGGGCGCAGCGGTGCGCCGCCTCGGCGTCCTCCGTCGCCAGGGCGGTGCGCAGCTGCTCCAGGCGGGCCGGAAGGTCCTGCTGGAAGCGGGCGAGCAGCCTCCCTGCCAGGGCCTCGTCGCCGCCCGCCCCCTCGACGAGCCCCTCGAGGTCGAGTACCTCCTCGGTGGTCATCCTGAGCCCCTACGCCGCGATACCCGGATCAGTAAGGTGGGATCCTAGCGGAGAGGCCGTCAAGTTTCCAAAACTTTTCCAAAGAAAATCAGGGGCGCGCCCGGCGGCTCAGCCCTGCCAGCGGCGCGCCCACGCCAGCGCGCCGCGGGTGGCGGCGTCGGCCTCCGCCGGCGGCGGCCCCTCGCCGCGGGCGGCGGGGATCAGCGCCTTGGCGGCCTGCTTGCCGAGCTCCACGCCCCACTGGTCGAAGGGGTTGATGCCCCACAGGCTCGCCTGCACGAAGACGCGGTGCTCGTGGAGGGCGATCAGCCGGCCGAGGCTGTACGGGTCGAGCCGGCGGAAGAGGATCAGGGTCACCGGGCGGCTGCCCGGGTAGGCGCGGTGGGCGGCGGCCGGCTCGCCCGCCGCCGGGGTGTGGCCGTGGGCCAGCGCCTGGGCCTGGCCGAGGGCGTTGGCCAGGGTCAGGCCCCGGTGGGCCGCGGGGCACGCCGCCTCGTCGAGGGGGACGATCAGCTCGGCGAGCGCCCGCCCCGTGCCCTGGTGGAGCCACTGGAAGAAGGAGTGCTGGGCGTTGCCGCCCACCTCGCCCCAGCAGGCGGCGCCCGTCGGGGTGGCCACCGGCGTGCCGTCCTGGGTGACCGACTTGCCGAGGCTCTCCATGTCGAGCTGCTGGAGGTAGGCGGGCAGCCGCCGCAGCCCCGGGTGGTACGGCAGCACGACGTGGCTGCCCACCCCGCGGGCGCTGATCTGCCAGACGCCGAGCAGGCCGAGCACGGCGGGGAGGTTCTCGGCCCAGGGCGCCGTGCGGAAGTGGCGGTCCATGTCGTGCATGCCGCGCAGCAGCTCGCGGAAGGCCGCCGTGCCGATGGCGGCGGCCACCGGCAGGCCCATGGCCGAGGGCAGCGAGTAGCGCCCCCCGACCCACTCCCCGATGCGCAGCCGCTGCCCCTCGGGGATGCCGAAGCGGGCCATGGCGGCCTCGTCGGCCGAGACGCCGACGAACTGCTCGGGCACCTCGCGGCCCGCCGCCTCGGCCAGCCACGCCCAGGCCGTGCGGGCGTTGGTGAGGGTCTCTTGGGTGGTGAAGGACTTCGAGGCGACGACGAACACCGCCGCCGCCGGGTCGATCCGCCGCCACGCCTCGGCGAGCTCCCGGCCGTCGACGCCGGAGACGATATGCACGGCCGGCCCGCCGCCCCCCTCGGCGGCCAGGGCCTCGCAGCCCAGGGTCATCCCGCACTCCGAGCCGCCGATGCCGATATGGACGATATGCCGGATCGGCCGGCCGTCGTAGCCGCGCCAGCGGCCGGCGCGGAGGGCCTCGACCAGCGCCTCGAGGCGCTCGAGCTCGCGGTGGACGGCGGCGGCGACGTCCTCGCCGCCCACCGTCAGCGCCTCGCCCGGCGGCCGGCGCAGGGCGGTGTGCAGCGCCGGGCGGCCCTCGGAGGCGTTCACCGGCTCGCCGGTGAACAGGGCCTCGATGCGGCCGGCGAGATCGCGCTCGTCGGCGAGCGCGAGGAGCTGGCGCCACACCGGCTCGGTGAGGGGGTGGCGCGAGAGGTCGACGAGCAGGTCGTCGAGGGCGAGGCTGTAGCGCTCGAAGCGCTGCGGATCCTGGTCGAGGAGCTCGGCGACGCTCGGCCCGCCCTCCCGGGCGGCGGCAGCGAGGGCCCGCCACGCCGCCGAGCGGCTCAGCACTCCCGGCATGCCGTCCTCCCTTGTCCGCGAGCTCGCGACAGCAGGGTGCCCCCTCCTAGCGGCGGATGCTCTCGCCGCGGCCCATGCCGTAGTAGGTGAACCCGAGCGCCTCCATCATGGCCGGGGGGTAGACGTTGCGGCCGTCGAAGACCACGGGGTAGCGCAGGGCGTCGCGAATGCGCTCGAAGTCCGGGCTGCGGAAGACCTGCCACTCCGTGCAGACGACGAGGGCGTCGGCGTCCTCCACGGCGTCGTAGAGGTTGTCGCACAGCTGCAGGTCGTCGCGGCGGCCGTAGATCCGCTCGGCCTCGTCCATGGCCTCGGGGTCGTAGGCCTGGACCGCGGCGCCGGCCTCCCAGAGCGCCTCCATGATCACGCGGCTCGGGGCCTCGCGCATGTCGTCGGTGTTGGGCTTGAAGGCCAGCCCCCAGAGGGCGAAGGTCCGACCCCCCAGGTCACCGCCGAAGTGCTCGCGGATCCGCTCCGCCAGGACCTGCTTCTGGCGCCGGTTGACGCTCTCGACGGCCTCGAGCAGCTCCGGGCGGTAGCCGTAGTCGTGGCCGGTGCGGGTCAGGGCCTGGACGTCCTTGGGGAAGCAGGAGCCGCCGTAGCCGCAGCCCGGGTAGATGAAGTGGTAGCCGATGCGCGGGTCCGAGCCCATGCCCAGGCGGATCTGCTCGACATCGGCGCCGAGGCGCTCGGCCATGTTGGAGAGCTCGTTCATGAAGCTGATCTTCGTCGCCAGCATGGCGTTGGAGGCGTACTTGGTCAGCTCCGCCGAGCGGATGTCCATGGTGATGAGCCGGTCGTGGCTGCGGTTGAAGGGGGCGTAGAGCGCCTTCATCAGCTCGCCGGTGCGCGGGTTGTCGGTGCCGACGATGATCCGCTCCGGCTTGACGAAGTCCTCGATGGCCGCCCCCTCCTTGAGGAACTCGGGGTTGGAGACGACGTCGAACTCGATGCGCTCGCCGCGGGCGGCGAGCTGCTCGGCGACGGCCGCGCGCACGCGGTCGGCGGTGCCCACCGGCACCGTCGACTTGCCGACCACGACCCGGTAGTCGTCCATGTGGTCGCCGATGGTGCGGGCGACGCTGAGCACGTGCTGCAGGTCCGCCGAGCCGTCCTCGTCGGCGGGCGTGCCCACGGCGATGAACTGGAAGAGCCCGTGGCGCACCCCCTCGGCCGGGTCGGTGGTGAAGCGCAGCCGCCCCTCGTCGTGGTTGAAGCTCACCATGTCGTCGAGGCCCGGCTCGTAGATCGGGACCTCGCCGCGCTGGAGCTGCTCGACGCGCTCGGCGTTGATGTCGACGCAGACAACGTCGTTGCCGGCATCGGCGAAGCACGCGCCGGTGACGAGCCCCACGTAGCCGCTGCCGAAGATGGTCACCTTCATGAGTTACTCCTGCTCCCTCCAAGAGACGGCGCTACTCGCGCACAGGCCGTCGCCGATAGTGTAGCCCCGCTGCCCCTCGCCGAGCTCTACGCTAGACCTTAGAACGGGATGTCGTCGTCGAAGTCCGCCGGGGCGTCGGGGACCTGCTCGCCGGCGCCGCCGCCCCCGCCGGAGCGCTGCGCCGCCGGCGCCGCCTAGGCC
>NZ_NRSH01000149.1 GCF_016584055.1 Halorhodospira neutriphila
ATGGCGGCGGCGATCGCCGCCGCCCGGCCGGCGACCTCCTCGACCGCCCCGGCAGCGTCGGCCGCGCCGGCGCGGATCGCAGCGCGGATCGCCGCCGGCGGCTCGCCGCGCGGATTGTCGTCGGTCAGCACGACCCGGTCGGCGTAGCGGGCCGCGGCCCCCCCCATCAGGGGGCGCTTGCCCGGGTCCCGCTCGCCGCCGCAGCCGAAGACCACGGTCAGCCGGCCGGCGGTGTGGGCGCGCACCGCCTGCAGGGCCTGCTCCAGGGCGCCGGGGGTGTGGGCGTAGTCCACGACCACCAGCGGCGCCCCGGGGGCGGTGAGGCGCTCCATGCGCCCCGGCACCGGGGCGAGGCCGGCGAGGCGCTCGAGCACGGCCTCCACGGGCCGCCCCAGGGCCGTGGCCGCGGCCGCCGCCGCCAGGGCGTTGGCCGCGTTGAAGCGCCCGATCAGCGGCAGGCGCAGGCGGTGGCGGCGCTGCCCGGCCCGCAGCACGAGCTCGAGGCCGTCGGCGGCGGGGGCGATCGACTCGGCCTGCAGGCCGGCCTCGGCCTGCCCCTCGAGGCTGTAGGTGAAGACCGGCCCCGCCGCCCGCTCCTGCAGGCGCCGGCCGAAGGGGTCGTCGGCGTTGAGCACCTGCGCCCGCAAGCTCGGCAGCTCGAAGAGCCGCCCCTTGGCGTCGGCGTACGCCTCCGCCGAGCCGTGGTAGTCGAGGTGGTCGCGCCCCAGGTGGGTCAGCACGGCGACGTCCACGGCCGTCCCCCCGAGCCGCCCCTGGTCGAGGGCGTGGGAGGAGGCCTCCAGGGCCACCCCGCGGCAGCCCTCGGCCCGGCACTCGGCGAGGGCCCGCTGCAGCCCCGCCGCGTCCGGGGTCGTCAGCCCCCCGGCGCGGAGCCGGCCCGGCACCCCGTGGCCAAGGGTGCCGACGACGCCGCAGGGGGCGCCGGGCTCGCTGAGCAGCTGCGCGGTGAAGTGGCTGACCGAGGTCTTGCCGTCGGTGCCGGTGACGGCGACCACCTCCAGCCCCTGCGAGGGCTCGCCGTAGAGGCGGGCGGCCACGGCGCCGAGGTGGCGCTGCAGCCCCGGCACCGCCACCACCGGCACCTCGCCCGTCGGTGGCGGCTCCGGGGCAGCCGGGCCGGGCGCCTCGGGGTCCCAGGCCACCGCGGCGGCCCCCGCCCGGATCGCCGCCGCGCAGTGCGCCAGGCCGTGCTCGCGCCCGCCGGCCAGGGCCAGGAAGAGATCCCCCGGCACGACGCGGCGGCTGTCAGCACTCGCCCCCGTCACGCGCTGCTCGAGCCCCAGGGCGGGCCGCCACGGCTCGAGCAGCCAGGCCAGGGAGACCCCCTCGCTGCCGTAGACGGCGGCGCTCACGGCTCCTCCCCGACGGCGATCACCGGCACCCCCGAGCCCTCCGGCTGGTCCGGGGGGACGTTGCGCATGCGCAGGGCCTCCGCCATGATCTGCGAGAAGACCGGGGCGGCGATCTGGCCGCCGTAGTAGGCCTCGCCGGTCGGCTCGTCGATGAGCACCACGATCACGAAGCGCGGGTCGGAGACCGGGGCGAAGCCGGCGAACAGCGCGACGTACTTGCGCTCGGCGTAGCCGTCGGGGCCCACCTTGCGCACGGTCCCGGTCTTGCCGGCGACCCGGTAGCCGGCGACGGCGGCGCGGTGCCCCGTGCCGCCGGGGCTGACGACCGCCTCGAGCATCCCCTGGAGGCGGCCGGCGATCTCGGCGTCGAGCACCCGGTAGCCCTCCGCCGGGGCCTGCCGCGCGAGCAGGGAGACCGGGCGGAGCACGCCGTCGTTGGCGATGGCCGCATAGGCGCGGGCCAGCTGCAGGGGGGTGGCGGCGATGCCGTAGCCGTAGGCCAGGGTCGCGCGCTCGACCCGGCGGCGCGGCGGCGCGGGGTCGACGTACCCGGAGGCCTCCGTCGGCAGCCGGCTCCCCGTGGGGGCGCCGAAGCCGAAGTCCTGCAGGGTCTGCCAGAGGGCGCGCGGCGGCGTGCGCAGGGCGATCTTGGCGGCGCCGACGTTGCTCGACTTGCGGATGACGCCCGTCACCTTCAGGCGGCCGTAGTTGCGGACGTCCCGCACCGTATGGCCCGCGACGCGGAAGGTCCCCGGCGCGGTATCGATGGTCTCGCCCATCGCCACGCTCCCGCTGCGCAGGGCCGAGGCCACCGTGAAGGGCTTGATCACGGAGCCGGGCTCGTAGGTGGCCGCGGCCCCCCGGTTCCGGTGGCTCTCGTCGTCGCTCGGGGTGCTGCGGGCGTTGGGGTTGTAGGAGGGCTGGTTCACCAGGGCGAGCAGCTCGCCGGTGGCCGCGTCCAGCACCACGGCGGTGCCGGCGCGGGCGCCGTGGCGCTGGACTGCCCGCTTGAGCGCCCGGTAGCTGTGGTACTGGATGCGCCGGTCCAGCGCCAGGGTCAGCCGCTCGCCCGGGCGCGGCTCCTGGAGCAGGGCGACGTCCTTGATGGTCCGGCCGAGGCGGTCGCGCAGCACCCGCTTGGCCCCCGAGCGCCCCCGCAGGGTGTCGTTGAAGGCGCGCTCGACCCCCTCGAGCCCGCGGCCGTCGATATCGGTGATGCCGATCAGCTGCGCGGTGACCTCGCCGGCGGGGTAGAAGCGGCGGAACTCGCGCTGCAGCTCGACGCCGGGGGCGTGGAGCGCCTGGACCTGCTCGGCCCGGCGCGGCGCGAGGTGGCGGCGCAGGTAGACGAACTCCCGCTCCCGGCGCTGCTCGAGGTAGCGGTGGAGCTCGCCGGCGGGGCGCTCGAGGATCCGGGCGAGCTGGTCGATGGTCTGGGGGTGGCCGAGGAGCTTGCCGGGGTGGGCCCACGCCGACTCGACCGGCGAGCTGATCGCCAGGATCTCGCCGCTGCGGTCGGTGATGACCCCCCGGTGGGCGGGCATGGAGACCGTGCGCAGGTGGCGCTCCGCGGCCTCCTCGCGCAGGAAGTCGCGGTCGATGACCTGCAGCTCGACGGCCCGGGCGAGCACGGCGCAGGCGACCAGGCCGACGACCGCCACGACGGTGAGCAGCCGCCAGCGCGGCGGCGTCTCGGGCGGGCGGTTGCGGTGGGCGCTGCGGGTCACGGCACCGGCCTCACGGCAGCTTCAGGATCACGATGGCGTCGCGCTCGGGCAGCACCATGCCCAGCTCCTCGCGGGCGAGGCGCTCGAGGCGGCTGTGCCCGGCCCAGGCCTCCTGCTCGAGCTGCAGCATGCTCCACTCCTCCCGCAGGCGGTCGCCCCGCTCGATCTCCTCCTGCAGGGTGATGAAGGCCTTGCGGTGCTGGTGCTGCACCGCCACCACCGCCACCGCGGTGGCGAACACCGCCGCGACCAGGGCGGCCTGGATGGCGTGCTGACGGCTCACGGCAGCCGTTCCGCGACGCGCAGGACCGCGCTGCGGGCGCGCGGGTTGGCGTCCCGCTCGGCCGCGCCGGCCCGCTGCGCCCCGCCGATCGGCCGCAGCCGCGGCCGCCGCCCCTCGGGCGGGATCGGCACCCCCGGCGGCAGATCCCCGACGCTCGAGGCGTCGCGGATGAAGCGCTTGACGCGCCGATCCTCCAGGGAGTGGAAGCTGATCGCCGCGAGCCGCCCCCCGGGCCTGAGCAGGTCGATCACGCCCTCGAGCAGGCGGTCGAGCTCGCCGAGCTCGTCGTTGACGGCGATCCGCAGCGCCTGGAACGTCTTGGTCGCCGGGTGGTGGCGCCCCGGCGCGCGGCCGCCCACCACCCGGTCGACGAGCTCGGCGAGCGCCCGGGTCCGCTGGAGCGGGCGCCCCGCCTCCCGCTCGGCGACGATCGCCTTGGCGATCCGGCCGGCCTGGCGCTCCTCGCCGTAGCGGCGCAGCAGCCCGGCCAGCTCCCGCACGGAGAGGCGCTGCAGCAGCTGCGCCGCCGGCTCGCCCGCCTCGGGGTCCATGCGCATATCCAGCGGGCCGTCGTGGCGGAACGAGAAGCCGCGGCCCGGCGCCTCGAGCTGCGGCGAGGAGACGCCGAGGTCGACGAGCAGCCCGTCGATCTCCCCGGCCAGCCCCCACTGGCGCAGCCGCTCCGGGAGCTCGGCGAGGCGGGCGCGGAGGACCCGGCAGCGGGGATCGCCGCCGAGGTGCTCGCGGGCGTACTCGAGCGCCTCCGGGTCGCGGTCGGCGGCGATCAGCGCCCCCCCGGCCAGCCGCTCCAGGACGGCGTGCGCGTGGCCGCCGCGGCCGTAGGTCGCGTCCACATAGCGGCCCTCGGGGGCGATCGCCAACCCCTCGAGCACCGCGTCGCGGAGCACGGGGTAGTGCTCGCCCGCGGGGAGCGGCTCCCGCTCGGTGGTTGGATCCTCGGCTGCTCCGTTCACGCCCCTCTTTTCCTCCGCTACAGGGCCAGGCTCTCGAGCTCCTCGGGCAGCTCGGCATCCTCCGCGGCCGCCGCCTGGAGCCACTCCGCGCGCTGCTGCTCCCAGAGCGGCTGGTCCCAGAGCTCGAACTTGTTGCCCTGGCCGATGAGCACGACCCGCTTCTCGAGGCCGGCGTACTCGCGGAGGGGCTGCGGCAGGAGGGCGCGGCCGTTGCCGTCGACCTGGAGCTCGTGGGCGTGGCCGATCAGCAGCCGCTTGAGCCGCTTCGCGCTCGCCTGCAGGTCCGGCAGCTCGACGAGCTTACGCTCGATGGCCTCCCACTCCGGGAGCGGGTAGAGGGCGAGGCAGCGGTCGCGGTAGTCGATGGTCGCGACGATCTCGCCGCTGCAGTGGCTCAGGAGCCGGTCGCGATACCGGGCGGGGAGGACGACCCGCCCCTTGGCATCGAGGCTGAGCTGGTTGACCCCCCGGAACACCGCC
>NZ_NRSH01000150.1 GCF_016584055.1 Halorhodospira neutriphila
GGCGCTCCAGCATCGGGGCTGGGCGGAGACGGCCGAGCGGCTCGGCGTGGCGGGGCGGCGGGCGGCGCTGGCGGCCCTGCGGGAGACGGTCGCCGGGCTACTGGTGGAGTGAGCGGCCGAGCTCGGCGAGCTTCTCGCGGCGGTCGAACTCGGCGTCGCGCTCGGCGTCCTCCTCGGCGTCGGGGCACTCGCCCCGGTGGACCCAGGTCAGCCGCGACAGGCACGACTCGTAGAGCTCCGGGGTCTCGTAGTGGCACTGGCTGCAGTCGGGCATGGTCTGCGCCGCCCCCTGCTGGCTGCCGTCGAGGGCGATCCGCACCGAGGCCTCGTTCTTGCAGATGTGGTCGTGGTCCGTGACCACGACCTTGCCGTTGTCCTCCGGCACCACCTGCTGCAGGCAGCGGTCGCAGAGATCGCCGGTGCGCCGGCGGATGACATCGATGATATGCGGGTGGCGGGGGGCGAGGATGTTGAAGCGCTCCCAGCTGTCGCGGTCGTGGCGCTGCTTGGCGACCTCGGCGCGGGTCTCCGTGCGGATCGGGATGTGGGAGCGCGGATCGTCCTCCTTGGCGCGGCGCTCGGCCTCGCGCGCCTCCCGGCGGCGGCGCTCGGAGCGGGCGACCAGGTCGAACTTCTTGGCGAGCTCGGCGAGGTGGACGTCCTTGCCCTCGATGATGTAGGGGCGCGGCTCGGCCGTCTCGCCGGGGGCGTAGTAGCCCACGGGGCTGCCTTGGGGGGAGAGCGGCGCCCAGAGGATCGGCCGGCCCTCGAGGCCCTGGGCGACCTCGACGGCCTGCTGGACGGCGTTGGGGTTGACCGGGCCGTTGTCGCCGTCGGGCAGCAGGTGCTCCCGGGGGAGGGCGTAGACGACGTAGCGCTGCTGCTCCTCCTCGGAGTCGATGACGAGGTTGGCGTGGCGCCCGGCCGCGTCGTAGCGGTCGGCCTGGAGCGTCATCTCCGGCGCGCACTGGCGGATGCTCTCCACGACCTCCGCCGAGAGCTGCGGGTACGGCCCGCCGCGCCGGGCGATCTGCTGCTGGCGCTGCGCCTGCTCGCGCTGGGCGCGGTAGCGCTTCAGGGCCGGGATGAGCTTGTGGAGGCCGGCGCCGAAGCACACCGCCCCGAGCAGGAGCAGCAGCGGGACCAGGGCCGAGAGGCCGCGGTGGATGGCGGCCGCCATCTCCAGCTCCGGGCGGGCGATGAGCTGCGGCAGCGCCCCGATGGCGAAGAAGGCGGCCGCGCCCCGCTGCCAGTAGCCGAAGTCCCGGGCGAGGGCGGCGTTGAGCCCGCCGGCGTGGCGGGCGTAGTGCCCGGCGAGCAGGAGCAGCAGCAGCGACAGCAGCGTGGCGGAGACGCTCAATACCGTAAGCAGCATGGGGGTGATGATAGGCGGGTCATCGGGATCCGGCAACGCCCGACCCGGTGGGCCTCCCCGCCTGTTGCCGGCGCGCCGCGCCTCTGGTGGGCTACGCTGGCCGGGATGAGAAGAGGAGGGAGGCGTATGCAGCCGCTGACGGGAGCCCCGTACGGTAGTCCCCGGAGGCGCGCCCGGTGAGCGGGGATGAGCACGCGCGCCGCGCCGACTGGGAGGCCCGCTGGCGGGAGGGGCGCACCGGCTGGGACCGCGGCGGGGTGAGCCCCGCCCTGGAGCACTGGCTCGAGGCCGGCGCCGTGCCCGGCGGGTGGATCCTGGTGCCCGGGGCGGGCAGCGGCTACGAGGTGGTGGCGCTGGCCCGGGCGGGCTTCCAGGTCTCCGCCGTCGACATCGCCGCCGCGGCCTGCGAGCGCCTCCGGGGGCTCCTGGCGTCGTCCGGGGCGGGGGCCGAGGTGGTGCAGGCGGACCTGCTCCGCTGGGAGCCGGCCCAGGCCTTCGACGCCGTCTACGAGCAGACCTGCCTGTGCGCCCTCGACCCCGCCGACTGGCCGACCTACGAGCGCCGCCTCCACGAGTGGCTGCGCCCCGGCGGGGCGCTGCTGGCGCAGTTCCTCCAGACCGGCCGCGAGGGCGGGCCGCCCTACCACTGCTCGCTGCCGGCCATGGAGGCCCTGTTCAGCCCGGAGCGCTGGCGGTGGCCGCCGGAGGCGCCGAAGCGCTGGCCGCAGCACCACGGCCGGTGGGAGGAGGCGGTGCGGCTGGTGCGCCGCTAGCCCGGGGCGCCGCCGGGGCGCCTCGGCAGGTCGGGCTGCGGGCGGCGCGGACCGAGCTGCTTGCGCGCCGACTGCACCGCGGTGCGCAGCCCCTCCTCGGTGCACGGGTGGTAGTAGGGCATCTCCAGGAGCTCGTCGAGGGTCGCCCCGCGCTGGATGGACCAGGCCAGCAGGTGGGCGAGGTGCTCGCCGTCGGGGGTGGCCATCTCGGCGCCGAGCAGCCGCCCGCTGCCGGCGTCGGCGTAGAGGTGCAGCCGTCCCTCATTGCGCCCCTCGAGCTGCGCCCGGGACTGGCGGCCGAAGTCGGCGCTGCCCTGGACCCAGCCGTCCTCGGGTAGCTCCCGCCAGCCGAGCCCGACCCGGGCGGCCTGCGGCGCGGTGAAGACGATCCCCAGGGGCGTGCGCCGCTCCAGGGGCTCGGGGGCGGCGTGGAGGGCGTGGTAGGCGGCGAGGCGCCCCTCGTCGGCGGCCTCGTGCATCAGCGGCCGCTGCCCGCTGACGTCCCCGGCGAGGAAGATGGGCAGGTCGCCGAGGCGCAGGGTCTGCGGATCCAGGGCGGGGGCCCCGCTGCCGTCGAGGGCGCCGGGCAGGGCGTCGAGGCCGAGGCCGTCGAGGCTCGGCCGGCGGCCGAGGGCGGCGAGCACCCAGTCGACCTCGACGGCCGCCTCGCCGGCGCGCACCCGGACCCCGGCCGCGCCGGCGTCCTCCAGCTCGACGGTGGCGCCGGTGGTCACGGCCATCTCGCCGCGCAGGGCGTCGAGGAGGGCGTCGTTGACAACCGGGTCGCTGAGCCCGGCGACGCGCTCACCGCGCTGGAAGGCGTGGACCTCGACGCCGAGCTCGGCCAGGCCCTGGCCGAGCTCGACGCCGATGGGCCCGAGGCCGACGACAGCGGCCCGGCGGCCGAGGTGGGTGCGCTCGAAGAAGGTCTCCGAGGTGGCCACGCGGTCCCCCAGGGCCCGCCACGGCTCAGGGACGACGGGCTCGGTGCCCGTGGCGATGATGGTGGCCTCGGCCTCGATGCGCTCGCCGTCGAGCTCCAGGGTGTGGGGGTCGATGAAGCGCGGCCGGCCGTAGAGGCTGCGCTCGCCGAGCCCCTGGGCCTGCCGGGCGGGGCCGGCGCTGAGCCGGTCGCGGTGGGCGCGGACGTGCCCCATGAGCGCGGCGTGGTCGACCTCGGCCCCCTCGACGCCGCGCAGGCCCGCCGCCTCGAGGTGGCGCAGGGCGCGGCGGCCGTGGGCGACGGCGAGCAGCGCCTTGGACGGCATGCACCCGACCCGGGCGCAGGTGGTGCCGTAGGGGCCGTGCTGGATGAGCAGCACGTCCTCGGTCCAGCGCCGCGCCTCGGCCAGGGCGGTGAGCCCCGCGGTGCCCGCGCCGATGATGACCACTCTCGCCCGGCGTGCCATGGGTCTCCCCCTCTTCTCGTCGCGATTCGGCCACCTATTCTGCAGGGCAGCGAATTAGTGCGACAATCTACCCATGGATATCGGTGCACTCGCTATGAACACCCTGGAGCTGGCGCTGACGGCGGCGCCCTGGCTGCTCCTCGGCTTCGCCGTGGCCGGCCTGGTCCAGGCCCTCGTGCCCCAGGAGCGGCTGCAGCGCTGGCTCGGCGGCGACGGGATCGCCCCGGTTGTGCGCGGGGCGGTGATCGGCGCGCCGCTGCCGCTGTGCTCCTGCGGGGCGATCCCCACCGCCCTGGCCCTGCACCGCGCCGGCGCCTCCCGCGGGGCGTCGACGGCCTTCCTGGTGGGGACGCCGGGGGTCGGGGTCGACTCGGTGGCCCTGACCTACGCCCTGCTCGGCCCCTTCATGGCCGCGGCGCGGCTCTGCGCGGCGGTGGCCACCGCCGTCGCCGCGGGCCTGGCGGTGGGGTGGGGCAGCCCGGCGCCGCCCTGGGCCGAGCCCGAGGCCGCGGACGGCTCCTGCGGCTGCACCGACGGCTGCAGCGGTGCCGAGCCGGCCGAGGGCGGGGACGCCTGCGAGGGGGGCACCTGCTCCGGCCCGGTCCAGGGGCGCTGGGCTGCCGCGTGGCAGGCGGTCACCGAGCTCATCGACGATATCGGCCTCTGGCTGCTGCTCGGCCTGCTCGTCGCCGGCGCCCTGCTGACGCTGGTACCGGTAGGGACGCTGGCGCAGTGGGGGAGCGGGCCGCTCGCCATGCTCGCCGTCGCCTTCGTCGGCGTCCCCCTCTACCTGTGCGCCACCGCCGTGACCCCCGTGGCCGCCGGCCTGCTGGCCGCCGGGGTCTCGCCGGGGACGGTGCTGGTGCTGCTCATCGCCGGGCCGATCACCAGCGCGGCGACCCTGGCGGTGCTCCGCCGCGAGCTCGGGAGCGCGGCGACGGCCATCTACCTGGCGGCGATCGTCGCCTGCGCCCTCGTGGCGGGGCTGATCACCGACGCCCTGGCCGGCGGCGCGCCGGCACTCGGCGAGGCGGCCGCCGCCGCGGAGCTGGTGCCGATGCCGCTTAAGGGGGCGGCCCTCGGGGTGCTGCTCCTGATCGGGATCCGGCCGCTGCGCAGCCGGCTGGCCGGGATCGGCCGCCGGCTGCCGGGCCGGGCGCCTTCGCCCTTGCGCTAGCGGGGCCCGGCCGCGGGGGCA